>DFBF01000034.1:0-5727 GCA_002367285.1 Rhodobacteraceae bacterium UBA3087 | reverse complement strand
GTAAAGGTCTCTCCTTTGCCCAAGCGTCGCCCGGATGGTCTGGCTGAACGGGCCGCTGAAATCGTTGCTGCACAGGTCGCGGCACGCACCGACAGCTCGCCCGCCGCCGCCCCGATCGTCGGGGGCGCCGGTCAGGATGCCGTGCAGGATATTGACGCGGCCAGCCTGCCCGTTGGCACGCGTCTGGTGCAGCTGGGCGCCTTTGACAGCGAAGACGTGGCCCGCAGCGAATGGACCAAACTTGCCGGTCGGTTCGAGGATTACATGGGCGGCAAAGCCCGCGTGATTGAAAAGGCCCAATCCGGTGGCAAGACCTTCTATCGCCTGCGCGCGATGGGGTTCGAAGACCTGTCGGATGCACGTCGGTTCTGTTCGGTTCTGATGGCTGGCAAATCCGCCTGCATCCCGGTTGTGACCCGCTAAGATGGCCGGGCAGGGGGCGTTCATCTTCGGCTGCGAAGGGCTGAGCCTGACGCCCGCCGAACATGCATTTTTCGCGCGTGTAAAGCCTTGGGGCTTTATCCTGTTTGGTCGCAATATCGCCGACCCGGCGCAGGTCACCGCCCTGACGGGCGCGCTGCGTGACGTGGTCGGCTATGACGCTCCGATCTTTATTGACCAAGAGGGCGGGCGTGTTGCACGCCTGACCGCGCCGCATTGGCGCGAATGGTTGCCCGCACTGGATCAGGTGCACCAGAACAAACGCTACGCGGCGCGGTCGATGTATCTGCGGTATCGCATCATTGCGGATGAACTGCGTGCAATCGGCATTGACGGCAACTGCGCGCCGCTGGCGGATATCGCCACGCCCGACACCCATGCGATCCTGCACAACCGATGCTATGGCGACGATGTGCTGAAGGTGGCGGAAATCGCTGGATCTGTCGCACAGGGGCTGATCGATGGTGGTGTTCTGCCGGTGCTGAAACACATTCCCGGCCATGGCCGCGCCACCGCTGACAGCCACCTGGAATTGCCACGCGTAAAGACCAAGGAACGCGAACTGAAGTGGTCCGATTTCATGGCGTTTGAACCGCTGTCAGGCCTGCCTCTGGCGATGACGGCCCATGTGGTGTTCGACGCGCTGGATGAGGTGCATTGCGCCACGGTGTCGCCCACAGTGATCGACATGATCCGCACCCATATCGGGTTTGGCGGCGTGTTGATGTCCGATGATATCTCCATGCAGGCGCTTGATGGCCCGCTGACGCAGCGGTCGCAGGCCGCGTTGGCGGCGGGCTGTGACGTGATCCTGCATTGCAACGGCCAGATGGCCGAAATGAAGGACGTCGCCGCCGCCGCGGGTCCCCTGTCCGAGATCGCGCAATCCCGCGCAGACGCCGCCCTGACTTGGCGCCGTGACCCTGCCCCCATTGACATTGAGGCCGCCACGGCCGAATTTCAAAGTCTTATGATGGGTCAGGCGGGGAATGGCTGAACAGACCGAATTTCAAAGTGACGAGCAAAGCGTTTCCGAGCGGATGGCTGCGGAGGCGTTGATCATTGATGTCGATGGCTATGAAGGGCCGTTGGATCTGTTGCTGACGCTGTCGCGCACCCAAAAGGTTGATCTGCGTACGATTTCCGTGCTGGAACTGGCCGAACAATACCTTGCCTTTGTAGAACGCGCCCGGCGTTTGCGTCTGGAACTGGCGGCAGATTATCTGGTCATGGCCGCCTGGCTGGCCTTCCTGAAATCCCGCCTGTTGTTGCCGCCCGACCCGTCCGAGGAAGGGCCGTCTGGCGAAGAGCTGGCCGCCCACCTGGCGTTCCAGCTGGAGCGTTTGCAGGGCATGCGCGATTCCGCCGCCCAGCTGATGGCACGTGATCAGCTGGGGCGCGATTTCTTTGGACGCGGCCTGCCCGAAGACGTGACGCGGGTGCGGCGTGTGACCTATACCGCGACGCTTTTGGACCTGATGCAGGGCTATGCGCGTATCCGGACCAAGGACGAATTCCGCCCGTTCACCATGGACCGCGACGCGGTGATGACGATGGAACAGGCGCTGGATCGGATGCGCGGGTTGATCGGCTATGCGGGCGATTGGACCGACCTGACCAGTTACCTGCCCGAGGGCTGGGAGACCGATCCCGCCAAACGGCGCAGCGCGGTGGCCGCGAATTTCGCGGCCTCGCTGGAGCTGGCCAAGGCGGGCGCGATTGAAATACGGCAGGGTGAAATGTTTGCGCCCATCCAGATACGCAGGACGGCGGAATGAGTGACGCAGAACAAGTTCACGGACAAGAAGAAAGCCTGTTCGAGGCGCCGCCGATGGGCGAACAGGAGCGCATGGTCGAGGCCATCCTGTTTGCGTCTGCTGAACCCGTGACCGTGACCGAGCTGGAGGCGCGCATGCCGCACGGGGCGGACGCGCGCGAGGCTCTGGTGTATTTGCGAAAACGCTATGAGGGGCGCGGCGTGCAGGTGGTCAAGGTGGGCGACGCCTGGGCAATCCGCACTGCGCCAGACCTGGGATACCTGATGCAAAAGGAGACGGTCGAAACGCGCAAGCTATCACGTGCGGCGATCGAGACCTTGGCGATTATCGCTTATCATCAACCAGTTACCCGTGCCGAAATCGAAGAAATTCGCGGCGTATCCGTGTCGCGCGGCACGGTCGATCAGTTGATCGAGATGGAGTGGATCCGCTTTGGCCGCCGTCGCATGACGCCGGGCCGTCCGGTGACGTTTGTGGTGACGCAAACCTTCCTGGACCACTTCGGGCTGGAAAGCGCGCGTGATCTGCCGGGGCTGAAAGAATTGCGCAGCGCGGGCCTGTTGGAAAGCCGCCCGCCACCGGGGCTGATGCCCGGCCCCGACAGCGAAGACGAGGACGAGGCGAGCGAGGGCCAGTCCGAACTGTTCGAGGACTGAGGCGGCGTTGCCAAGCGGAATGCCTGCGGCATGCTTGATGCTGATGGGTGTTCGACGCGCTGTTGCATTGTAATTGCCGCGAAATCGCCCAGATCATGGTATAGTGCAAATGCAGGCAGCCGAAGGAGGGCGCAATGAACGCCAACCAGATTATTAACATGATTATTCGTCAGGTGACGCGACGCCTGATCAATAAAGGTGTGAACACGGGCATCAACATGGCCACAAGCGGGGGTAAGCCGCGCGAGGAAATGAGCCCGGCAGAGCGCAAACAAGCGCGCCAAGCCCGCCAGGCGGCCAAGCGGGCCCGTCAAGCTGCCCGGCTGAGTCGGCGTATGCGGTAATCTTGACCCACGTCATGGGGCGGGGGGCCAAGGCATGGTACGCTTGGCCTAACAGGTCAAGGAGGGTGTTATGCTGCAAAAAATCGTGATTTCACTTGGGTGTATTGCATTTGCACAGGGGGCGTTTGCCGACCCCTCTGTGGTTGAGGCGTGGCGCGATATACGCAGTGCGGGTGTGGCGGGTGAATTGCTCTATGAGCTGCGCCAGGACGGTGGGCGGTGGGTGACGACCTCGCCTGATTGGGGCACGGCGATGCCTGTCACGGTCGATGGCACGAACGGCTTTGTCGAAATCATGGATGAGGGCACCGGGGGGGGATCATTTCGCACCCAGGTGGTGCTGTGGCGCATGGCCGATGGTCAGCCCTTGGTGGGCATTGGCGAAACATCTTACAGCCCGCCGTACCCGGACACGACCCGCGTGCGGTTCTTTGGTCTTGAAGCCGGGCACGGTTGGGAGGACTGGACGGGCTTCGTTTGGCCCGACCTTGGGATTGCGGATTTCATGACTGATGACATGACGATTGCCGATCTGAAAGCGTTGAAGGCCATTCGGGCGCAGGTGGCGGTCAGCCTGCCGCAACACGGCACAAGCCCGGTGGCACGGCTGATCACGCCCGATACTGAAATCGCGGCGGTATGTGGCGGTGAAGACTGGTTCGTCCCGGCCGACCCTGCGCCGTATCTGAGATATTGCAGCCAGCTGTCTGGTCAGCTGTACCGAGAAATTCACATCACCTGGAACAAGGCCGAGTATCAGTTCGAGATGGGTTTGCCCGCACGGTGAGCCTTATACGGCTTTGAAATGCTTGGACAGTTTCAAGCCTTGGCCTTGGTAGTTCGATGAAATACCGGCCGCGCCATACAGCTGTTGGGGCAACTCCGACATACGTTCATAAACCAGGCGACCGACCACCTGGCCATGTTCCAACACAAAGGGTGCCTCGTGACAGCGAACTTCCAGCACCCCGCGCGACCCTGAACCACCGGCGGCGTCAAAGCCGAACCCGGGGTCGAAAAAGCCCGCATAGTGCACGCGGAATTCGCCGACCATGGCCAGATATGGCGCCATTTCGGCGGCGCAATCGGGCGGAATGGCGATCGCTTCGCGCGACACCAGGATATAAAAGGCGCCCGGGTCCAGAATGATGCGACCGTTGGAGGTGTGCACTTCCTCCCAGTATTCCGCCGGGTCGTAATGGGCCAGTTTTGACAGGTCGACGACGCCGGAATGGCGCTTGGCGCGATAGCCGACCAGATCACCGCTGGCGGGTTTCAGATCGACTGAAAACCCAAGCCCGTCCGAGATCACCGGATCCCCCGACACGATGGGCGTGCGGGCATGGACGGCGCGCAGGTCTTCGTCGCTGAGCAGGGTTTTGCCTTGGCGGAAAATGATCTGGTTCAACAGCTGGCCGGGCTGGGCCACGACCGAAAAGCTCTGCGGACAGATTTCGGCAAACAGCGGCCCGTCATAGCCTTCGGGCACGCGGTCAAATTCGATGCCATGGTCGGTGATGACCCGTGTCATCAGGTCCAGCCGCCCGATCGACGACTTGGCCGAGGCGGCGGCGGTCATGCCTTGGGGCAGGGACACGCGCTCCATCAATGGCACGACATAGACACAGCCTTTTTCCAACACGGCACCGCCCGTCAGGGCGATTTCATGCATGGTCAGTTCGTCCAGCCGCTGGGCGACGGTGCTGCGGCGTCCGGGCAGAAAGGACGCGCGCACGCGATAGGCGCGGTCGCCCAGGCGCAGGTCCAAGGATGCCGGTTGGATCTGTTCATTCAGGATCGGGGATGAGGCCGCGATGCCGCCCGAGGCGATCATCTGTTTGATCTGGCTGTCTGCCAATACGCCTGAGTTCATGAACATTCCCCCCCGGAATGAAACGCTGGATACAAAAACACCCGCCGGTTTCCCGGGCGGGCGATTGTTTTGTTGGTCGGGCTAGCAGGACTCGAACCTGCGACCTTCCGTCCCCCAGACGGACGCGCTACCAGGCTGCGCCATAGCCCGACGATNNACCAGACTGCGCCATAGCCCGACTTCGGCAACTACATAGCGTTTTTCGCAGCAGGGGCAAGCGGCAAAACGCATAAATCTGACTCAGCGTATTGTGCGGTGCTGATTGTCGCGCGACAGGCGACCAGACAGCTCTTGCAGCCGATCACTTAGCGCTTGGATCTGTGCGGGCGAGCCTTTCGGATGCGCGGTGGACAGGCGGCGCATGCGCGCGGGCAGCGAGGGGCCAGAGGGCGAGATGTCCTCTTCCGAAGGGTCCGCCGCGACATGCGAGATGTCGATGCTGGGCGCCGGGGGCGATTCGGGGGCCGTCGTCGTTTCAACGGGGGCTGACACAGGCTCCGGTTCTGGCTGTGGCGTTCGTGTGTCAGGGGCTGCGGGCGTGGCCGTGACCGAAGGCGCGATAGTTTCGGGCAAGACCTGTTCGGCGGGTGCGGCGGCAAGGTCGGCAGGCTGCGGCGCGGTGGGCTGCGGCGGCT
>DFBF01000256.1 GCA_002367285.1 Rhodobacteraceae bacterium UBA3087 | reverse complement strand
CATACCAGCAAAACCGAACCCATGAGAATGGCAGCCCGATTTGAAACCCTGATCCACCTTGACAAGGCTGCAAACTGGTCGAAAATCCAAGACCACTTCAGTTCTGTACGGACGGAAAGCAGGGCGACGATATCTTCGACCTGCGCGGGATTGATCGCGACAAAGGCTGCATCGTGATCGTGCGCCCGGACCAGTATATCGCCAACATCCTGCCGCTTGAGGCCCGTGATGACCTGGCGACCTTCTTTGCCGGGATCTTTACCACGCCCGACCCGGCCTGAGCCTAGCGGCAGGCCGCGACCACTTGTTTCTGGGCGTCAGATGATGACGCTCAGGAACGCGGCCTTCAGGGGGCAAGGACCGGTACCCCAACCTGCCACGCAAGCGCCAGAAACCCCTCAGCGGCTCATCATCCGCAACAGCAGTTTTGCGACCGGCCCATAAGGTGGATACAGCAGTTTGATGCCTGTGAAGCTCCCAAACCCGCGTTGTTGGAACACCGATTTTGCATGCGAAAACGTGTCAAACCCCGCATGGCCGTGATAGGCCCCCTGGCCGCTGGCCCCGACCCCGCCAAACGCCAGATCCTCTTGGGCGTATTGCAACAGGCATTCATTCACGCCGAAGGTCCCCGACACTGTTTCGCGCTGAACCCGTTCCACGGTGTCGCGATCATGGGTGAAACAATAGAGCGACAGGGGGCGCGGCCCGGCGTTGATATGGGTAATGACCTCATCCAAACTGTCATAGCTCAGGACCGGCAGGATGGGGCCGAAGATTTCCTCGTGCATCAGGCGGCACTCGGGAGGGGCGTCCAGAACGATGGTCAACGGGAATTTGTAAACGCCCTGGATCGCGCTTTCGCTTGTGCCTTTGGGGCGCAGAATGGTTGCGCCTTTTTCCTGGGCTTCGGTGACCAGTGCCTGCAATCGCACAAAGAAGCGTTCAGAGACGATGGCGGTATAGTCATCGCTGTGGATGTCTTTGAAAGATCGGGTGAATTTGGCCAAAACCGCCCGCGCGAAAACATCGCGGGACGCGCGGGGCACACAGGCGTAATCGGGGGCGATACAGGTCTGGCCCGCGTTGAAGGATTTGCCCCAGCTGATCCGGGTCGCGGCCTCTTCGATGGAGAAATCCGGTGCGACGATGGCGGGCGATTTGCCGCCCAATTCCAACGTAACGGGGGTCAGGTTCCGGGCGGCAGCGATGGCCACCAATTTTCCAACGCGGGTCGAACCGGTGAACAGAAGGTGGTCAAAGGGCAGGGCGGCGAAGGCGGGGGATGTGGTCGGGTTGCCCGCCACGACCACTACGTGATCGGGGGCGAAGACATCGCCGATCAGCCGGGTCAACAGGGCGCACAGCCTTGGCGTTTCCTCGGACATGCACAGCATGACGCGGTTGCCTGCCGCCAGCGCGGCGACCAGCGGCGCAACAGACAGGTGCAGCGAATAGTTCCACGGCGCCATGATCCCCACCACGCCCAGAGGCTGGGCCATGGCATAGCTTTTGGCCGGTTGCGACCAGAACGACGTGCGCCGTTTGCGCCGCCCCATCCAGCGCGCCAGATTTTTGCGCGCATAGTGAATGGTACCGTGGCAGCCCAGGAGCTCTGCCAGGATGGTTTCCGTGCGCGCGCGACTGCCGAAATCCTGATCAATGGCGTCGATCAGGGCGGCCTTGTTGTCTTTCAGCAGCGCGTCCAGGCGCTCCAACGCCTCCAAACGCTGTGGGCGTGATGGATAGGGCGCCAGGCCAAACCCCGCCTTTTGTGCGTCAAACAAGGCTTGCAGCGCCTGCGCCTCGGTGATTTCGATCTGTTGCACGGTCATCGGGTGTCCTTCAACGTGGTGGCATGTGCCAGGGGTCGGCCCCAAGCACAGCCTATTGCCCCGCGGCGCCCTGGACCAGCAGGTCGACAAAACCCGCGGGATCAAAGGTGTCGCTATCGACAAATTGCATGCGTTCAATCGCGGTCATGCCCTGGTACGTGCGCCACCCGGTTTCCAGCCGCTTCAGCGTGATCTGCCCACCATCATAGGAGCCAATTCCACCCGGCAGGATGGCGACATGGAACTTGTGCAACGGCGCGCTGTTGTCTGCCTTTGCCGACATGACCACCCTGTCGTCCAGCAGCAGAAGAACGCGCTCATCTGCAAATCTGACGGTCATGTCGCCGGACCAGCTGTCGCGGTATCCGGCGGGCAGGGTGCGCGTCCAGTGGTTGTAAAAGAAATTCCCGGCATGCAGTTTAAGCTGCACCTGACCGGCATTCGGGCCGGTCTGCAATTCGCGCAAGGTCACGGCGAAATTCGCACTGTCCGTGGGGTTGTCGGGGTTCGTGCTGAACAAAATCCGCCCGCCCAGGTCCGTCTGGGCAGGATCAAGGGACAGGTGCACATCAAAGGGTGTTGTGCGGATGCGCTCATCCAATGCGACAATTGGCGCAGCACTGACCAGCGCAATGCGATTGCTGTCTGGCAGGGTGTCGCGGCGCGACAGGCGCAGCCCTTGAGACGTGATCTGCGCCAAGTCATCAAACAGAGCATCGCCCTGTGACACAGGCGTCCAGGCGTCGCCAAGCGCCCCATCAAACAAGACCGTCACAGGCAGCGGATCAACCCCATCCGCCGGGGTGGGGGCTGGCCGTGGCAGGCCCGGGGTAAGGTCGGTTTCAATCCCCTTTAGAACCAGTCGCGCCGCGCCGCTGTCCGGTTTCAGCGCCGACAGGAAGAACCGCAGACCGACCGCGTCGCGCAGCACGTCATGGGGCACGACCTCTGCAGGCAGGCCTTCGCCGTCCACGCCGATCCCGCGCCGGGTCAGAACCACGGTGATCGTGTCGGGAATGGCGGTCAGCCCGGCCTGTACCACCTCGGGGTCGCGGGTTTTCAGGCTGCTGCGGAACAGAAATGTGCCGTCCTCTTGGCGACGGAACGACAGGGCATAGTCGCCATTACCCAGCCCGTTGTCGGCCTGAAGAAAACTTGGCCGCAAGCCGAATTCAAAATCCCCCGAGGCCGCGCCATCCAGGTGCAGCGTGATCCGGGCAACGGCGGTATCGTCGAACCGATCCAGCCACAGCGCGGTTTGCGGGGTGTGGATGCCCATGTGGTCAATGTCGATGTCTTCCGGCCAGCCGATGTGCAAGGCGCCGTCCCCAAGCCGCGAAACCTCCAGAGACGTATGCTCCCACCGTTCAAATGGGGCCCAGATCGGCGCGGTGAACGTGCCGTCAAACAGGGCGACATTGCGCGGGCCGTCGGCCGGCTGATCAATGTCCGGCAAGACGGTCGGGGCGGCCTGATCCAGCACAACCTGGTGCAGGGACAAGCTGACGGCGCGGTTTTTGTTGCCGGTGTGGGTATAGACCTGAAGCCCCCAGTCGCGGTCGGCAAAACCGCCAACCAGATCGAACCACGCCAACCGTTCACCGGTGCCCGATTGCAGGTCCAGAACCTGATCGGGACGCAGCAGCAGGTCAAATCGGGTCACGCCGGTCGGCCAGGGAAAGCGGGCGGTCAGGTCAGAGGACACATCGCGCCGCTGCAAAACAGCGACCCCGATGCCATCAGAGTTCTTGTTGATATACAGGCGCAAGTCATGCCCCTCCCAGGGGTCTTCTTCCAGAAGCTCGGCGGGCGTCAGGGCGACAACCAGGCTGTTGCTGGCATCCGCGTCGATGGTCACCGCAAGGCGCGTGACCCGGGTGTCATCGCGCGTTGGCATGTGCACCACGGGCACGGTGCTGCGCAGCCCGGTTTTGGCCCAGCCCAAATCCTGGGGCACGTGGATTTCCAACGTGGGACCAGAGGCGTCGGCATGGTTGGCGAAATCGCCGCCTTCGAACCCGAAACTCTGCCACCCGGTCTGGTCGTGCCCGTCAAATAGCACGGCGGTGGCCGGTTGAGCCTGCGCCGGCGTGCTGTCCAGGGTCGGTACGATGGCGGGCACCACGGCGGGGGCGGTGGGTAACGTGGGGGCCGGATCAACGACGTCTTCGACAACTGGCGGGGCGTCGGACTTAGGCCTGTTTCCGTCGCTCTTTTTTGAGCCGCCCGGCGTGCCGCTGTCTGCCGTGACGACCGGCGCGGCAGGTGTGTCGCGTGGCTGATCGATGGCGGTCGGGGGCGCTTGGGGCGGGGGCGATTGAGGTGTGGGGGCTTGGGTCGCCCCGAACCGCAACCCGGTCGCGATGCGTTCCAGTTCGGCACCGGTGGCCTTTGCGGCGTTTTCATCGCGCACGGTCAGGATCAGGAACGACCGATCCGCTGCCGTGCTGCGGAAAATCCCGACGCGGGCGCGGCTATAGGGTAGCTCTACGCCCGTGATGGCAAACACCTTTGCGATGGTCTGGATCGCATGAACCGAACTGCCCGCGATTTCGGGATAGTATTCGCCTTCGATGGACTTCACGACCACGCTGTCACGATAGAGCAGGGCCTGGACCTCTTCGACCTTCGCATCCGCCTCAGGGCCCCAGCCCGCAGCGACCAGCACAAGGCGCTGTTGATCCGGGGAAACTGCGATCAGATAGCTCAGATTGGCGCTGGTCTGCTCTGCCCTGCGCCAGCCTTGGGGCGTGGCAAGCTGAATGGTCCTAGCATCGGTATTGGCATTGGTACTGGCGTCGGCATCGAGGTCGGCACCTTGTGTCGGCGGGGGCGTTGCGGCAGTCGCCTGTATGACGGGGACGCCTTCGACGACAAGCTGGGCCATCAGGGTCTGAAGCATCTGGCGATGGTCTTCCAGCGGCACATTCTTGCCAATCAGCTGAAACAGGAACTGTTCGCCTTCGCCGTCCTGTTTCAGAAACGCCAGTTGCAACATGCGTTCGTTTTCGGGGCCAACGTGGATATACAGCGCCCGTTGGCCCGCCAGGCTCAGCGTGTCATGGCCGACGATGTCGGGATAGCCCAACAGGGGTTCATCGGGGAACCACCAGCGCGCCCAGAGCGTGTAACGACCATCCGGGCTTTCAAAGTCGTATTCCTGATCGCGTTGGCGATGGGTTTGCTGCCAATCCGCGGGCACGGCGAAATCGATATTGCGCAGGGTCAAGCGCGACCAGTCCTGCGCAGCGGCCATATGTGGCAGGGCGAGACACGCGATAAGGCTGGTCAAAAATACTGCGACCCTTGTCAGAAAACGGCCCATGTCTATTCCTTCCGTGTCCTGGGCAAGAGGTACGAAAGCCCCCTGCGGACAGCAACATTATGGTGCACAAGCACCGTCATGATTTCTTTCGCCTGACGATCAAACCCATCGGCCGAGATCACAAAACTCCGGGCGCCCTGGCGTTCCAGTGCAATGCCGTTTGAGCCACGCGCCAGCAGGATTGCCCCGGCTTGTGTCGGGTTGCCCGTCGCGATCAGAAACGGCACCAATCGGCGCACCCAGGTGGGCAGCTGACGTTTCCACGGCCCCACGGCGGTGATGTCATCATAGCGCAACCGATGCTGGCGCAGACCGGTGTCGACGAACATGTGGTCGGGGGTCAGCACGACGATAAAACTGTCATGTCGCCACCCGATCACCGTAAAGCTGAGCACCACCAGCGCCATGGGCCAGACCAGCCAGGCCATGGGGTGGACCAGCGTAATGCCCGTCATGTCCGTGCGGGCCCAGATTGGCATGGCCGCCAGGCCCGCGCCAAAGATCAGGCCCATCCAGTCCGGGCCGATCACCGCCGACCCGCGATCATAGACCAGCGCGCCATCAGGGCGCGGCGGGCGTGGCGCGAAGGCATAAAACAGCACGGCCAGCAATAAGATGGCCCCGGCAACGGGCCAGTTTGGCAGGGTGATCAACCCGGCAAGGACCAAGGCGAAAGTCACCAGCCGAAGGGCTGCAAGATGAACGCCGCGTCGTGTCACAGCCAGTCTCCTTGGGTGGGGGCGTCTGTTGACATGGCTCAGTCCGCCCCGTCCAACGCCTGGGCGCGGTCCTGAACGGTGCCGGTAAATTTGGCGACCGGATTCGGTTCCGACCGGGCCTCGGCTGCGGCGCCGCAAGTGGCCCAAATCTTGCCGTCACTGGGAAGATTGTGGCGACCGCATCCATACCCCGCGACAACGCAGGGCGGGCCAGGGTGTTGGCAGGAATAGCGTTCGTCATAGGTTCCGAGTGTGTCGGGGTGATAAAATTGACTGGTGGAGGAACTGCCATACCCTGCCGTACGACACAGGCAGGTCATGAAGGCCTCGGACGGTTTGGCCCCAACCTGCGCCATGGTCGCCATCAACTGATCGTGGGGCAGGCGGGTCAGGTGGCACAGCGTATCTTCGGGGGCACAGGGGATGGCCTTGGAGGGGGCCCCCGTCTTGGTGATTTCGGCACAGTTTTTGCGTGCGATTGGCAGGGTGTATCGTTCCAGCGCGTCGTGCTGCACGCGCGCCTTGGCAATAGCCTGTAGCGCCAGCGACATGCTGTATTCCCGCGCCGCCAAGGCGGCATCCAGCCCGGCCTTGCGGTCCCACAACAGGGCCTGGGTTGCCTGGGTCAGCGCCAGATCGATATTGGCGCGGCGTTCGCGCATGGCGGGCGTATCCAGCGTGTGTTGGTTGTTGTCGGCTTCGACGCGCAA
>DFBF01000048.1:1755-3017 GCA_002367285.1 Rhodobacteraceae bacterium UBA3087 | reverse complement strand
GCGAGCGGCCTCGTTCACGGTATCCGCGCGCAGATGCGCCTCCCGGCTCAGCGCCGGAAGGTCTATGGTGGTTTCAGGCATTGGGGTCTCCTTCAGGTGTTGCCCTGATCCGGCGGTGGGGTTGGCTGGGTCGGGTCAACGGTCTGGGCGAGGCCCGCCTTGCTGACGAGGCGCGGGTCACTATCAAACACCAGCTTCAGCGCGTCGGTCTTGTCGGCGAAGGCTGCCCAGTCGGCGATCAATGTCTCCGGGTCCAGACCGCGCCGGGCGATCTGCTGCGGCAGGCTGGAAAACCCGGCCCGTACCTCGAGCATGTCGGCCTGCGCATCCTGCAGTGGATTGACGCTTTCAAACCGAGGCGGGGTCCATTGCGCGGGAATATGTGCATCGGCTGGCAACAACCCCGCCACCTGCGCCATTTCGATGAACCAACGCCAGATTGGCGCACAGAACATCGGGATTACTGTCTGGTGCTGGACCTGCGCCACCATGCGGCGAAATTCATTCAGGCCGACGCGGGAGGAGGCGAAATTGGTCTGGCTCAGATCCCCGGTCATCAGCGCATAAGGAATCCGAAACCCGGCGGCGATGATATGCAGCTGCACCCGGTGCCATTCATAGACTCCGGCAGTGCTGGCGGGTTGGTTGAACTTGATGTCCTTGCCGCCGCGCGCGTAGGCAATCAGCCCGGGTTCGAATTGTTCCACCCGGTTGCCGTCCGCATCCTGCACCGTGGGGGCAATGGACATCTGGTCCTCTTCGGCCCCGAAGACGATGCCTACGAGGCAGGCCTCGGTTTTCTTGCGCACCAGCTCGGCGTTCTGCCAGTCATCCACATCGCGAATGGCTCGCATGGCCGGGGTGCCCCAGGGCACGCCTCGATTTTGCACCCGCTGGCGTTCAAACAGATGCGCCACCATGTCGGCGCGCACCCGGACCGGGTTCAATTGCGAAGAAACCAGCGTATTGCCCGGGTGATGGGGATACATCCAATAGGCCACGCGATTGCCAGTCTTGTCGTATTCGATGCCCTGGCGGATGCCGGAGCCGTCACGCAACTGGTTGATGCGGGTTTCATCGAGATGATCTGCCTCGCGCAGTTCGATCTTCAACGGGACTTCGCCATTTGATCCGCGCCGCGAGGTGCGTTTGACCGCGAACACATCACCGCCTTCGACCATTTCCCGCACCGCAAGGCTCAGCAGCCCCTGAAACGTCGTATGGCCATGGGCATCGCAGCCCGCCGCCCAGCGCTGCCAGAG
>DFBF01000048.1:0-1698 GCA_002367285.1 Rhodobacteraceae bacterium UBA3087 | reverse complement strand
CGCCTGCGCCGCGATGGCGTTATTCCTCACCAGATCCCGCATCCGCGCCCGCAACGCTGGTCCAGCCATGGCAATCTCGGTATCCGCTGACGTGCCGCCCGCAACCCAGCCATCGGTGGCCCGGCCGCGTGCCGCTCCGTCATAGCCACGCCGCATGTTGGCGATCGCCACCCGGGCCGCATAACGCCGCGAGGCCGCGCGTGGCGCGATGCTGGAAATGGCAGCGTCCAGCAGACCCCAGTGCACATTTGGCGTGGATCGTTTCATCGGTGCATCCGGCGCACGGATGCAAATCCCGCGACTGGAAGGGGCTTGCCGACAACCTTGGCCATTTCCCCCTCGATCACGCGGATGCGGCGCAGCATGTCTTCCGCACTGCCGTATTCGACACTCTTGCCGTCATAGGTCAGGCGCAGAACGCCCGCCGCGAAGGCCGATTTCAGCGCATCAAGCTCGGTTTGCGTATAAGCCATATCTCAGAACCATTTCCCTCTGCGCCCATTTCCCATCCAGTCGGATTGGCGGCGCTTTACCTGTTGTTGCGTTGGGCGCTCCGGCACACCCGCAGGTGCGGCCTCGATCTTTCCTGGTCTCAATTGCTCTTCCAGTTGCTCCCATCGCCGGTCGTCCCAGCGATCAATCCCCATCAACCATGCGGCGGCGCGGGCATAGACGCGGCAATCCAGCGCCTCGTTGCGCTCGCGAATTTGCTGCCATTCAAGCTTCTGGAACCCCTGCCGGGTCTTGGTCACCATCAGATGCTCGGCAGTCAGTTGCCGGAACCATTCGGCGGGCGTGCCTTTGGGGATGTGGACATATCCGGCGGGCCATTCGCCATCCTCGGCCAAGTCATCGTCCGTCGGCGGGTTCAGGCGCAGCAGCCGATAGAGCTCCGATTTGAACACCGCGCCCGCCACTTTCCAAAGCTGCACGCCTCGTTTGAGTTTGCGCCCGCCCTCAGACGTTTCCACATAAGTTGGACCGTCCACCGGGGTGGATCGGTCAAATCCGCCGACACCCTTGATGGCGATGACCTGACCACGTCCGGCCGCGCGCACCCAGGAATAGACCATGGCTGTGGTCACGCCGTCGCCGGTATCGATCGCCATACGCGCCAGCGCCATGCGGGCACCGTCGACATGCGTCCAAGTGATGGCAAGGAAATCTGACAACTGCGCCCAGACTTCGGGGCTGGCGGTGTCGCCATCAATCACCACGTGTTCGATCAGCCAGGATTGCAAATTCCGGCCCCAGCCCCAGACATCGATCTCGATCCGGTCACGCTGCACATCCGCCCCGGCGGTCAGAACCAGAACGCCTGAGGGTGCATGGCCGAGCTGGTATTCCTCGCGCCGCTCGTAGAGCCGTTGCCAATCCGGCGCTTCGCCGCGTTCCTGCCATGTCTCGCCCAAGACAGTGTTCTTCAGGGTTTTCAGGGCGGCGTCATTACCAACGGCCTCTTCCCAGCTTCGGGCAATTTCGACCCAGCCAAGCCAACCCAGCGGCGAATACAGCCCATTGATGTGATAGCCGACGACGCCCGCCGCCTCGGCCACCGCCCGCGTGCCGTCATCTGCGGTTGGCATCCAGGCTGCGCCGTTTGCCTCGTCCATCATCTGCGTTTTGAACCGCTCCTCGATTGGCTCTTCGCAATGTTCACAGATATAACGTGCAGTTTCCGGGCGGCCTTTCGCCCAG
>DFBF01000044.1 GCA_002367285.1 Rhodobacteraceae bacterium UBA3087 | reverse complement strand
CGCGACCGGTTTTCATCGCTTCTGACCCTGGGTATCGCGACCACATTCTTCCTGTTCTTTGCGGTGAACATGTCGATGGTCATGGGCCTGGCCCCGGTCGTCGGCGTACCGCTGCCACTGGTCAGCTATGGCGGATCGGCCATGCTGGTCTTGCTGATCGGCTTTGGGCTGGTGCAATCGGCCCATGTGCACAAAGCCCGCCAAAAATAAGGATACCCCCATGATTACCCCTGTGATCAACGTGCTGTTTTCCGCCCGCGATGGGCTGTGGGATGACTATCGCACCGCTTTGGGCGTGGCCTTTGAGGGCGCCGGGCTGGTGGTGAACCTGTCGCGCGATCTTGCACCCGATCTGGTGGACTACATTATCTATGCCCCGAACGGAGGCATCTCGGACCTCACGCCCTTTACCCGCTGCAAGGCCGTTTTGGGCCTGTGGGCGGGGGTCGAAAGCATCGTCACCAACCCGACCCTGACCCAACCGTTTGCCCGTATGGTCGACCCCAGCCTGACCGAGGGCATGGTCGAATGGGTCACCGGCCACGTGCTGCGCCACCATTTGGGCATGGATCGCGACATCTGCCGCACGGACGGCGCATGGGACATCCACGTGCCACCCCTGGCGCGCGACCGGCGCGTTGGTGTGCTGGGCCTGGGCGCATTGGGCGCGGCCTGTGCCCAGGCGATGGCGGGGTTGCATTTCGATATGGCGGGCTGGTCGCGCAGCGCCAAGACGCTCGCCGGCGTCACCTGTCACCATGGCGCCGACGGCTTGCGCGCCGTGCTGGAGCGGTCTGAAATTCTGGTGCTGTTGCTGCCGGCCACGCCCGCAACCGAAAACACGCTGAACGCCGAAACCCTGGCCCTGATGCCGCGCGGCGCGATGATCGTGAACCCTGGGCGCGGGCCGTTGATTGACGACGACGCGCTGCTGGCCGCGCTGGATACCGGCCAGATCGGTCATGCCACGCTGGACGTGTTTCGCGTTGAACCGCTGCCCAAGGAGCACCCGTTCTGGGCGCATGAAAACGTCACCGTCACGCCGCATATCGCGTCGGAAACCCGGCCCATGTCGGCGGCGCGTGTGATTGCGGAAAACATCCGGCGCGGCGAAGACGGCGACGCCTTCCTGCATCTGGTCGACCGCGACGCGGGCTATTAACGGCTCAGAACTCCAGCCAGATCGTCACCGGCCCGTCATTGACCAGAGACACGGCCATGTCGGCGCCAAACCGGCCCTGCGCCACGGTGATGCCCAGCCCGCGCAGCTGATCGGTGAAATATTCATACAGCGCCTCGCCCTCCGCAGGCACCGCGGCGGTCGAAAACCCCGGTCGGTTGCCGCGCGATGTATCTGCGGCCAGCGTGAATTGACTGACCACCAGGGCCTCTCCGTCGATGTCCAACAAAGACCGGTTCATCTTGCCCGCCTCATCCTTGAAGATGCGCAGTTTTGAAATTTTGGCGGCCATCGTGTCGGCGTTCGCCTGGGTGTCGCCCTGCATGGCACAGACCAACACCAACAGGCCCGCGCCGATCTCTCCGACCTCCTGGCCATCGACCTTTACAGACGCCTCAGAAACCCGTTGAACCAGCGCCCTCATGCCAGTTCTGCCTGCCAGGGCGGGTTGGCGCCCGCGCGTGATACGGTCACGGCGGCGGCCCGCACGCCCAGCTGCAACGCCGGGCGCAGCGCGTCTGCGTCCAGCGATGCCAAGGCCGCTTTGTCCAGCAAACTGGCGCGTTTCAGCCCGGCCAACAGGCCCGCGTTGAACGTGTCACCCGCGCCGACCGTATCGACGACATGGGCGCGTTCGGCGGGCACGAACACCTCGCCACCGCGCCAGAACCCGGTCACGCCCTTGGCGCCTTCGGTGACACAGACCAGCTGTGCGCCCGCGTCCAGAACCGCGCTGGCGTCCATGCCCAGCCAGCCCATGTCTTCGTCCGAGATTTTGACCACATCGGCCGCGCCCATCATGCCTTCGATGCGGCTGCGATAGGCGCGTTCATCGGTGATGAACGAGGGGCGAATGTTTGGATCAATCATCGTCACCGCATGCGCAGCCTCGCGCAGCATCAGGGCCTCATAGGCCGCCCCGCAAGGCTCCCCGACCAGCGATATGCCACCAAAGAACAACGCTCCGGCCTTCACCGTGGGCAGGTCGTCAGGTGTCAACATGCGCCCCGCCGTGCCCTCGTCATAAAACGCATATTGCGCCTGGCCGTCGGTCAGCGTGACAAAGGCCAGTGTGGTCGGGCGACCCGTTCGCACGCAGGCGCTGTGGTCCACGCCCGCCGCCTCTAAGGCTGCCTCAAGCCGCATGCCAAACAGGTCGGTGGACAGGCCAGAAAAGAACCCGACCTGTTCGCCAAGCCGCCCCAACGCGATGGCCGTATTGAACACAGCACCACCGGGAAACGGCGCAAAGGCGTCTTCGCCCGCCGTGCTTTCGCGTGGCAACATGTCGATCAGGGCTTCTCCCGCACAGAGGATCATTGTGGTCTCCGATTTTTGCGCATGTGTTTGCGCAAACGGTTTTAGCGCCAGCTGACCCACACGTCCAGATCCGCGCGGTCTGTGCGGAACCCGTTGGCCGCGTTTTCGCGGTCGGGATAGCCAAAGGCAATGCCGACCAGGATCACGCGATCCTCGGCGACATCGAACCAGTCGCGCAGGAACGGCGCGAAGCTGGCCACGGCGGCCTGTGGGATGGTGCCCAGCCCCAACGCCTGCGCCGCCAGGGCGAACCCGGTGATGAACCCGCCACAATCCAGATAGGCATAGTCACCCAATTCACGCGGCGCGGTGATCAGCACCATGTGGGGGGCACCGAAGAAACGAAAATTCTCCATCATCTGGCGCGTAGAACCGACACGGTCGCCTTTTTCAACGCCCACGGCCTCGTACAGCTGCCAACCACAGGCCCGCCGCCGCGCCTGATGTTGGTCGGTATAGGCGGCGGGAAAGGGCACATCGGGCGCATGGTCACCGGATTGGGCGTGTTCATACAGCGCCTCGCGCAACCGGTCGGTTTCGGCCCTGCCGGTCACATGCACCTGCCAGGGCTGGGCATTGCACCAACTGGGCACACGTTGCGCCGCGCGCAGGATCTGTTCGATCACCTCGCGCGGGACTTCGTCCGGCAAATAGGCACGGCAGGAGTGGCGGGCCGCCAGAAGGTCGGTCAGGGCATCATATTCCATGCCCTGACCTTTTCGGGTTTTGACCCATCACGCAAGCCGGAACGCCGCGTTCCTATTGATTTTGCGCCACGAAATAGCCGATCACACCAGCGATGATCAGACCCAGGATTGTCGCAAAGGTGATCTTCCAAGCCGACCAGGGTCGTTCGCCCTGTACCTTGCCATTCTGGCCGTTGACGACGAACCGATAGGTCTTGCCGCGGTACTTATAGGCCGCCAGCCAGACCGGCAGAAGCACGTGTTTAAAGGTCACGTCCTTGACCGTAGTGTTCACCGAATGCACCCGCTGACGATCCCCGCCAATGTCGAATTTCACGTCGCGCAGGATCACGCGATCCATATGCGCGCGGGCCTCGTCATAGCCATTGGGCAGCTCGACCGTATAGCCCTCGGCGCGGAACCCGGCCAGATATTCGGGGCGATAGGGTTCCAGCATCGACAGATCCCAAGGCTCCAAATTATCGGTGTATGTCTTTGGCAGGGATCGGCTGGCCAGCACCAGCACGTCATCAAAAAACCGTGCAACCCGGCCCGAGGCCGCCCGCCAGCGCACCCTTTGTTCGCGCCGGACCTGTTGTTTGCCGTTCACCGTCACGGTTTTGGTCACGTAATAGACCGTGCCATGTTCGCCGACATAGGCAGATTTCGTATCCGCATCGAAGGTCCAATAGGGCACGTAAACGCCGGTCATCTTGCGCCCCTTGCGGGCGTATTCCTGCAACCCGTTCGGGGCAAACCACAGCTTGCCCAGCCAGGCAGTCATGGCCTTGCGGGCGTGGGCCTCTTCGACCGCAAAAGGCAACACGCCTTTGGGTTTGATATGGCGGTGGGTGCCGGTGTCGGTCACCACCGGAGTTGCACAAAACGGACATTCCGCCGCGTGTGTATCGGCGTCGAATTCGATCAGCGCTCCACAATTCGGACATTTTGAAATGCGGATGTCTTCGATTTCAGCATCGGGCAATTGTGCGTCCAGGGCGGTGCGGAAATCCAGTTCGCGAATTGCCGGGGCGCTGATTGCATGACCTTCCAGAGGGGCGTGAAAGCCGCAATGGTCACAGGTCAGCTGTCCGGCCTCAGGGTCGAAGCGCAGGTCTGCGCCGCATTGGTCGCAAGGGAAACGGTGGGATTCGTGTGTCTCGGTGGGGTCGGTCTGAATTTCGGGCGGCTGTGCCATCAGATTTTTGGCCTCCGGCGGGGATATTTAAGGCAAGAGGAAATGGGGGGCGTCGTGGCCCCCCACTGGTTCGGCGCGGGTTACGCGCCGGGCGGGGGCGGGGGCAGGATGGTGAACAGCTGCGCCAGCTCCATCACGTCTTCGGCCCTTTTCCAGCCGTCCTGACCGGCAGTCCACACATGCGTGTCGCGGGTCAGATCGCCGCTTGTCGCCATGCGCCCCATTGCGGCCTTGGAGAACGGACCCTTCGTCGCGCCCGCTTCGGCGATGTGCCAGACGTGTTCGGCGGGCGGCGGCGGGGGTGGCGGAGCAACCGCAGCCGGGGCGGCAGGGGCCGCGCCCATCGCGCCCCAGGGTCCGGCTTGCATGCCGCCAGCCATCGCCATGCCCATGCCCGCGCCCATGCCCGCACCCATCGACGCGGCCATGGCCGAGCCTTCGGCGCCCATGGCTTCGGCGGCGTTGAACTTCATGTAATTGTCCAGATTGCCGACAATGCCCATGGACGTGCGCTTGTCCAAAACTGCCTCGACTGCTGGGGGAAGCGAGATGTTTTCGATATAGAATTCCGGGATCACCAGACCATATTCGGCCACCACGCCCGAGATCTCCGTGGCAATCATCTTGCCCAGATCGGCGGTGTTGGCAGCCATGTCCAGCACCGGAATTTTCGATGCGGCAATGATGCGCGAGAACGCCTGAACGATGATATTGCGGACCTGAAAGCTGATCTCATCCATGGTGAATTCGCCGTCTGTGCCGACGATTTCAGTCAGGAACTTGCCGGGCTCTGCCACGCGCACGCTGTAGGTGCCAAAGGCGCGAATGCGGGTCGGCCCGAATTCCGGATCGCGCAGCATGATCGGGTTTTTCGTGCCCCATTTCAGGCCGTTGAACCGGGTTGTGTCGACGAAATAGATTTCGGATTTGAAGGGCGATTTAAAGCCATGATCCCAGTGTTGCAGCGTCGTCAGGACCGGCATGTTGTTGGTTTCCAACATATAAAGCCCCGGCGTGAACACGTCGGCCAACTGGCCCTCGTGCACAAACACTGCCGACTGGCCCTCGCGCACAGTCAGCTTTGCGCCGTATTTGATCTCGTGATCTTCGCGCTCGAACCGCCACACCATCGTGTCGCGTGTGTCGTCGGTCCAATGGATGACATCGATGAATTCACCGGTCAGAAAATCGAAAATTCCCATAGCTCTCCCCTTTTGGGTCTAAACAGCACTTATACGGCGCCGCCGGTCAATTCGGCGGCAATCTGGTTCACGATGGGCCGGGCCTCGGCCTCGCTCATGCCCGGTGTCAGGCGCGGGTCATACAGCATTTTCAGCAACAGCTCATCATGGGTGGTCAAAAGCCCGAATTCCTCGTCGTCATTAAAGATCGACGGGCGCGCGCGCGGGCTGTCGTTGGGCAGGCCCAGGCCTTGGGCGATTTCTTCGTGCAGACAGGCGGTGCGCAACAGGGTCGGATGTTCGGCGCGGATGACGGCAACGGCCTGATCGGGTGTGGAATTGTTGCCGGTGTCGGTGGTGAACACGGCGCAATAGGTGTCGCGCGGCATGTTGATCAGATGGTTCAACGACGCCGCGCTGATCCCCGGCACCAGGCGCTTGAGCTCAGGCCCAAAGGCGCGCCGTTCGTCTTCGTTCAACACCAAAATGTGGAAATTCCCACCCGCCTGGGACAGCGAAATCGGATGGCCCGTGATACGCGCCAGACGGGCAGCATAGCGCGCGGTCTGGGTCGTGTCGCGGTTGCGGATGTCTTCCGAGGTCGCGCGGCCAAATCGCAGCGTCAAGCGTACGGGTTTGGTCCAGCGGTGCAGCCGGGCGGCGCGTTCCCGCGCCACCAAACGTCCGCCAATATCTTGATATTCTTGGAACAAAGCGATGCGCAGGAAGTTTTGCGACAAGTCGCGGGCCGAAAAAGGCGTGTCAGGCCCACCGCCATCAGTGCGCAGCAGCCCCCGCGTCAGCAGCCCGCGTTGCACGCTTTTGTAATAGACGGCCAAGGCTTTGCTGGCCGCGCTGGGGTCCGTCACAGGCGCCGTTGGGCGGGGTGCGGGCGCGGTGCCGGGGGGCGCTGGGGCGACCAGCTCACAGCCCGCCAGCAGGGCTGCCCCTGCCAGCGCAATTGCCGTGAGTGTCCGCAGCTGTTTCACCCTTATACGGCCTCGCCCAGATTGTGGCCGGACGCCGTGCCGCGTGCTTTTGCCGAAGACAGCGTCGCCTTCAGCTCGCCTTCCATCTTCTGCAACTCAATCTCGGCTTCGGCGCGTTTG
>DFBF01000190.1 GCA_002367285.1 Rhodobacteraceae bacterium UBA3087 | reverse complement strand
GGGGGGGGCGAATGTCGCGAAAATTTTTCCTATTTCGCCGGGTCCGCTGCGTCATAGGCCTCAATGATCTTGGCGACAAGCGAATGGCGCACGACGTCCTTTGAGGTGAAGTAGTTGAAGGCAATCCTGTCGATGTCTTTCAACAGCGTCTCCGCGTCGCGCAGGCCGGAATTCACCCCACGCGGCAGGTCGATCTGGGTGCGGTCGCCGGTGATAACCATGCGACTGCCTTCGCCAAGACGGGTCAGGAACATCTTCATCTGCATGGTGGTGGCATTCTGCGCCTCGTCCAGCAACACAAAGGCATTGGATAACGTGCGGCCCCGCATGAAGGCCAGCGGCGCGATCTCGATCCGTTTTTCTTCGATCAGTTTCGCGACCTGTTTGCCCGGCAGGAAATCGTTCAGCGCGTCGTACAGCGGCTGCATGTACGGGTCGACCTTGTCCTTCATGTCACCGGGCAGATATCCCAGCTTTTCGCCCGCCTCGACTGCTGGGCGTGACAGGATAATCCGATCCACATGGCCGCCGATGAACAGGTTCACGCCCACAGCCACGGCCAGATATGTCTTGCCGGTGCCCGCGGGGCCGATGCCGAAGGCCAGTTCGTTCTGAAACAGGCTTTTGACATAGTCCTTCTGCGCCTCGGTGCGCGGTTCGACCAGCTTCTTGCGGGTTTTGATTTCGACCCGCCCGCCTTTGAACAGCTCCATCTGGTCGCCGTCCCGCGTACCTGTCCCGGCCTCGGACCTACCCATGCGAATTTCACCGTCAATGTCACCCGCTTCAATCGCGCGGCCGGTTTCCAGCCGTTGATACAGGCCCTGCAACACAGCCGTCGTGCGGCCCTGTGCATCGCCTTCGCCGATCACCGCCAACTGGTTGCCACGGCGGATAATCTGTACCGACATTTCATGTTCGATCTGGGCAAGGTTGCGATCAAATTCGCCACACAGGTCGATCAGCAATCGGTTGTCAGGAAACTCCAACAGAGTTTCGTGGTTTTGATCCGGTGCTGCGGGGGTCGGAACGTCTATGCCCAAAGCTGTCTCCGTTCAGAGGGTGGCGTTAGGTGAATGGTGCCAAGCCCGGCGGGCAGGTGCAAGCCCTTGCCGGACAACTTCACGCGATTGATACAAAAACGACCGCCGGATGAACCGACGGCCGCTTGATTGCGATATGATGCTGCGCGTTGCAGGATCAGTTCCCACTGTCCGGGACATAGTCGCGGATGCCGGGATTGTCGGACTGATAGTCGCCCACAACCGTACCCGGCGCGTGGTTGTCATCGCAGACCGGCAGGCCCGAACGCGGGTCATAGCGCCGCCCCGAATAACCCTCGACGCCATCGTCGATCATCCAGCCCTGACAGCCGTCCGGATCGTACACGATCGCGGCGTGGCCGTCGGCGATGTTGGCAGCGTCGCTGCCACGGTCCTGGTTGGTGGCAATCACCGAATTCGGATTGCCGTTATAGGCCTGAAGCCCCTGGCCTTCGACACAGGCCGACAGGAACAGGGCCGAGCCGACCAATGCGACGGGAAGAATGCGTTTCGTCATTATCTGTCATCCCACGTATAGCACACGACTTCGACACGGCGGTTCTGCCGCATGCCTTCTGCCGTGGAGTTCGTTGCGCGCGGCTGGCGTTCGCCATAACCGATTTCGCGTTCGACAACGGCGCCGACCGACCGGGCGACCTTGGCAACCGAAGCGGCCCGACGCTGCGACAGGCGCATGTTGTATTCATCCGACGCGCGCGCATCCGTGTGGCCATAGATGGCGTACCCAAAGGCGCCCGCAGACTGGAAGAAATTTTCCAGACGCGACCGGCCCGAGGCCGTCAGCCGGTGACCGTCGGTCACAAACAGCGTGTCGGTGTTTTCAACCAGACATGTGTTCTTTTGCAGACACACGGGCTTGCCGGTCTCGGGGTCGACCCGGTCCAGCATGTAGCCTTCGAGGCCGCCATCGGCCCACCAGTGCATGCACCCATCATGATCCACCCACAGGCCCCAATTGACCGACCCTGCGGTCGGCGGAGCGCTTTGCGCCTGGACCGGGGCGGTGCCCGCTGCCAGCGTCAGGGCCGCAACGGCCATAGCACCGGACACAAACTTACCAAATCTCTTCACACTATCCCCCATCTGCTCTGTCCCCTGCGGCCTTGGTGCCCAGGGTCAGCTAAATCACGATGTATGGACAAGTTTAGCAAATTTCGTGCGTATTGGAAGAAAGATTTACCACATATTGTGGCTAATTGATTAACAATGCTCCGCGAAATCGAACATTGTCATACCCGCCGGGGGCAGTTTGCCATAATTCGTCGGCGCTT
Organism: Rhodobacteraceae bacterium UBA3087; assembly: GCA_002367285.1. GTDB lineage: Bacteria > Pseudomonadota > Alphaproteobacteria > Rhodobacterales > Rhodobacteraceae > Aliiroseovarius_A. The sequence continues at coordinate 1,461 of DFBF01000190.1, read as the reverse complement.
AGCGGACCAGCCTCGCGGCGCGTGAATCAGGGCCTCTCACCCCAAATCCCCGCTCAGTCGATCAGTTCACCACCCAGAGAATTCGGGCCGCTTTCGATGATCCGCACCCGACGCAGGTCCCCTTTGGCGATGTCGTCACCCGTCACATAGACGGCGTGCAGATGGTCGGATTTGCCAACCATCTGACCCTCCAGACGGCCGGGTTTTTCAAACAATACACCGACCTCGCGCCCAACCATTGCATCCTGAACCGCGCGTTGCTGATCCGTGATCAGCGTTTGCAGCCGGTGCAGGCGTTCAGACGCCACATCCGGGTCCACCTGCGCGCGTTCAGCCGCAGGCGTGCCTGGGCGGGTCGAGTACTTAAAGCTGAACGCCTGCCCGTACTGGACCTCGCGGATCAACGACATGGTATCTTCGAAATCCTGATCGCTTTCTTCCGGGAAGCCGACGATGAAATCGCCGGAAATCAGAATGTCGGGCCGCGCCACGCGAATGCGTTCAATCAGGCGCAGATAGCTTTCGGCGGTGTGACTGCGGTTCATCCGCTTCAGGATGTGATCCGACCCTGACTGGACCGGCAGATGCAGGTACGGCATCAGTTTTTCACAGTCGCCATGCGCCGCAATCAAGGCGTCATCCATGTCATTGGGATGGCTGGTGGTGAAGCGGATCCGCTCCAACCCATCAACGTCATTCAGCGCCCAGATCAGCTGTGCCAGGGTGTAATCCCCGTCCGGCCCCGCGCCGTGATAGGCATTCACGTTCTGGCCCAACAGAGTGATTTCCTTGACGCCACGTTCAACCAAATCACGCGCCTCGCGCAGGATGCGGTCGGCGGGGCGGCTGACCTCGGCCCCACGCGTATAGGGCACAACGCAGAAGGCGCAGAACTTGTCACAGCCTTCCTGCACCGTCAGAAACGCGGTCGGGTTACGCTGGGGCAGCGGACGCTTGGGCAGGTGTTCAAACTTGTCTTCTTCGGGAAAATCCGTGTCCAGGGCCTTTTCGCCCTTGTCGACGGATTTCATCATCGCGGGCAGGCGGTGATAGGTCTGCGGCCCGACCACCAGATCAACGATCGGCTGGCGGCGCATGATTTCCTGCCCCTCGGCCTGGGCGACACAGCCGGCAACGCCGATTTTCAGGTTGGGCTTGTCCGCCTTCAGACCCTTATAACGACCCAGTTCCGAATACACCTTTTCCGCCGCTTTTTCGCGGATATGACAGGTGTTCAACAGGATCATGTCCGCATCATCCGGGCTGTCGGTTTCCACGTAACCATCGGCGCCCAGCGCTTCGGCCATGCGTTCACTGTCATAGACATTCATCTGGCAGCCATAGGTGCGGATGAACAGTTTCTTCGGATCGGACATGTCGCGCGTTCCCCGGATTGGATCAGGCCGGGTTCCTACAGCAAAGGCGCGACCATCGCAACGGGGAGGCTACCGGGGCGCACGG
>DFBF01000200.1:7298-17129 GCA_002367285.1 Rhodobacteraceae bacterium UBA3087 | reverse complement strand
AGGTTGCAGATTCTGCGCGCGCCTTCTTGCGTTCGGCGATGATTTCTTCGGTGACGAAATCGCGAAAGGCGCCAATGCGTTTGGAGGACCGCAGTTCTTCGGGATAGGCCAGGAACACCGGGATCTCGTGGCTTTCGATCTCAGGCATGACGCGTTCGAGATCGGGGAAGTCCTGTGTGACATAGTCTGGCAGAACGCCAACGCCCAACCCGCTGAGCACCGCTTGCAGCACACCGAAATAGTTGTTCACGGTCAGCAACGATTTCACGTCGTTGGTCAGCAGGTCCTGTACAAAGCTGGAGCCAGCGCTGACCTGGGCCGAACTGGTGCTTTGGCAGATCAGCCGGTGTTCGGACAGGTCCTCGACCGTTTCAAGTCGCCCGGCCTTGTCCAGATAGGACGGCGCCGCATAGAGGCGCATGTGCACATCCATCAGCCGTTTGCGGATCAGGTCGGCCTGGCTGGGTTCCTTCATGCGGATGGCCACATCAGCCTCGCGCATCGGCAGGTCCAATACGCGTTCTTCCAGCATCAGATCAATTTTCAGGTCGGGGTATTTTTCATACAGCTTGGGCAGGCGCGGGGCCAGCCAGAGCGACCCGAACCCGGTGGTGGTCGTGACGCGCAACTCGCCGAACACTTCTTCGCGCGAATCCCGGATGCGGGCGACGGCGGCGTCCAGCCGCTGGGTCATGGCGCTGGTTGCGTCAAACAGCAATTCGCCCTGTTCGGTCAGAATCAGCCCGCGCGCATGTCGGTGAAACAGGGTGGCGTTCAGGCTTTCCTCAAGCGCCCTGATCTGGCGCGATACCGCCGATTGCGACAAATGCAGCGCATCACCGGCGTGGGTCAGCGACCCCGCATCCGCAACTGCGTGAAATATTCTGAGTTTATCCCAGTCCATGACGAAACAACCAATACCCTGTTTGCGCTATTATTGTTCTTTCTACTATGCGAAATTTTGCCCCAAAAGCCAACAGGCCAATCGCGATGAAACGGCTTGATAGGTCAGAGTTTTTGACCTAATGTGAGCGAATGCATTCGGCTGGGAGGAACGCAATGAGCAAGCAGGACATCACCCTGAACGATCGGTTTGATCTGGAGAAAAGCCCCGTGCTGTTGAACGGCACGCAGGCTTTGGTGCGTCTCATGCTGATGCAAAAGGCGCGCGACAAGGCGGCGGGGCTGAACACCGGCGGTTATGTCACGGGCTATCGCGGATCGCCGCTGGGGGCAGTGGATCTGTGGATGGGGCGCTCGCAAAAATTGCTTGAGGCCTCTGATGTGCTGTTTCATCCGGGTCTGAACGAAGACCTGGCCGCCACCGCCATGTGGGGCAGCCAACAGGCCGAGCTGCGCGGCGAGGGCAAGCATGACGGCGTCTTTGGCCTGTGGTATGGCAAAGGTCCCGGCGTGGACCGGACCGGCGATGTGATGCGCCACGCCAACATGGCGGGATCGTCGAAATTCGGCGGTGTGCTGATGGCAATGGGCGACGACCACACGGGCGAAAGCTCAACCACGCTGCACCAAAGCGACTGGGCGATGGTCGATGCCTATATGCCAGTGCTGTCGCCCGCTGGTGTGCAGGAGATCATGGATTACGGCATCTATGGCTGGGCGCTGTCGCGGTTCGCGGGCGTCTGGGCCGGGCTTAAGGTGATGAAGGATACGATCGAGGCGACATCCGTTGTTGATGGCGACCCGAATCGGATGAAGTTCGTCATTCCTGATTTCGAGATGCCCGAGGGCGGGCTGAACATTCGCCTGATTGATGACCGAATTCCGCAAGAAGCGCGGATGATTGATTACAAGAGGGTTGCGGCGGAAGCCTTTGCAAACGCGAACAAAATAGACAAACGTGTCTGGGGCCGTCCGGGCGCCAAGATCGGGTTCTGTGCGGCTGGCAAGAACTGGCTGGATCTGGTGCACGCCATGGCTCTGCTGGGGATTGATGAGGCCGAGGCCGAGCGGCTGGGCATCACCACCTATAAGATCGGTCAGACCTGGCCGCTGGACATGAAGGGCTTTCAGGACTGGGCCGAAGGGCTGGACCTGATCGTTGTCGTTGAAGAAAAACGCAAACTGATCGAAGTGCAGGCGAAAGAAGCGATCTTTGATGATCGTCGCGGTCGCCGCATCTATGGCTGGTGCAATGATCGGGGCGACGAATTGTTCCCAGCCCGGTACGCGCTGGATCCGATCATGATCGCCGAAAAGATCGGCGGCATCCTGATTGATGAAGGCCGCGGGACCGAGGCCATCAAGGCCGGTCTGACCAAGCTGTCCGAGGCAAAAAAGGCGGATAATGCCGAAGAAATCGCGGCGCGTCTGCCCTATTTCTGTTCCGGTTGCCCCCACAATACGTCAACAAAAGTTATCGACGGATCAAGGGCTTATGCGGGGATCGGCTGTCACTATATGGTGCAGTGGATGGATCGCGACACCACGGGGTTCACCCAGATGGGCGGCGAAGGCGTGAACTGGGTCGGCGAGGCACCGTTTTCCAACACGCCGCATGTGTTCCAGAACCTGGGCGACGGGACCTATAACCATTCGGGCATCCTGGCGATGCGCGCCGCCGTCGCGGCGGGCACGAACATGACCTATAAGATCCTGTTCAACGATGCGGTTGCCATGACCGGTGGTCAGACCAACGAAGGCGGCTTGGATGCTCTGCGCATTGCCCGCGAAGTCCTGGCGATGGGGGTTGAAAACCTCGCCCTGGTCTATGACGAAAAGGAAGATGTCGACCTGGCGGCGTTCCCGAAGGCGATTACGCAACACCCCCGCGAAGACTTGCAGGCGGTTGAGCGAAAATTCCGTGATCTCAAAGGTGTATCGGTCATTCTTTATGTTCAGACCTGTGCTGCGGAAAAACGTCGTCGGCGCAAGCGGGGCCTGTTCCCGGACCCGGACAAGCGCGTGTTTATCAACACCGATGTCTGCGAAGGCTGCGGCGACTGCGGCGTGCAGTCCAACTGCGTGTCCATCGTACCGGTGGAGACCGAACTGGGCCGCAAACGGGCGATTGATCAAAGCTCGTGCAACAAGGATTTCAGCTGTGTGAACGGCTTCTGTCCGTCCTTTGTGACGGTCGAAGGCGCCAAGTTGAAAAAGGCCGCAACCGCCGAGGTCGAGCTGCCTGATCTGCCCGCGCCGACGCTGCCCGACATCAACGGCACCCACAATATTGTGGTGACAGGCGTGGGTGGCACTGGCGTTGTTACCATTGGCGCAATCATGGCCCAAGCTGCGCATATCGACGGCATGGGCGCGGGCATGATGGAAATGGCCGGGCTGGCGCAAAAGGGCGGCGCGGTGCTGGTGCATCTGCGCCTGGCAAAACGGCCCGAGGACATCAGCGCGATTCGCGTCGCGACCGGTGAATGCGACGCCTTGATTGGTGGCGAACTGGTTGTGTCAGCGGGCGCGAAAACGCTGGGTCTGACGCGCACGGGGCGCACGGGGGCGGTGGTCGACAGCCACGAAACGGTGACCGGCGATTTCACCCGCGACACTGATTTCCACATTCCCGGCGACCGCCTGACGTTGGCGCTTGAGGCGCGGCTGCGCGACAGGCTGGCCATGTTTGATGCGACCGAACTGGCCCGCGTTCTGTTGGGCGACAGCATCTTTTCCAACATGATGGTGTTGGGCGCGTCCTGGCAGCAGGGGCTTGTGCCGCTGAGCCACGAGGCCCTGATGCGCGCCATCGAGCTGAACGGCCAGGCGGCAGAGCGCAACAAACGCGCCTTTGCGCTGGGCCGCTGGGCGATGCTGTTTCCTGATGAGGCCGCACGCTATCTTGAGGCCGAGGTGGTCGAGATGCCCAAGTCCGTGGACGACCAGATCGCGTTTCGCGCCGACCATCTGGTGGCCTATCAGTCCCAGGCGCTGGCAGACCGATACCGCAAGCTGGTGGATCGGGCCGGGGAGGGGCCGCTGCGCGAAGCCATTGCCAAGGGATACCACAAGGCCCTGGCATACAAGGATGAATACGAGGTCGCCCGGCTGTTGCTGGACACCCGCGCCAAGGCCGAGGCCGAGTTCGACGGCGACCTGAAACTGACCTTTCACATGGCCCCGCCGATTCTGTCAAAGCAGGGCGCCAATGGTCGCCCGATGAAACGCGCCTTTGGCGAGGGCATGATGCGCCTGATGCCTTGGCTGGCGCGTATGAAACGGGTTCGGGGCACCGGGCTGGACCTGTTCGGGCGCAGCGAAGAACGGCGTATGGAACGCGCGCTGATCGCACAATACGAGGCGGACATGGAGGAGGTCCTGGGCGCCGATGGCCCCATGGATGTTGCTGTGGCGCTGGCAGAACTTCCGTTGCAAATCAAAGGCTTCGGCCCCGTGAAGGCGGAAAATTCTGCTGCTGCCGAAAAGCGGCGCGAGGAATTGCTGGCGCTGTATCGCGCGGGTCACAACCTGCCGCAGGCCGCAGAATAAGGGCATGTTACGAAAACGTCATGGTTTCAGGGCATTCCTGCGCCAGAGGAATTGATCAGGCACTAGACATTGATCGGGCACAAGATCATGACGAAACACATCGCCCGCGATATATCATACGCGCAGTCCGCCCAGACCCGGCGGGGGCGTGCGCTGATCCGCGCTGTCGAAAATTCGACCGGGCGGCTGCGGCTGATCAAACGGGCCCAAGGCTATGACGATGAGGTCGCGCAGGGGCGCGATTTCTGGCACGTTCTGCTGGACCGCTATGGGCTGAGCCTGGATGTTACCCACGGCAGTCTGGACAATATCCCCAAAACGGGCCCGCTGATCCTGGTCGCCAACCACCCCTATGGCATTCTGGACGGGCTGATGATGGGGCATATCCTTGCCCAGACCCGTGGTGATTTCCGTATCCTGGCCAACAACGTCTTTCGCAAGGCCTCGGACCTGAAACGGGTGGTTTTGCCGATCAGTTTCGACGACACAAAAGAGGCGATGCGCGAGAACCTTCAGACCCGCAAAACGGCGTTGAATTACCTGGCGGGCGGGGGTGCAATTGGCGTGTTTCCCGGCGGCACGGTGTCGACCTCGGCCAAGCCGTTCACACAGCCGATGGATCCGGGGTGGCGCCGCTTTACGGCGAAAATGGTGGCAAAATCCGGGGCGACCGTCGTGCCGATCTTTTTCGAAGGCCATAATTCGCGCCTGTTTCAGGTTGCCAGCCATGTGCATGTGACCCTGCGCATGGCTCTGTTGATCAAGGAATTCAAGAAACGGGTCGACTCTCCCGTGCGCCTGGTCGTTGGCAGGCCGCTGGAGGCGGCCAAACTAAGCCAATATGCTACTGATCCAAAATCCATGATGGATTTCCTGCGGCAACAGACCTATGCCTTGTCCCCAAGGCCGCTCGACACTGTCGCGTATGGCTTTGAATTCGAGGAAAAACACAGGTCAAGAGACGGGGTGTAGGATAATGGCAGTAGGAATTTTCGACAGTGGTTTGGGCGGTTTGACCGTGCTGGATGCCGTGACGAAACGTCTGCCGGATGTCGATTTCGTCTACTACGGTGACAATGCCCATGCGCCGTATGGCGTGCGCGATGCCGACGATGTTTACAACCTGACCACCACCGCCGTTCAGCGGTTGTGGGACGAGGGTTGTGATCTGGTCATCCTGGCCTGTAACACTGCGTCCGCTGCTGCGCTGCGCCGGATGCAGGAGGCTGGGATCCCCGCCGACAAGCGCGTGCTGGGTGTCTTCGTGCCGCTGATCGAGGCGCTGACCGAACGCCAGTGGGGCGACAGTTCGCCGCCGCGCGAGGTCGAGGTGAAGCATGTGGCCCTGTTCGCCACGCCTGCCACGGTCGCCAGCCGCGCGTTCCAACGTGAACTGGCCTTTCGGGCCATCGGCGTGGATGTCGAAGCACAGGCCTGTGGCGGCGTCGTGGATGCGATCGAAGACGGCGACCTGATCTTGGCCGAGGCCTTGGTGCGCAGCCATGTGGACGCGTTGAAACGGAAAATGCCAGACCCTCAGGCGGCCATTCTGGGCTGTACCCATTACCCGTTGATGGAACAGGTGTTCCAGGATGCCTTGGGCGCAGATGTAAGCGTGTTCAGCCAGGCCAGCCTGGTTGCCGAAAGCCTGGCCGACTATCTTGCTCGTCACCCGGCCATGGTGGGCACGGGCGCCGTGTCGAAATTTCTGACCACGGGCGACGCGTCACGCGTGTCGGATCGCGCGACCCAGTTCCTGCGACGAAAGATCGCTTTCGAAGCTGCCTGATTGCAGCCACGCCCAAGACCCCCTACATCACATAAAACGCATGAGAGAGGTCTGTCATGACCCATAAAATCGCCATTCTAGGTGCATCCGGCTATACCGGTGCCGAACTTGTTCGGCTGATCGCCACCCATCCGACGATGGAAATCGTTGCGCTGTCGGCGGATCGCAAGGCCGGCATGCAGATGTCGGAGGTTTATCCGCACCTGCGCCATCTGGATCTGCCGACCCTGGTCAAGCTGGAAGAAATCGATTTCACCGACGTGGACCTGTGTTTTGCCGCGCTGCCCCATGGGCTGAGCCAAGCGTTGGTGCGTGATCTGCCTAAGCATGTAAAAGTGGTCGATCTGGGCGCCGATTTCCGCCTGACCGATCCGGCGGAATATGAAAAATGGTACGGCGCGCCGCATGTGGCGGTCGAGTTGCAGAAAACCGCTGTTTACGGCCTGACCGAGTTTTACCGTGATGACATCAAATCCGCGCGCTTGGTGGCGGGAACGGGGTGTAACGCCGCGACCGTGCAATTCGCGCTGCGGCCATTGATCGCGTCCGGGTTGATAGATCTGGACAGCATCATCTGCGACCTCAAGAATGGGGTTTCCGGGGCAGGGCGGTCGTTGAAGGAAAATATGTTGTTTGCCGAACGCTCGACCGATGTTCAGGGATATGCACAGGGCGGCAAGCACCGGCATCTGGGCGAGTTTGACCAGGAATTCAGCGCCATCGCCGGGCGCGACGTGCGCATTGTCTTTACGCCGCACCTGGTGCCGGTGAACCGGGGCATTCTGGCCGATTGTTACGTCCAGGGCGATGCCGCGGCGATCCACGCCGCCTTGGTTGAGCAATATCAAGACGAGTCTTTTGTCACGGTGTTACCGTTCGGCCAAATGCCGGGCATGGGCCATGTGACGGGCTCGAACCTATGTCATCTGGGCGTTGTGGCGGACCGTGTGCCGGGCCGCGCGCTGGTCGTGTCTGCGTTGGACAACCTGTGCAAGGGTTCCAGCGGGCAGGCGATGCAGAATGCGAATTTGATGCTTGGCGAAGATGAAACCACGGGGCTGATGATGGCCCCGGTGTTCCCATAAGGAGAGCTGCGCAATGGCGGGTATGAAGGGTCTGAAAAAGAAACGGCGCGTGCAGGTGATCATCTTGGCATTCGTCGCCTTGGCATTGTCGGGCGGTCTGATCGGCTTCGCGTTTCGCGATGGCATCAACTACTATCGTTCGCCCAGCCAGGTGATGGAGGAGCCGCCGCATGCAACTGAGTTGTTCCGCATGGGGGGGCTGGTGGCCGATGGCAGCCTGGAGCGTGGGCAAAGCGAAACGGTGAGCTTTTCGGTGACCGATGGCGCGGCCACAGTGCCGGTCAGCTATACCGGCATTTTGCCCGACCTGTTTAACGAAAACCAGGGCATGATCGGCACGGGCCGCTATGTCGAAGGTGTCTTTGTTGCCACTGAAATCCTTGCCAAGCATGATGAAAGTTACATGCCCAAGGAAGTCATCGACACGCTGAAAGAAACCGGCGTGTATGTTGAGCCGGACGGCTGATTTCAGCTTTCTTAACGGATTTTAATCAGTCTTCCCCCGTGAAATTGCACGCGGGGGAAGGCCCTGATGAAATCAGTTCAAGACATTGCAAACCAGATCATTGACCGCGAAGGCGGTTATGTGAACGACCCCGATGATCCCGGCGGGGCAACCAATTTCGGGGTCACGATCCACACCATGCGCGCGCTTGGGCTGGACCTGACCGGCGACGGCAAGGTGACGCCGGCGGATGTAAAACGGCTGAGCCGGGATCAGGCGCGCGACATTTTCGTGCAGCACTATTACCATCGCCCCCGCATTGCCGAATTACCCGAGGCAGTGCAGCCCAGCGTGTTTGATATGTATGTAAACGCGGGCGGCAATGCGGTTCGCATTCTGCAACGCCTGTTGGTCAAGATGGGCCATCCGGTGGCCGTGGATGGCGCTCTGGGACCACAAACTCTGACCGCCGCCCGCATTGCCTTTGATGACGCACCCGATCACCTGGCCGACGCCTATGGCATCGAACGGCGCAATTACTATTACCGTCTGGCCGACAAACGTCCGGCCAGCCGCAAATATGCCCGGCGTCGCGACGGCGGCAAAGGCGGCTGGATCAAACGGGCCGAGGAGTTCATCTCGCCGCGGTATCACCTGACAGAGGCGCAGCATCGCGCGCGGGTGGCGGCATGGGGATGATCGAGGGGTTGTTCAGCCTGCTGTTCGGTGGCGGGCGTAATGTGATTGCCGAAACGGTCGGGGTATTTCGCGAAAACAGTGAAGACGCCGGGCAGCGGGATGCTGAATACCGCGCCGCCGCCTTGAGCCAGTTCGCCGCCGAATTCGCACAGCCGCGTCAGGGGCGATTCGACCGGTTCATGGATGCGATGAACCGTCTGCCGCGCCCCGCCTTGGCGCTGGGCACGCTGGGGCTGTTCATCAGCGCCATGGTCGACCCGATCTGGTTTGCCGCGCGGATGCAGGGCATCGCGCTGGTGCCCGAACCGCTGTGGTGGCTGCTGGGGGCGATTGTCAGCTTTTATTTCGGGGCGCGCCACCAGACCAAGGGACAGGAATTCCAGCGGTCGTTGGCTGAAACCATGTCCCGGGCCGGAGAGGTGACGCAGAACCTGCGCGCACTGGAGGCGCTGGAAGCCGGGGCGGATGAGGTGCGCAACCCCGCATTGGAGGCCTGGAGGCAGCGCGATGAGTGACATGATCCTGCGGCTTGTCGCCGAACACGGCCCCTGGGTGTTGCTGGTGTTCTATCTTTTGTATCGCGACTTGCAAAAGGATCAGGCCACCCGCGCGGTTCTGGACAAGAACAGCGCGATCCTGATCGAAATCACCACCATTATTCGCGAACGCCTGCCCCGTGGAGGGCGTGAGTGATGGGCATTTTTACCCGCCTTTACAAATGGTTCCGGCGAACGTCCCGCGGTGCAAAGCTGCAACGCGCGCTGGAGAAAAACAAAGAAGCGGCCGCCGATTTGGACGCCGCCGTCAGAGAGGTTTTGCAGAAATGAAACAGGCTTTCCTTCTTGCCATGATCATGGTCACGGTGCTTCAGGCTGGATATCGCGTGGCCGGATACGACGTCGTGTATCAAATCGGATATGGCGCAATCACATTGATGTCATTGATGATCTCGCTGACTTTCCTGTGGCTATACGTGGTGCGTGCGACACCGCTGGCGCTGGGCATGGCCTATAGCTGGTCGGGCGCCGGGCTGGTCATGGGCTGGTGGTGGATTTACGCGGTGCTGGGCCGCCCCGACTGGTTGGTCGACAGCCCGATTCTGTTCAACTTTCTGGCGTTCTACTTTGTTGGCGCGCTGCTGCATTTCGGTGTGATCCACCGCAGTTTCGGCTGGCACGGCGTGGCCTTTCTGTTGCCGATTGCGGGTGCTGTCGCGATTTCGGCCACCGTATATCTGATCAGTTGACTTACACGTGACATAGCACCGCGCCCCATTGGCCCCGGGGCGCGCATGCCGTATGGTCCCCCCAACAGTGAGACAAGGGCGCGGACATGATTACGGAACTTGGACATTTTGC
>DFBF01000200.1:5278-7160 GCA_002367285.1 Rhodobacteraceae bacterium UBA3087 | reverse complement strand
TATGCGTTTGTCACCTCGGACTTTTCGCTTCAGCTGGTGACGCTGAATTCACACAGCTTAAAGCCGATGCTGTACAAAGTGTCCGGCGTCTGGGGCAACCACGAGGGGTCAGTCCTGTTGTGGGTGCTGATCGTGGCGCTGTTTGGCGCCATGGCCGCGTGGTTCGGCGGAGGCCTTCCGCCCCGCCTGAAGGCCCGTGTCTTGGCGGTGCAAAGCTCAATCGGGGTCGCCTTTCTGGGCTTTATCCTGTTCACGTCGAACCCGTTTATCCGTCTGGCGACGCCGCCATTTGACGGCCAGGACCTGAACCCGTTGTTGCAAGACCCCGGTTTGGCCTTTCACCCGCCGTTTCTGTACCTGGGTTATGTCGGCCTTTCGATGGCGTTTTCCTTTGCTGTGGCCGCCTTGATCGAAGGGCGCGTTGACGCCGCCTGGGGCCGCTGGGTGCGCCCCTGGACGCTGGCCGCCTGGGTTTTCCTGACCATCGGCATCGGCCTGGGCTCGTGGTGGGCCTATTACGAGCTTGGCTGGGGCGGCTTCTGGTTCTGGGATCCAGTTGAAAACGCATCGTTCATGCCGTGGCTGTTTGCTGCCGCGCTGTTGCATTCCGCCATCGTGGTGGAAAAGCGTGAGGCATTGAAAAGCTGGACGATCCTGCTGGCGATCATGGCCTTCGGGTTCTCGCTGATTGGCACGTTCATCGTGCGCTCGGGCGTCATTACTTCGGTCCACGCTTTTGCGACGGACCCGGAACGTGGCGTGTTCATTCTGATGATCCTGTTGGTGTTCACGGGCGGTGCGCTGACCCTGTTTGCCGCGCGTGCCAGCGCGATGGAGGCCAAGGGTGTCTTTGGTTTTGTCAGCCGCGAAAGCGCGTTGGTGTTCAACAATATCCTGCTGGCGGTGTCGTCCCTTGTGGTTTTTGTCGGCACGATCTGGCCGCTGGTCGCCGAGGCCTTCTTTGGCCGAAAGCTGTCCGTCGGCGCGCCATTCTTCGAGGCGGCATTCACGCCGTTCATGATCGTGCTGGCCTTGGCCCTGCCGATCGGGGCCATGCTGCCATGGAAACGCGCGAAACTGGCGCGGCCCATGAAGCAGTTGATCCCGGCCTTTGTGCTGGCGGTGGCCGTCGGGTCGTTGATCTGGGCCATGCAGACCGAACGCACGGCCTTGGGCCCGGTCGGATTGTTCCTGGGCACCTGGTTGGTGGCTGGGGCCATGACGGACCTGTTCAGCCGCACCGGTCGGGGCAGCCTTGGCGCGCGTTTCGCCCGCCTGTCGCGTCTGCCGCGCGCTGATTGGGGCAAGGCGACGGCGCATTCCGGGCTGGGTATCACCTTTATCGGAATCGCCGGTCTGATGGCCTGGCAGGTCGAAGATATTCGCGTGGCTCAGATTGGTGAAACATTTGAGGTCGCCGGCTATGCCATCACGCTGGAGGGCGTCAATCGTGAGCAGGGGCCGAACTATGTTTCGACCACGGCTGACATGCTGGTCACGCGGGGCGGCGTCCAAGTTGCCCATTTGCGGCCTGAAAAACGCGTCTATCCGGTGCAGGCCATGCCGACCACCGAGGCGGCAATCGCGAATGGTTTGTGGCGCGACATCTATCTGGTGATCGGAGATCCGCAGGCGGGCGGTGGCTTTGCCGTGCGCACCTTCATCAAGCCCTTTGCCAACTGGATCTGGGCCGGGTCGATCATCATGGCGCTGGGCGGGTTGATCAGCCTGTCGGACCGCCGGTATCGCGTTGCCGCCGGGGCCGCCAAGTCGGCCAAAGATACGGTACAAGGAGTGCCCGCCGAATGAAACGTCTTGTCCTGATCCTGGCCCTGCTGGCCAGCCCGGCTTTCGCGGTGAACCCTGACGAGGTGCTGGCCGA
>DFBF01000200.1:331-5150 GCA_002367285.1 Rhodobacteraceae bacterium UBA3087 | reverse complement strand
GCGGGCGACAGCAATGACGATGTGCTGGCGTTCGTGGTCGAGCGTTACGGCGAATACGTGTTGATGAAGCCAACCACGTCGGGGGCCAACAAGGTATTGTGGGCCACCGGTCCGGCGCTGTTCCTGTTGGCGTTGCTGGTGGGCGGTCTGTATCTGCGACGCCGGTCCTCTTCGGCTGAGCCTGCTGCGGGGCTGTCTGTCGACGAACAGGCGCGGATTGATGAGCTTCTGAACAATTAGACGCATGTGACCGCGCGTCCGCCTTTTCCCGCCCGAGCGGTCGGCTATAGTGGCCGGGAAACGCGGGAGGACCTGATGCAATACGAAACGATTCGCCTTGAAGTGACCGATGGGCTGGCGGTGCTGACCTTTGATCGGCCCGAAAAGTTCAATGCGCTGACCACCCAGATGCGCGCCGAGATCGCCCATGCGGTGCAGGCGGCAGGCACTCAGGCGCGTGCACTGGTCATCACCGGTGAAGGCCGGGCGTTCTGTTCCGGTCAGGACCTTGGCGACCGGGCAAATGCGGCCAGTGTCGATCTGGAACGCACCCTGCGCGATGAATACGAACCTATTCTCAAGGCAATGTACGAAAGCCCCATTCCCACCATCGCGGCGGTGAATGGTCCGGCGGCCGGGGCTGGGGCCAATATCGCTCTGGCGGCGGATGTGATCATCGCCAAGGACAGCGCCTATTTCATGCAGGCCTTTGCCAAGATCGGCTTGATCCCGGACGCGGGCGGCACCTATTGGATGCCGCGCAAAATCGGCTTTGCCAAAGCCATGGGGGCGGCGCTGTTTGCCGAAAAGATCAGCGCACAACAGGCGCTGGACTGGGGGCTGATCTGGGAAATGGCCTCGGAAGAGGAATTCGAGGCGACCTGGCGGGGGCGCGGCGAATACCTGGCCAACGGCCCGACGCTGGCGTTTCGCAAGATCCGCGAAGCGATCCGTGCATCCCTGGACAATTCGCTGGAGGAGCAGCTGGCGCTGGAAGCCAGAAGCCAGGGCGAGTGCGGCAAGTCGCGTGATTTCTCTGAGGGCGTTATGTCGTTTCTTGAAAAACGCGCCCCCAAGTTTGAAGGGCGTTAAGCCCCTGGACGGCGGCCCCCCTTTGGGGGCGTCCGACATGGCCGCATCACGTACAGACCATGAAAAAGGCCGCCCCGAAGGGCGGCCTTTCTGCATCTACCAAGGCTGAAACTCAGCGGTTCTCAACGTCGACATAGTCGCGCGTTTTCTCACCCATATAGAGCTGACGCGGACGACCGATTTTGTGACCCGGATCGGACAGCTGTTCTTTCCACTGCGAAATCCAGCCGACGGTGCGTGACAGGGCAAAGATCGGCGTGAACATTGAGGTCGGGAACCCCATGGCTTCCAGGATGATGCCCGAATAGAAATCGACGTTCGGGAACAGCTTCTTTTCGATGAAATACGGGTCGTTCAGCGCTGTTTGCTCCAGCTCTTTGGCAATCTGCAACAGCGGGTTGTCCTCGACACCCAACAGCTCCAGAACCTCGTCGGCAGACTGTTTCAGAACCGTCGCGCGCGGGTCGGTGTTCTTATACACGCGGTGACCAAAACCCATCAGGCGGAACGGGTCGTTCTTGTCCTTGGCGCGGGCCAGGTATTCGGGAATACGGTCAACCGAGCCGATTTCCTTCAGCATTTCCAGGCAAGCCTGGTTTGCACCACCATGGGCCGGACCCCAAAGACAGGCGATACCGGCGGCAATACAGGCAAACGGGTTGGCACCCGAGCTGGACGCCAGACGCACGGTCGAGGTCGACGCGTTCTGCTCGTGGTCGGCATGCAGCGTGAAAATCCGGTCCATGGCACGGGCCAGGATCGGGTTCACCACATAATCTTCGGCAGGCACCGAGAAACACATGTGCAGGAAGTTCGACGCATAATCGAGCGAGTTCTTGGGATAGATGAACGGCTGACCGATCGAGTATTTATAGGCCATCGCCGCAATGGTCGGCATCTTGGCAATCAGGCGGTGCGAGGCGATTTCGCGCTGGCGCGGGTCCGAAATATCGGTCGAGTCGTGGTAAAACGCCGACATTGCGCCGACAACACCCACCATGGTGGCCATCGGGTGCGCATCGCGACGGAAGCCACGGAAGAACATGTGCATCTGTTCGTGGATCATCGTGTGGCGGGTGATAGTCGCCTCAAAATCCTCAAGCGCGGTGGCCGTGGGCAGCTCACCATAGAGCAGCAGATAGCAGACTTCGAGATAGTGCGATTTTTCGGCCAGCTGATCGATCGGATAGCCGCGGTGCAGCAATTCACCCTTGGCGCCATCAATAAAGGTGATGGTCGAATCGCACGACGCGGTCGAGGTGAAGCCGGGGTCATAGGTGAACACGCCGCCCTGCGCATAGAGCTTGGTGATGTCGATGACATCCGGGCCCACGGTCGGGGAATACATCGGCAGGTCAATTTCCTTGTCCCCCAAAGTCAGCTTTGCGGTTCCAGTCTGTTCAGCCATTCGATTTCCCTTCGTGCATGGCCCCGTCCCGGATGGGCGGGGAGTGTCTCAGTTGCTGGCGTCATCCAGGCGCGCGATTGTTTCCTCGCGCCCCAGGACAAGCATCATGTCAAAAACGCTGGGGGTCACGGCGCGTCCTGCAAGGGCGGCACGCAGGGGTGCTGCCAGCTTGCCGAACCCAAGGCCGTGGGCTTGTGCAAGCCCGTTCAAAACCTCCTCCAGCGTATTGCGGTCCCAGCTACCATTTCGCAGCTGCGGCGTCAATTCTTTCAGTATACCACGGGATACATCATCCAGCGCTTTATCGGCCTTCTCATCCCGATCAACGGGACGGGATATCAAAGCAAACCGAGCCTTTTCAACAAGTTGCGGCAAGGTTTTTGCAGCCGTCTTTAAACAGTACATAGCTTGGGTCAGCGCATCTTTTTGCTGCGACTGCAAAGGCGTTGCGTCAGTTGCGGCAAGGTAGCCCTCAACCGCCGCGACGATATCGCTGTCATCCATCATTTTCAGCTGTTGGCCCGAGATATTGTCGAGCTTTTTGAAATCAAACCGGGCGGGTGATTTGCCGATTCCCGCCAGATCGAACCAGTCCAGCGCCTGTGCGTCGGTGAACACCTCGTCATCGCCATGGCTCCAGCCCAGGCGGGCCAGATAATTGCGCATCGCGGCGGCGGGGTATCCCATGGCCTGGTATTCCTCGACCCCCAAGGCACCGTGGCGTTTGGACAGTTTCTTGCCGTCAGGCCCGTGGATCAGGGGGATATGCGCCCAGACCGGAATGTCCCAGCCCATCGCCTGATAGACAAGCATCTGGCGCGCGGCATTGTTCAGGTGGTCATCCCCTCGGATCACATGGGTTACGCCCATGTCGTGATCATCCACAACAACGGCCAGCATATAGGTGGGGGTACCATCAGAGCGTAAACAAATCATGTCGTCCAGCTGATCATTGCGGATGGTAACATCGCCCTGCACCTCGTCATGGATCACCGTCTTGCCATCGCGTGGTGCCTTCAGGCGGATGACGAATGGTGCGTCCGGGTGGGTTTCCGGTGCGGCGTCACGCCAGGGGCTTTGGAACAGGGTCGAACGCCCCTCGGCCTTGGCCGCATCGCGAAACGCCTGAATTTCGTCTTGCGTTGCGAAACACTTATAGGCGTGGCCGTTTGCCAACATGTTATGGGCCACCTCGGCGTGGCGCCCGGCGCGGTCGAATTGGCTGATCACCTCGCCATCATGATCCAGCCCCAGCCAGGCCAGGCCTTTCAGGATCGCGGCGGTTGCTTCGGGCGTTGAACGCGCGCGGTCGGTGTCTTCGATCCGCAGCAGGAATTTCCCACCCCGGCCCCGCGCATACAACCAGTTGAACAGCGCTGTGCGCGCGCCACCGATGTGCAGATATCCGGTGGGCGAGGGGGCGAAACGGGTGACGATCTGATCGGTCGTGGTCATAGCGATATTAACCTTTTGGAAACCATGCGGCGGGTAGCGTTGCGCAGGGTGTATTTTATGGCAGAGGAGAGAACAAGAGTGAGCCCTTACTGGTGGCTCCTTCACCGGGTCGCAGCGGCGCGTGGTCGGCTGTTCCCGTGGTCCCCCGTTTTCCTGGCGACAGGGATCGGGACCTATTTTCTGTTGCCAGTTGAACCGGGCTTTGGCACCTGGGTCAGCCTGGGATTTGTGACCCTGCTTGCCGTCGTTCTTGCGGCCTGGTTCTGGCGCGCCTTGGGGCCTGTATTTCTGGCGCTGGCTCTTATGACAGGCGGTGTGATGCTGGCCGGGGCCAAGGCCGGATCGGTCGGCGCACCAGTGTTGGGTTTTCGCTTTTATGGTGCGGTCGAAGGGCGCGTGGTCATCATCGACCGGTCGCAATCAGATGCCGTACGCCTGACGTTGGATCAGGTGTACCTGGACGGCGTTTCCCCGGCCGACACGCCGGAACGCGTGCGCGTGTCGCTGCATGGGCAACAGGGCTATATTGATCCCGAACCGGGGCTGCGGATCGCCATGACGGCGCATCTGTCCGCGCCACAAGGGCCGGTTGAACCGGGCGGCTTTGACTTCCAGCGCATGGCCTGGTTCCGCCAGATCGGCGCGGTGGGCTATACCCGCGTGCCGGTGCTGACCCTGGCCGAGGCCGTTCAGGGCCGGGCCGGGTTGGCCGTTCATCGGCTGCGCATGCGCATTTCGACCTGGGTTCAGGCGCAGATGCAAGGTGAAGAAGGGGCGTTCGCCGCCGCCATCATGACCGGTGATCGATCAGGGATGAGCCGCGAGACCCTGGCCGCCCTGCGCGGGTCGAACCTGGCGCATCTG
>DFBF01000200.1:0-260 GCA_002367285.1 Rhodobacteraceae bacterium UBA3087 | reverse complement strand
GCGTTACGTTTTCCCACCAAGAAAATCGCCGCCGTCATCGCCTTGGGGGCTGGCGCATTCTACTTGGCCCTGTCGGGGGGCAATGTTGCCACCGAACGCGCCTTTATCATGGTTGCCGCCATGTTCATCGCCATCCTGTTTGACCGTCGTGCGCTGACCATTCGGTCGGTCGCCATGGCGGCCCTTGTGGTGCTGGTCCTGCACCCTCAGGCTTTGACAGAACCGGGGTTCCAGATGTCATTTTCCGCCACAACGGCGCT
>DFBF01000214.1:9876-13667 GCA_002367285.1 Rhodobacteraceae bacterium UBA3087 | reverse complement strand
CCGCGCCCATTCGCCCACCGCATAGGACAGGTGGCTGCGTTCCGCCGCCAACCAGGTGACCAACACATAATCCATGTTCGAACGGTGGTTCATGACGAAGACAACGGTCGCCTTCTGGTCCACCGCATCCAGCCTGGCCTCGTCAAAGGCCCCCAGGCGCACGCGGTAAAAGGCACGGCTGATCAGTTTCGCCAGACGGATGCCAAAGCTGAAATAGGCAAAGGCCGAAAAGCGCGGTACAATTTCGCGCGCATACCGTTTCGCATCCTCGAAGGCCACCTGTTCAGGCACCCCCATTTCGGCGGCATGTTCGACAATGGCCTGAGCGACCTCGGGGTCATAGCTCAGCCGTTGAACCATGTCGAAACGGCGGGCCAGCTTGAACGGCTCAATCGGCCGCTCCAATCGTTCGTTCAGCCGCGCAACGGCACGTTCCAGACGTTTACGAAAGAACCAGCGCACGGATGGGAACAGAAAATGCGACGCAAAGGTCACCGTGGCGAAAGCCAGGATCAAAACAAGCAACCAAAGCGGGAGTTCCACGACGCGCGACATTCAGGCACCGTCTCAGGAATTGGCGGATAGGTAAAGGTTTCCGGACCTTTTGACGCGTATTTGCGTGAGATCATTGATTTAGCAGGCCGTGGGCGTAAACTGCTCCCACATATACCAATGGAGGGGCCTATGTCGTTTCTGAAGAAAGTATTTGCTACGGTCGCGTTTTTGGCCGCTTTTGTGATCACCACCACCGTTGCCGAAGCCGCAGATCGTCGCGTGCGCATTGTCAACAACACCGGGTACACGATTGTCGAGTTTTACGGATCCAACAAGGGTTCGGACAGCTGGGAGGAAGACATCTGGGGCAGTGATGTGCTGCCGTCGGGATCTTCGTTCAACGTCAATTTTGATGATGGAACTGGCTACTGCATTTTCGACTTCAAAGCAGTGTTCTCAGACGGTGACGTTCTTGAGAGGCGCGGCATCAATGTCTGCGAAATCGGCACGTACACCTATAACTAATCACACTTGGCGCGGGGCCTGACGGCCCCGCCCACCCTTTTGCGCCCCAAATGACGTGGCGCAACTTTCTTCCCTTACATTTCGCACTTGCGTAATATTCTTGCGTCTGCATAAATGCTGCGGTGCAACATAACCGCGAGTCGTATCATGAACAGCCCCGAAAGCGCCCCGGCCAAATCCCGCCCCTGGCTTTTCCGCACCTATGCCGGCCACTCGACCGCCAAGGCGTCGAATGAGCTGTACCGCACCAACCTGGCCAAGGGTCAGACCGGCCTGTCGGTAGCCTTCGATCTGCCAACGCAGACGGGCTATGACAGCGACCACAAACTGGCGCGGGGCGAGGTCGGCAAGGTTGGCGTGCCGCTGTCGCATCTGGGCGATATGCGCGCGCTGTTCAAGGATATCCCGCTTGAACAGATGAACACCTCGATGACGATCAACGCGACTGCGCCTTGGCTGCTGGCGCTGTATATCGCCGCCGCCGAAGAACAGGGTGCGGATGTGTCCAAGCTGCAAGGCACGGTGCAGAACGACATCATCAAGGAATACCTGTCACGGGGCACCTATGTCTGCCCGCCGAAACCCAGCTTGCGCATGATCACCGATGTGGCCGCCTATACGCGCGAACACCTGCCCAAGTGGAACCCGATGAACATCTGTTCCTATCACTTGCAAGAGGCCGGCGCGACACCCGAGGAAGAGCTGGCTTTCGCCTTGGCCACCGCCATTGCCGTGCTGGATGATCTGAAGAACAAGGTGCCGGCCGAGGCATTTCCGGCCATGGTCGGGCGCATTTCCTTTTTCGTGAACGCAGGTATCCGCTTCGTCACCGAACTGTGCAAAATGCGCGCCTTTGTTGAACTGTGGGATGAAATCACCGCCGAACGCTATGGCGTCGAGGACCCGAAATTCCGTCGCTTCCGCTATGGTGTGCAGGTGAATTCCCTGGGCCTGACCGAACAGCAACCGGAAAACAATGTTTACCGCATCCTGCTGGAAACCCTGGCCGTAACGCTTTCGAAAAACGCACGCGCCCGCGCCGTGCAACTGCCCGCCTGGAACGAAGCACTGGGTCTGCCGCGCCCGTGGGATCAGCAATGGTCGCTGCGTATGCAACAAATTCTGGCCTATGAAACCGACCTGTTGGAATATGACGACCTGTTTGACAATAACCCCGCCGTGGATCGCAAGGTGGCCCAGCTGAAAGAAGGCGCGCGCGCTGAGCTGGCCCAGATTGACGGCATGGGGGGCGCGGTCGCCGCCATCGAATACATGAAATCGCGTCTGGTCGACTCGAACGCCACCCGGATCGGCAAGATCGAAAGCGGCGAAACCACCGTTGTTGGCGTGAACCGCTGGCTTGAGACGACCGAAAGCCCGCTGACAGCCGGGGACGGCGCCATCATGGTGGCCGACAAGGACGCCGAGGCCGACCAGATCGCCCGCCTGGAGCAATGGCGCGCAGATCGCGATGACGCCGCCGTACAATCCGCACTGGAGGCCCTGCGCGCCGCCGCGCAGTCCGGTGAAAACATCATGCACGCGTCAATTGCCGCCGCAAAAGCCGGGGCAACCACCGGCGAATGGGGTGACATGGTCCGCAACGCATTCGGCCAGTATCGTGCGCCGACCGGAGTCAGCAAGAACCCGTCAAACCGCACCGAAGGGCTGGATGACATTCGCGCCCGCGTCGATGCGGTGTCCGACAGCCTGGGCCGCCGCCTGAAGTTTCTGGTCGGCAAACCCGGCCTTGATGGCCACTCCAACGGTGCCGAACAAATCGCCGCCCGCGCGCGCGATTGCGGCATGGACATCACCTATGAAGGCATCCGACTGACACCTGAAGAAATCGTCGCAGCCGCCCTGGCCGACGAAGCCCACGTGGTCGGCCTGTCGATCCTGTCGGGCAGCCACATCCCGTTGCTCGAAGAACTGATGGAGCGTATGCACGCCGCAGGTCTGGGCCACATCCCTGTCGTCGCCGGGGGCATCATCCCGGATGAGGACGCCGATCGTCTGCGCGCCATGGGTGTCGCCAAGGTCTATACGCCGAAGGATTTCGAGCTTAATGTCATCATGGAAGACATTGTTGAACTCGTTGATCCCAAAAGCATTGCGGCGGAATGACCCAAAACACAGCTGAAGCTCTTACGCTGACCGTCAATCTTGACGGCTATAACTATCGCGCGGCAATTCCTCCGATGCGGCGGCGGCGGCTTCCAGTCCTGACGCGCGCCCGTCCGTTGGCACTGTTCCTATTCGTCGCCTCCTACGCACTCAATATCGCCTTGGAAGGGCGGCTTCCGTCAGGGTGGGCAACCGCGCTTGCGATATTTCCGCTTGTTCCAGTGCTTTTCTACCTGTTCAGCAGCCTGTTTCTGAACTTCCAGCTTTGGAAGAGCATCCGCACAGCCCCGTTTCGGCAAGGCGACATCACCTGGACGCTGGATGCGCAGGCCTTCACAACCACAAAACCGGGGCACAGGACCTATACCGAATGGTCCCAGGTTCTTGATGTCATTGACTCGAAAGACGGCCTCTTACTCCTCATCGGTTATTTTGAAGCCATTGTTCTCCCTGCCTCCGCCATTCCCGACGACATGTCGCAGGCCGAGCTGAAAGACCGCATTCGCGGCTGGATCAACGCCGCTCCCCGCTGAAAGCGTTCGCATACCTTTTCCCCGCCGATCACAACGCTATAGTCTCTCCAAACTTCAGGAGAGTCTCATGACCGTACATATTGGTGCCAAACCCGGCCAGATTGCCGAAAC
>DFBF01000214.1:227-9682 GCA_002367285.1 Rhodobacteraceae bacterium UBA3087 | reverse complement strand
TATGGCGCGAAAACGCTGATCCGCATTGGGTCCTGCGGCGGCATGCAGCCACAGGTAAAGGTGCGCGATGTGGTCATTGCCATGACCTGCACGACCGTCGCCACGCCGTCATCGACCATTTTCCGCGAGCTGAACTATTCGCCCTGTGCAGACTACGGCTTGCTTGAGGCCGCCGTTGCTGCGGCGCGCGCACGCGATGTCGGCGTGCATGTGGGCGGGATTTATTCGTCCGACACGTTCTATGACGAACGCCCCGACCTGAACGAACAGATGACCCGCCATGGCGTTCTGGGCGTCGAGATGGAGGCGGCTGAATTGTACACTCTGGCCGCCCGTCATGGCGTGCGCGCGCTTGGCATCATGACCGTGTCAGATCATTTGCAAACCGGCGAGGCGCTGCCCTCGGACCAGCGTGAAAAGAGCTTTGGCGACATGGTCGAAATCGCGCTTGAGGCGGCTTTCGCATGAAGATGCGCACGTTGGGTCAGAGCGGCCCTGAGGTTTCCGCCATCGCCTTGGGATGCATGAGCTTTGCGGGCTTTTACGGCAGCACCACGCGCGACGACAGTTTCGCCACGTTGGACGCCGCACGTGAGGCCGGAATCACATTCCTGGACACCGCCGAGCTGTATGGCAAAGGCCTGTCGGAACAAATCATCGGTGAGTGGCAAAAGGATCGCGGCCACGCGTTCACCATCGCCACAAAGGGCGGCATCGTCATCGGTGGCGAACGCGGACAGGCGGACAATTCCGAACCCGGTCTGCGCCGCGCACTTGAAGGGTCGCTGTCCCGTCTGGGTGTGGATCACGTGGCGCTGTATTATGTGCATCGTCGCCAGTTCGATCTGCCGATTGAAACGGTCACCGAGACGCTGGAAGGGTTCCGTCAGGAAGGGCTGATCGGCGGCTTCGGGTTTTCCGAAATCGCCCCCGCCAGCCTGCGTCGCGCCGCCAGTGTTGCGCCTGTTATGGCGGTGCAAAACGAATATTCGATCTGGACCCGTTATCCTGAGCTGGGGATGATCCAGACCTGCGCCGATCTGGGCACGAGTTTTGTTCCGTTTTCGCCGCTGGCGCGCGGGATGATGAGCGAGACAGCCCCGACATACGAGGCCGTACAGTCCATCGCGTTCCTGCGAAACAACCCGCGCTTCATGCAGCCGAACTTCTCTGCCAACCAGGCGCAGATCGAACCGTTACGCGCCTTTGCCCATGCCAAGGGCTGGACCCTGCCCGCGCTGGCCATTGCCTGGGTGCTGGATCAGGGCGACCATCTGGTGCCGATCCCTGGCACCCGAACCGCCGCGCATCTGCGCGACTGGGCCACAGCGGACCAGATTGCGTTCACCGATCAGGATCGCACTGAGATCGCCCGCCTTGCCCCGCCGGGCTGGGCCCATGGCGACAGGTATTCAGACGCCCAGATCGTCGGGATCGAACGCTACTGCTGATCGTTCTCACCCGCTTTGCGGCGGCCAAACCAGCCCTGCCCCGCCGCGCGGGGCGGGCCATACCATTCTTCGTTTCGGGTGGCGAACATGGTTGCCGCCAGCGCCAGGAAGGCCAGGGTCGAGCCGGCAATCAACGCATAGTCGGTGGAATACAGGATCAGGTACAGAACTGCATAAAGCACCACCAGCATGGCCCCCAGAACCCAGGTCCGTTTGCCCAACTTCAAGCCCAGCGCGCCGAACATCAGCAACAGGGCAATCGTTGCGCCCGTGGCCAGCAGGTAGGCAGCTGAAAACCCGATCTGTTCCGCATAGGCCAGCATCAACAGGGTGAACGTTGCCTGCGCCAGACCAATCAGGATGTATTGCACCGGATGCACAGGTTTTGCGCGCTGCCCTTCGATCAACAGAACCGTCAGGAAGGTCAGCGCAATAAACAGGATGCCGTACCGCGATGCACGCCAGGCCTTTTGATAGAAATCATTGGGCTGGTAGAAGCTGACACCAAACCCCGTGTCGCGCCGCGCCCGGCTGTCGTGGTCTTCCCGCGCGACCTGGGGCAGGTTCCGCGCCAGATGGGGGATGGTCCACGTGGCGGCAAACCCTTGTTCGCTGATCTCGGACCCATCCGGCAAAAACGCACCGTGGAAACTGGGATCGGGCCAGTCGCTTTTGATCGTCACGCGCGTGGTGCGGCCCACGGCGGCAATCTCCAGCCGTTCGGCCCCATTCAGACCCAGGGTCAGATGAAAGCTGCCCACCCCGCGAGGATCGCCCAAAGTGGCCTGAATACCGGCACCTTCCGGGTTCGGCTCCAGCGCGATGGCGCGCCCGTCTGCCTGTAACACGGCATCGCCCCGCAACGCCCGGTTGGCGGTGACGGTGACCCACAGCTGCGCCTCGTCCCACAGCAGTTCTTCGGCGCCGGTCAGCACCTCACTGGCAGCGGCGAAAGGAAAGGTCAGGGTCAGGTCGGCTTCGGCTTGATACACCGGGACCTGAAAAATGCCGCGATGGCGCAGTTGAGTGGCCGTTTCCAGGGCGACATCAAACTGGTCGGGGTACATATAGACCGCGCGGCGTTTCTCAACACGGACCTCTTCAAAGCTCTGCTTCAGCGGCTGGCCGCTTTCTTCATGCAACATCACCCGTCCGGTGGCAGGATCAACCACATCGCGCTGGACGGTAACCTGCACCTCTTCGCGCACAGGAATGACCAACACGGGGCCAGACAAAAGCTGCGGTCCGCCCCATTCCGCGCCAACGCTTGAAATCGTGGACTGGGAATAGCTAAGCCGTGAATTGACGATGTCAGACACCATCATCAGCGGGATGAACATCAACAAGGTCAAAAGACCCACGATCAGAAATCTGAAGCCCGGCGAACGCATATGAAACCCTTTCCTGTCAATGGTATCAGGGTGGCCCGGCGGGCAGAGGGCCGCAAGTTACATCCCATGGCTGCGCGAATACCCGCTGATCTGTGGCGGCTGCCAACCCGCGAGCGCACCGGGTTTGGGCGCATAGACCTCGACCGACAGCGGATGACACGCAGCGCAGTCCGAGGAATGTTCAGACGAACAATCGCCGCCCGGGCAGGCCGACAGCGCGCCCAACAGGTCGATCTCGGCGAAGAACTCCAGATAGTCGCCGGGGCGCACCGGGCTGGCTTTCATGAAATACTGGCCGGTGTCACGGGTAAATCCTGTGCACATGAAGACGTTCAACACGTCATGCACCACGGCCTCGGCCTGGGTCACGTCGCCAGTCACGTCGCCAGTCACACCGGCCATGGCGCGGGTCAGGTTCGAATGGCAACAGTGGTGGTATTGGCCGCCCGCCAACAGGTTGTGCGTATAGGGGTCGCAGCGCGTGCCGATCACGTCATGGACCGAACCGCCAAACGCGTCGATGCCGTACCAGTCCAGCGTATCATCGGTGATCGTCGCCATCGGACGCAGGGTCGGAAACGACGACCACATGCGGTCGCCGGTCGACAGATGCGTGCCATGCAGCGCGCGGGTTTTGCCGGAATAGAACCTTTCGCCCAGATCATGGGCGTTGAACAGGTTCAGATCGCCCACCTGTGGCCCTTCAACGGACGTGATGCGAAAGAAATGCCCGGCGGGCACGCGAAATGTGCGGGCTTCGCGGGGGGGGATCAGAACCTCGTCCGTTTTCGCCATTCCGTCCCGGGCGCCTTGGTACAGCGCCATATCGGGGCGCGGCAGCGTGTCGACCGGATAACAGATCACCGGGGCAACATCCTTGCGGGCCTGGGCATCCTGAGGGGCCGCGTGGTTGGGGTGGTCGA
Organism: Rhodobacteraceae bacterium UBA3087; assembly: GCA_002367285.1. GTDB lineage: Bacteria > Pseudomonadota > Alphaproteobacteria > Rhodobacterales > Rhodobacteraceae > Aliiroseovarius_A. The sequence goes on along the minus strand of DFBF01000214.1, from coordinate 5,917 downwards.
GCTTCATGCGTTCTCCTTCAAGGCGCAGGCCAGGTCGGTCATTGGGCCGGGGCGTGTCAGATCATGGGGGGACGTGAGCACAAGCGGGGCGTCAAGCGCAACCCGTTCGCCCAGCGCAACCAGCCGCCCGTCGGCCAGATACGGGCCCAGCAACGCCGCGTGCCCCATCAAAACGCCTGCCCCGGCGCAGGCTTCGGCCACCGCCAGGGCATACAAGGAATGCACCGCGCCGTTTGCTTGTCGTGGGCTTTGGCCGGTCGCCGCCAACCAGTGATCCCAGTCACGATCCCACGTGGCATCAGACAGCCAGAGCGCCTGCATGGTCACGCCGGGCGCGGCCACGGGCAAAAGGGCGTCTTGCGTCAAAACCATGCCATTTTCGGCAAAAAACAGCGCCATATCAAAGGGTTCGCGTTTCAGGTTCGGCGGGGTCTCCAGCGCGGTGATCGAGATTTTCAGCCGTGGGAACGCGGCGCGCAACGCAGGCAGGCGGGGGGACAGCCACAGTTGCGCGATCGCAGGCAGGGCGGCGATATGCACATCCCCCGTCGCCGCCCGCGCGCGCATGTGCTGCACAGCGTCGCCCATCTGGTCAAACGCCTGCGTGAACCCCGCCAGCGCGTCCGCGCCCAGGGCGGTCAGACGCACGCCGCGCGCGTGGCGGTCAAACAGCGGCGCGCCCAGATACGCCTCTAACGCGCGCACGTGCTGGGTGATCGCGCCGGGTGTGACGCACAGTTCGTCTGCGGCGGCGCGAAAACCGCCCAGGCGGGCGGCGGCCTCAAAAGCTCGCAGGGCGTTCAGGGGCGGACCTTTGGGGCGGGGCGGGGCGACGGGCATATGAGACTCAGTTTTCCTAGGCCTAGAAAATAGCAAATCTAATTTGTCCCGTCGACGGGTTTCTGGTGGCATGACATCAAAGGAGATCCCCATGACCAATCTTGCCCCCCGCCCCTGGGTTTCGACCGAAGATCTGATCGGGCGCATAGCCAGCGAAACGGCCGCTGCGGACGCACCGGCCATCACGGGTCGCATCGACGCCCTGATCGCGCAGAACAAACAGATCCACGAACGCGACTGTTTCAACCTGAACCCGGCCACCAACGTGATGACCCCGCGCGCCGAGGCCGCCTTGGCCAGCGGCATGGGTACGCGGCCCAGCCTGGGTTATCCGGGCGACAAATACGAAATGGGGCTGGAGGCCATCGAGGAGGTCGAAGTCATCGCCGCCGAGCTGGCCGCCGAGGTGTTTGACGCGAAATATGCCGAAATCCGGGTGCCGTCCGGGGCGATTGCCAACCTGTATGGGTTCATGGCGCTATGCAAACCGGGCGACGCCATCATTGTGCCTCCCGCGTCGATCGGCGGCCATGTCACGCACCACGCCGATGGCTGCGCCGGGCTATACGGATTGATCAGCCACAAGGCACCCGTGAACGCCGACGGCTATACGGTCGATATCGACGCGCTGGCCGCGCTGGCGCGGCAGGTCAAACCGACGCTGATCACCCTGGGCGGCAGCCTGAACCTGTTCGAACACCCGGTCGCCGAGGTGCGCGCGATTGCTGATGAGGTCGGCGCGAAGCTGTTGTTCGACGCGGCCCATCAATGCGGCATCATCGCGGGCAAAGCATGGAAGAACCCGCTGACCGAAGGGGCGCACATGATGACGATGAGCACCTATAAAAGCCTGGGCGGGCCGCCCTCGGGCCTGATCGTGACCAATGACGCCAAGATCGCGCAAGCGCTGGATGCCATCGCCTTTCCCGGCATGACCGCGAATTTCGACGCGGCAAAATCGGCGGCTTTGGCGTTGACCCTGCTGGATTGGCGCGACTTTGGCGGTGCCTATGCGCACGCCATGATTGACATGGCACAGGCGCTGGCCGATGAGTTGGGCATACTGGGGCTGCCGGTCTTTGCCAAGGGCACCCAGTCCCACCAGTTCGCAATCAAGGCCGCCGGGTTTGGCGGTGGTCAGGCCGCGTCCAAGACCTTGCGTCGGGCCGGGTTCTTGGCTTGCGGTATCGGCCTGCCGATTGATGCGGTGCCCGGCGACATGAACGGCCTGCGCATTGGCACACCGGAATTGGTGCGCTGGGGCATGAATGCCGCGCACGCCCCCCGCCTTGCCGCGCTGATCGCCGAGGCCCTGCGCCGCAACGACCCCGAAGCCCTGGCCCCCGAAGTTGCCACCTGGCGTCAAAGCTTCACCCGGATGCATTTCATCCACGAATAATAGGGTCACAACCGGGCGCGGCCAGGGCTTGGTATGGCCCTGTGCCGCCCCGCGCACACGCGATGGATGCACATGCAACCGGCGCAAAATTTCAGGTGATTTCCCCCCGACCCCATCCCGACCACCCCAACCAGAGGTTGTTTTGCTCTAAATACACGCTATTCTTTTGGTAATTATTGTGGGGTTGCCCATGCTAAACACATTGAATTCAAGGCTCAGGTTTCTCCTGTGGCTGATTGCGTTACCCGGTATTGTCATCGTTCTGATCCAAGCGCTGTTGGATCGGAACACTGCGATTGAGCTCAATCAACGTGAAGCGGTGCGAATTTCTGAGGACCTGGCGACGACCCAAAGGCGGCTCATCAGCCAAACACAGAATTTCTTGGAACACCTTGCCGCAACCCCGCCGGTACATGACCCCGCCCACCCGGATTGCGCGGCTTTTCTGCGCCTGACGCTGGGCATGGTGCCCCAATTTGCGAACATCGGCGTGCCTCTGCCAGACGGATCCCTTCTGTGCAACGCCTTGCCCCTGGATCAACCGATCAATTTGTTTGATCGCCCGTATTTCCAATACAGCCTGACAAAGCGCGGCTTTGCCATAAGCGCCTTTCAGCAAGATCGTGTGGCGGGCGTTCCCAGCATCATCTTTTCGGTTCCGGTGCAACCTTATGGACCGGACGGCGATATCGTTGGGGTCGCCGTTGCCGTGGTGTCCCTGGACTGGTGGAGCCAGCAACTGAACGACCACCCCCTGCCCGATGGCACGATTTCCTTCATCAGCAACGATGACGGGACCATCATTGCCAATCACCCGGCCGACCTGCATGAGATTGGCAACCCGGTCTCAGGTTATGGCCTGACCAGGGGATTACTGCGTTCATCCAAGCCAAACATTCTGATCGGCGACGATGGCATGCCCCGGGTTTTCACCCATCAGCCCCTGATACGCGACCAGGACGGGCGGGTCATTTCGGTCAGTGTCGGCATCCCGATTGGCCCGGCCCTGGCCGCCACAAATCAGAAAGCACTGACCCGTTTCCTGGCCCTGATCGCGGCAATCTTTGCGGTCTGGATCCTAGTCCGTCGGCTTGTCCACCGCGACATCCTGCGGCCGCTGGCTGCTTTGACGAACTCAATCAGCCACCTTGAAGCCGGCCAGGACCACCTGACAACGCCCCGGGACCAGAACGCCTCCAGGGTTCTGGAATTTCTGCAACTGAACCGCCGCTTCGCATCCATGGCAGGGGCGCGGCATGCGGCCGAATTGTCGGAACAAAGGCAACGCGAGGAAATGGTCGCCCTGCTGGATGCCTTGCCTGATCTGTATTTCCGCTTGGATGCTCAGGGGGTCATTCTGGATTATCGGACAAGCAAATCAGACGATCTTTACGTGCCGCCCGAACAGTTCATGGGCCGCAAGATTGTTGATGTCCTGCCCAAGGACATCCATGGCCTGTTCGAAAACAAGCTGTTTGAGCGGCTTGAAACGAACAACGTGGTGTCCTTTGAATACAAATTGGAGATCCGGGGGGAGGTTCAGGATTTTGAAGGCCGCGCCTGTCCCATTCGCGCGACGGATGAAACCGTTTTGGTGGTGCGCAATATCACCGACAGCAAACGGGCCGAGGACCAGATCCGCCTGTCCGCCATGATCTATGAAAACAGCTCTGAGGGGATGGCCATCGTTGATTCCGTCGGACAGATCGTCACCATGAACCCGGCGATTTCACGATTGACCGGGTATGCAGTCGACGAATTGGTCGGACAACCCTTCGATGACCTTCTGGTCTCAACGGATCGCGAAACCCTGCGCAACAACCTTCCCGGCACCCGCGACAATGGCAAAGGATGGCACGGCGAGGTCAGCTTTCTGCGGCGAACCGGCGAGGCCATCCCCGTCCGGCTGAGCGTCAACGCGATCCATGGTGGCGCGGGCGAGGTTCAGCGCTTTGTCATCCTGTCGCATGACATGACCGAAGTGAAACGGGCCAATCAAACCATCTGGTGGCAAGCCCATTATGATGAACTGACCGGCCTGCCCAACCGCGCGTCATCAAACGATCGGCTGCGCCTTCTCACCGCGAACGCGCGGGATCATGGCACCCAGGTCGCTCTTTTGTTTCTGGATCTGGACGGGTTGAAACAGGTCAACGACCGGTTGGGACATGACGCCGGGGACCAGCTTTTGGCCGAGGTAGCCGTGCGGTTGCGAACCTGTGTGCGCCCCGAAGATTTTGTTGCCCGCCAGGGGGGCGATGAATTCACCATCATTCTGGCGAAACAGGACAAAGAGCACCGGGCCCAGCAGGTGGCCAATTGCGCCCTAGAGGCCATGGCGCGCCCCTTCCGCATCAACGGCGAGACCGTACATCTGACCGCCAGTCTGGGCGTCGCCATTTTCCCAGACGATGCCAACACGCCCGAGGATCTTGTCAAAGCCGCCGACCAGGCCATGTATGCCGCCAAGTCAGCCGGACGAAACCGGTTCAATCGGTTCACGCCTGCAATCCAACAGGCAGCCTCTGACAAAACACGGTTGATCCACGATCTGACCCGGGCGCTTGAGACCCACCAATTCACGCTGCACTTTCAACCCATCGTCGACCTCGCCACAGGCCGCATCGCCAAAGCCGAGGCCCTGATCCGTTGGTCACACCCCGATCTGGGGACCATTCTGCCCAGCCGCTTCATCCCCCTGGCAGAAGAGGCCGGCATGATCAGCCCAATTGGCGACTGGGTTCTGGACCAAAGCTGCGCCGATCTGCCAACATTTCAAAACTGGTTTGGAGAGGGTTTTCAGATTTGCCTGAACGTATCGCCCAAACAACTTTCGGCGCAGGACACCGGCGCCATGGCCTGGCCGGACCGCCTGGCCCGCGCCGGGTTGGACGGCAGCGCCTTTATCGCAGAAATCACCGAAGGGGCTCTGCTGGAACAAGGCGGCCAGGTTGCCCAGCATCTGGCCGCCCTGCGTGGTGCCGGATTGAACCTTGCGCTGGATGATTTCGGCACCGGGTATTCTTCGCTGTTGTATTTCTTCCAGCATGAATTTGACTATCTCAAGGTGGACCGTGAATTCGTTCGCCATCTGCCGGACGGCCCGAACGCGATTGCCCTGTGCGAAACCCTTGTCGGGCTGGCGCGCCGGGTAGGGGTCAAGGTCATTGCCGAAGGGATCGAGACCCAGGCCCAAAACGCGCTGTTGACGCAGATAGGCTGTGATTTCGGTCAGGGGTATCGGTTTGCCCCCGCCCTGCCCTTGCAGGAATTCCTTTCCCTGCCACCCAAATTCGATAGGCCCTGATGGAGGCGAATTTCCACAAGAGGGCACGATGACCAAGACGCAGACAACCGCAATCCTGGGCTGTGGCCTGATTGGCGAAAGCTGGGCCGCGCTGTTTTTGGCCCAGGGCCATGATGTGCGCGCCTGGGACCCTGCCAGGCGACC
>DFBF01000214.1:0-214 GCA_002367285.1 Rhodobacteraceae bacterium UBA3087 | reverse complement strand
GCAGGGCCCAAAGCTGGGAACCCTAACAGTCTGCGACAGCCTGAAGGACGCCCTGCAAGGCGTCACGTTCATCCAGGAAAACGCCCCCGAAAACGTGCCTCTGAAACAAGACCTCTTTGATCAGATCGAAGGTCTTGTTGCGCCCGATGTCATCATCGCCTCGTCGACATCCGCCCATCCCTGGTCGGCCCTGTCGCCGCGCATGTCCCACCCG
>DFBF01000172.1:5086-7862 GCA_002367285.1 Rhodobacteraceae bacterium UBA3087 | reverse complement strand
CTTCGACCATGTCCAGCACCACGGTCTCTTGTGTGCCGCGCCCGGTCGGCGGCTGCCACAGCGTCATGCTGCGCGCCGCCAGGGTGACGTCGGCACCAAGCGCTTCGACCACGGCCAGAACGCCCAGAGCGTTGGTTGCGAAATGACGCCCCGGAGAGTTGATGCGAAACATCTGTTCCGCTTCACCCACCTGCGCCTTGCAGATCGTTGCGTCCCCGGTCAGGGACACATGGGTCAGGCGGTGCGTATTGTCATCACCTTCGCCAAAACGCATCAGCGTCGCGGTCCCCGCAGCGGCAACCAAGATTGGCGTTGTGTCCAGGTCCCCGTTCACAACGGCCACGCCGCCAGGCTCCAGCCCCTGAAAGATCGCGGCTTTTTCCCGGGCAATTCCGTCGATGTCGTCAAAGGCTTCCAGATGCGCCGCCGCGACGGTCGTGACCATGCCCACATGCGGGCGCGCCATCTGTGCCAATGGGCCGATTTCGCCGGGGTGGTTCATGCCGATTTCGATCACCGCATATTCGGTGTCGGCGGGCATCCGCGCCAGCGTCAGCGGCACACCCCAATGGTTGTTGTAACTTGCTTCGGCCGCATGGGTGCGCCCCTGCGGCGTCAAAACCGCGCGCAGCATTTCTTTGGTCGAGGTTTTCCCGACCGACCCCGTGACCGCGACCACGCGGGCCTTTGTGCGGGCGCGGGCCGCTTCGCCCAGACGTTCCAGCGCGCCCAAAACGTCGTCGACAATCAACAGCGGCGCGTCAGCCGCAACACCCCCAGGGACGCGCGACACCAAAGCCGCGCCCGCGCCTTTCTCCAGCGCCTGCGCCACGAAATCATGGCCATCTCGAAGGTCTTTCAAGGCAACGAAAAGATCGCCCGGCTGGATCGTGCGGGTGTCAATCGACACGCCATTCACCGCCCAGTTGCCCTGCGCAGTGCCGCCCGTCGCGGCGGCAGCTTCGGATGCCGTCCACAAGCTCATGCCAGCCGTCCCTCCAGCGCGGCGACCGCCACACTTGCCTGTTCCACGTCATCAAAGGGCAACACATCATTGCCCACGACCTGGCCCGTTTCGTGGCCTTTCCCGGCGATCAGCAACGCGTCGCCCGGCCCCAGTGCATCAACGCCGCGCAGGATCGCCTCGGCCCGGTCGCCGACATTGTGGGCGTCAGGGCAGCCTTGCATCACCATGGCGCGGATGGCTGCGGGGTCTTCCGAGCGCGGGTTGTCATCGGTGACAAACACCACATCGGCATTTTCGACCGCCGCCTTGCCCATCAGCGCGCGTTTGGTCGTGTCGCGGTCGCCGCCCGCGCCCAGAACCACCACAAGGCGGCCCAGAACATGCGGGCGCATGGCCTTCAATGCGGTTTCCACCGCGTCCGGCGTGTGGGCATAGTCGACAAAGACCGCAGCGCCATTGTCACGCGTCGCGGCCAACTCCATCCGGCCCCGTACGGTGTCGAGATCTTCGAAACACTCAAACACCCGATCAGGTTCCGCCCCGCAGGCGATGCACAGCCCGGCGGCCAACAGCACGTTTTCCGCCTGAAAGCCGCCGATCAGGTTCAGCCGCGCCACATGCGGCCGACCCAGCCAGGAAAATCGGACCTCTTGCCCCGTGGCCCCATAGCGGCGCGCCAGCAGGCGCAAATCTGCATCCTCACCCTGCCCGACGCGGATCAGGTTTTGACCACGCATTTCCGCAATCTCGGCCACCTGGGGGCCGCGCGGATCGTCAATGTTGATCACTGCCATGGCGTCATCGGACAGGACCCTGTCAAACAACCCGGCCTTGGCGGCAAAATAGTCCTCGAATGTTTCGTGATAATCCAGATGGTCCTGGGTGAAATTGGTGAACCCGGCAGCCGACAGGCGCACCCCGTCCAGGCGGCGTTGCGCCAACCCGTGGGATGACGCCTCCATCGCCGCATGGGTCACGCCAGCGCCAGCCATCTGCGCCAGGACGCGGTGCAGAGTGATAGGTTCGGGCGTTGTATGCGTCATCGGTGCGGTGAACGCGCCTTCGACGCCGGTCGTGCCGATGTTGGCGCCTGACAGGCCCAGCAGCACCCAGATCTGGCGCGTGAAATTTGCCACGGACGTCTTGCCGTTCGTGCCAGTGACAGCGACCACGATCTCAGGCTGCGCGCCAAACCACAGCGCCGCGGCAAACGCCAACGCCATGCGGGGATCTTCGGTAATGACCACGGCGACATCGGCATTGGCCAGTTCGTCACGCGCAATCTCCGCCCCATCCAGGTCGGTCAGGATCGCGCCTGCCCCCATGCGCAAGGCGTATGTAATGAATTCGGCCCCATGCACCGTGGCACCAGGCAGCGCAGCAAACAGGTGGCCGGGCTTTACCTCGCGACTGTCCACGGACAGGCCGGTGATCTGCGCCTCGCGACCGGCGCGCGCACTCAGCCCCAGATCTGCCAATGTCTTTGGGTCACATCCTGCCATCTCTCGCCCCTGCAATCAGTTTGAGGTGAGTGTTACCCCGGTTGGGGAGAGAGGTGCAATCTCGGGTTTCAACCCCATCAGGGGGGCGACGCGGCGGATGATCTCGGCGGCGACCGGAACAGCGGTCCAACCCGCCGTGCGGCGCGGTTTCGGGCCCGAGGTTTCTTCGGGTTCATCCAGTGTCACAACCAACACGTATTTTGGGTCATTGGCCGGGAAAACGCTGGCAAATGTCGCGATCACCTTTTCGTCGTAATAGCCACCCTGCGGCTTGGGCTTATCCGCCGTGCCGGTCTTGCCGCCCACC
>DFBF01000172.1:1466-4911 GCA_002367285.1 Rhodobacteraceae bacterium UBA3087 | reverse complement strand
AATTCCGACCAGTTTGGCGGCAACAAGGGTTTCGCGCCGGAGGCTTCGGTCAGCTCGACCGGGGTTGCTTCCAACAGGCCAAGGCTGCCCAGGAACTCGCGCTGCCGCTCGGCCCCGATCTCCATCGCGATGCGGGCCGTGCCGATGTTTGAGCTTTTGACGATCACGTCGGTGACGCTCAAGCGCGGGCCATAATCGTGGAAATCGCGGATGGCAAATTTGCCCCAGCGCAGCGGACCCTTGGTGTTTACCTCGGTGTTGGCGTTCATCAGACGCAGCTCCAACGCCTGGGCTGCCGTGAAAATCTTGAAGGTCGAGCCCAGCTCATAGACCCCCTGCACTGCGCGGTTGAACAGCGGACTGTCGGACTGGTCACCTTCGGTCAAAGCGCGCGGGCGTTCGTTCGGATCAAAATCGGGCAGTGAGGCCAGCGAAATGATTTCACCCGTGTGCACATCCATCAGCACCGCTGCCGCGCCCTTGGCGTTCAGCATGCGCATGCCACCGTACAGCACGCGTTCGACTGCGTCCTGCACTGTCAAGTCGACAGACAACATCAACGGCGCGGCACCATTGGCCGGATTGCGCAGATAATCGTCGTATTGCCGTTCGATGCCCGCGACGCCGATCACCTCGGCGGCATTCACGCCTTCTTTGCCGAAACTGGCGCCGCCCAGCACATGGGCCGCCAGCGCGCCGTTCGGATACAGACGCATTTCGCGCGGGCCAAACAGCAGACCGGGTTCGCCAATGTCATGCACGGCTTGTTTCTGTTCCGGCGACAATTTCTTCTTGATCCACAGGAACTTGCGCGTGCCGGCAAAGTCTTCCAGCAACTCGTCGGCCTTCAGGTCGGGGAAGATCGCGGCCAGTTCATGCGCGGCGCGTTCCGGGTCCACCATCTGGGGCGGTTGGGCATACAAAGCATGGGTCGCCAGGTTGGTGGCCAGCACCCGCCCGTTGCGATCCAGAATGTCGGCGCGTGCCATGGCGATGCGCGCACCAGGGGCCTGGGCGCGGGGCTCGGATGGCTCGGTGGCCGACAGCATGGCCATGCGACCACCGACGACCAGAAAGGCGCACAGGAACATGCCAGCCAGCACCAACAGACGACCTTCGGCCCGCAGCCGCGCCTTGTCACGCATGTCTTCGTGGCGCTGACGCAGGTTCTCGCGTTCGATCACATCGGGGTTTTCACCCTTTTCACGCGCATCCAGAATGCGGGCCAGCGGACGCAGCGGGATACGGGTCATGGCCGGATCTCCCCGACAACATCGACGCCACCGGTGATTTCCAATTCATCGCGCCCCGGATAGGCGATCTGATCAACACGCCCGAATTGTTCCGGCAACAGCGGCAACAGACCCAAACGGTCAAAATTCAGCTCAACCAGATCGCGCAGGCGATCGGGGCGGTTCAGGTAGGCCCATTCGGCCCGCAGAACCGCCAGTTCTTCCTGCATCTGCCCGATTTCACGTTGCAGATCTTCGGCATCATTCAACGCGGCCTGGGTTTTGTAATTCTCGTTATAGGCCCAATAGGCCAGCCCCATGACAATCAATGCCGAGGTGATGTACAGCAGCGTCCGCATCAACCCATACCCTTTAATGCAAGGCCCGGAAGGCCCAGTTTCTTGCGATCCGAGGCCCCTGCGGGCGCTTCGGTCCGTGTCGCAACCCGCAGCCGGGCAGAACGCGAGCGCGGGTTTTCTTCCAATTCCTGATCGTCCGGGCCAATGGCCTTTTTCGGCGTCAGGTTGAATTCGGGGATCTCCAACGCGGCCTCGGGCAAATGGCGGCTGCCCCCGCCCCCGGCACTGGAGCGCGCTTGCAGGAAGCGTTTGACGACGCGATCTTCCATCGAATGGAACGTGACCACGGCCAGCTTGCCGCCGGGTTTCAGCGCGCGTTCGGCGGCCTCGAGCCCGGCAATCAACTGGCCAAATTCGTCGTTCACTGCGATGCGAATGGCCTGAAAACTGCGCGTCGCCGGGTGGCTGTGACCGGGCTTGGATCGCGGCAGGCATTTGACGATAACGTCGACCAATTGATGCGTGGTTTCAAAGGGTTGATCCGCACGCGCTGCGACAATCGCCTTGGCAATCCGGCGCGAGGCGCGCTCTTCGCCGTATTGAAACAGGATGTCGGCCAGTTCGGCCTCGGACGCCTGATTGACGATGTCGGCGGCAGAGGGTCCGGTCTGGCTCATCCGCATATCCAGCGGGCCGTCTTTCATGAAGGAAAAGCCACGCTCGGCCAGGTCCAACTGCATCGAACTGACACCAAGGTCCAGCACAACGCCGTCCAGCAATTCGCCCGCCAGGCTGTCCATGTCGGAAAACGTGCCCTGCACCAGGCGCAGCCGGTCGCCATATTCCCCGGCCCAATCAGCGGCCATTTCGAACACCATAGGATCGCGATCAATGCCAATGACCACCTCCGCGCCAGCCGCCAACAGCCCGCGCGCATAGCCGCCCGCACCAAAGGTTCCATCGGCCCAGATGCCGGTAACCGGAGCCACCGCCGCAAGCAATGGGCGCAACAAAACAGGGATGTGGGGACGGTCGCCAGGATTGGCCGTCTCAGCCATCTCAGCCCACCTGACCGTTCGCCGGCCCATTCAGCAGGGTCAGCGGGTCGAAATCATCGGGCAGCTCATCCAGCCACTCTTCGGTCTTCTTCAACTCGACCTCGTCATAGGTTTCGGGCTTCCAGATCTGGAACGTGTCGCCGGTGGCGATAAAGAACGCCTCTTTGTCCAGGCCGATCTTCTGACGCAGCTTGGCTGGCAGCACCAGGCGACCGGTTTCATCCACGGCCGTCGGAAAGGATTGGCCGTTAAACAGGCGCTCCAGCATCCGGCGTTCCATCGATCCACGCGGGAGAGCAGCAATCTGCCCATCAACCTCGTCAATAGCTTCCTGAGTATAACATTCGAGATAGCTGCGGCGATGGTCGCCATAGACAATGACAAGGTTCGGGGCGTCGCCCTCGCGCCAGTCCGGATCACCAGATTCAAGCACACGGCGGAACAGGGCCGGGATAGACACCCTGCCCTTCGTATCCACCTTGTGGTGGCTTTCACCTCTGAACCTACGTGCCACGATTGCGGCCCCTTGTTACTGTCCCATTCGCCTTTTCGATCCCGTTTTCGGGCCCCGGAACGGGAAACGGCGAACTGAGCTGCTGCCACATGCCCAATTCGCCGCCCTCGTCCCGTTTCCGGGTGTCCAGCTGCGCGCGCCACCTGGGGGGATGTCTGCTCGCGTACGCGCCGGATCTCTTGTTTTGATGAAAGCGGGTGCCTGTATGAAACCTGACTTGGGAGTGTCTGATGGGGTCTTGATGCCCCTCTGTGTTCCCGTCTTCATCTTGAATACAGGGATAGCTCGGGATTTCATGGGACGCAACAGGTTTTTATGGGAAACTTGCCCAACATGTTGCTT
>DFBF01000172.1:0-1369 GCA_002367285.1 Rhodobacteraceae bacterium UBA3087 | reverse complement strand
TGGGAAGAGCCAGCCCAAAAAGGAAAAGGGAACCCGTGTATCCCACGAATTCCCAGCACATATCCAATGATGTCCCACGGCCCGGATGCCCGGACCGTGGCAGAGGTCAGGCGATGCCGCCCTCGACCAGCTCGGCGGCCAGCTTCATGTAAGCGTCGGCGACGGGCCCCTCGCCGGCTGCAATCGGTGTACCGCTGTCCCCCGCCACGCGCACATCCAGCGCCAGAGGGATTTCCCCCAGAAAGGGCAGGCCCAGCTTCTCGGCTTCGTCACGCACGCCACCATGACCAAAGATGTGATCTTCGTTGCCGCATTTCGGGCAGACATACATGGACATGTTTTCGACCAGCCCCAGAACCGGCACGCGCACCTTCTGGAACATGTCGATCGCCTTGCGCGCGTCCAGCAGCGCCACGTCCTGTGGCGTGGACACGATCAACGCGCCGGTGACTTTCGTCTTTTGGCTCAGCGTCAGCTGCACGTCGCCGGTGCCGGGCGGCAGATCGACGATCAGAACATCCAGCGGCGCCCAGTCGACCTTGAACATGAATTGCTGCAATGCGCCCATCAACATGGGCCCCCGCCAGACCACGGCCTGATCGGGATCCATCATCAGACCGATGGAAATCATCTTTACCCCATGCGCCTCGACCGGCAGCATGGTTTTGCCGTCCGCGCTGGCGGGGCCTTTGGTGGCGCCCATCATGCGCGGCTGGCTTGGGCCCAGGATATCGGCGTCCAACAGCCCGACCTTGCGCCCCTGACGCGCCAAGGCGACGGCCAGGTTTGAACTGAGCGTGGATTTCCCCACCCCGCCCTTGCCGGAGGCCACCGCCAGAATGCGGGCCACACCGGGAATGTCTTCGGGGCCAGCCTGGGGCGTCGGGTGCCCGCCGACTTTCAGTTGCGGCGGCTCGGGCGCTTTGGCGGCGGGGCCATGCGCGGTCAGAATGGCAGACACTTTCTGCACCCCGTCCAGCGCGGCCACGGCGGCCTCGGCGGCGCGGCGCTGGGGCTCCATTGCCGCGGCCTGTTCCGGCGTCGGGGCCTCGATCACAAAACTGACGACGCCACTTTCGATCGTCAGGGCACGAATCAAATCGCGCGAGGCCAGGTCGCCGCCATCTGGCAGGGCAATCGCCGAAAGCGCCCCCATGATCGTGTCGCGCGTCTGTGTCATGTTTTTCTCCGTACCTAAAGGTTGTTCATTACTTGCCCCCTTTTTCAGCGAGGACAAGACCGGTTGACCATTTGCTCAAAAAATAGCCCCAAATGCCTGACTTTAGGTCAACATTACGTATGCATTTGCTGCATGGCAGCATTGCGGAATTCTGGTATTGTGCAACTGCAGCATTAGCCCCATCTTCTT
>DFBF01000193.1 GCA_002367285.1 Rhodobacteraceae bacterium UBA3087 | reverse complement strand
GATCGCGCCCAGGATCGAGCTGGCGCCCGATACGTGAACCGCGAAGATCGCCAGATCCATCGAATATCCGCCTTCGTTGGTCGACAGCGGCGGGTAAAGAACCCAACCAACGCCTGAGCCAAGCTGGTCATTCCCGCCAGGGCTGAGCAGCGAGGCAACACCCAGCGCGGTGCCGGTCACATAGAGCCAGAACGACAGGTTGTTCATGCGCGGGAACGCCATGTCCGGCGCGCCGATCTGCAAAGGCATGAAGTAGTTGCCAAAACCACCAAACAGCGCGGGAATGACGACGAAGAACATCATCAGCACGCCGTGATAGGTGATCATCACGTTCCAGAGGTGGCCGTTCGGCGTACAGTCCCGCGCGGCATCCGCGATAAAGCGGGCCCCTTCGAGGCACATGTACTGAACACCGGGGTTCATGAGCTCGAGGCGCATGTAGACGGTGAAGCAGACCGAGATGAACCCGACCAGTCCGGCAACGAACAGATAGAGAATCCCGATGTCTTTGTGATTCGTGGACAGGAACCAGCGTGTGAAGAAACTGCGGTTGTCTTCGTGGTCGTGCCCGTGAATGGCTGCGTCGGCCATGTAGTGCCTCCCTCTGAGGTTATCTTTCCTGTAAGGGGAGTCACCCCATCACAGATTTGGAATGTTTTTAAAGGGCGAATTGTCACAGGGCAACGGGTCGCAGCATGGATAGGGCAAAAAAGTGGGGCAATTGGGGCAGTTTACCGTGGCGCGGGGCGTGTTCTGGCCGTGGCAGCACGGTGAAAGATGTAGCCAGAGGACCCGATGATGACCAGGGCGCCCAGAATCGTCGCGCCATCGGGCCGTTCGCCAAACAGCAGATACCCCACCAGGCCCGCATAGATTAACTTCATGTATTCGAGGTTGCCGATCACGCTGGCCTCGCCCAGTCTCAGCGCCCTGACGCCAGCCCACTGCCCAATGGTTGCCAGCACGCCCATGGACAACAAAAGCCCCAGCCCGGCCAGATCGGGTGTGCGCCACAGCCAGATCAACGGCACACCGGCCAGCCCCCCGACGACTGTCGCCTGATAGATCAGTAGCGTTGCGGTCGCGTCGGTTTGTGACAGTTTGCGCACGGCCGTCACGGCCACAGCGGCCCCCAACGCCCCCACCACCGGGATCAGCGCGCTGGGATCAAACACGCCCATGCCCGGTCGCATCACGATGACAACACCAACAAACCCGACCGCAACCGCGCCCAGCCTGTGCGCGCCGACGTTTTCACCCAAAAACCACAGCGCCAACAGCGCGACAAAGAACACCTGCGTAAAGCCCAGCGTGGTTGCCGTGGTCAGGGGCAGAGCGCTGACGGCCCAAATGCCACAGGACAGGGCCACGAACGCGCCAGCCAGACGCAGAGCATGCAGGCCGGGATGTTGTGTTTTCAGACTGTGGGGAAAGCTGCGTGCGATGCTGGGCAATGCCGACAAAAAGACAACGATCTGACGAAAGAACAGGATTTGTAGCACATGATATGTACTTGCGGCATGTTTCGCCATCGCGGCGACACCAACGAACAGGGCGGTGGCCAGAAGCGCCCAGAGAACGGCTTGGGTGGTATCTTGCCTCTGCACAGTGGACCTCTTGTCGCGTGGAATAAGAATTGGTGCCATGGTGCCAATAACTCTGTAAAGGATCGAACATGACGGATGCAAAGAAGATCGTTCAACGCGTTCAGACGGGGGTGCGGATCGAAAAGCGCCTNNTCAAGGCCGTCGCCGCTCGCCACGAGATGGGGCTGGGCGATCTGCTGGAGGGCATCGTGCTGCACGCCTTCGAAGGCAAAGCGCCATTCGAAGACGACACCCTGGCCTTCATCGAACAGATGCGCGCGGCCTATGGTTTGGATCTGACGGCGGATGACAGCCATGGCCTGTGCGAGGGTTAGGCATAGGCCAACTGCGCAAACGAAAAACCCCGCCCAACGCGATCAGCGGGGCGGGGTTGATCTGTTTTATAAAGCTGGGACGTGATCAGTCCGAAGCGGCCTCGCCTTCGCCTTCACCTTCACCTTCGGCGGCGTCACCCTCTTCGGCCATCGGGGCCGGGGCGACGCTGGCCAGATAGGCGGCGACGTGTTCAGCTTTCTTCAGCTTGAAAGTCATGTTCGACTTGGCAGCACCGCCCAGAACTTTGGCCAGGAACTTCTTCGGGTCCATGGCATATTCGATCAGCAGTTCTTCGGTCCAGACCAGACCGCCTTCACCAGCGGCAACGATCGAGGCGCCGTATCTGAAGTCGGGATAGGTGCCCGCGGTGCGGCCGATCACGCCATACAGGTTCGGGCCGGTCTTTCCGCCCTTCACAATGGCTTCGCCTTCGTCATCAACGATGGCGTGGCAGGCCTTGCATTTCTTGAAGTCCTTTGCACCCTTTTCCACGTCGCCTTCGGCGAAGGCAGTGCCCGACAGGGCAAGAACGGTAGCAGCGGTGGAGAGAATCAGTTTCATGTCATTCCTCGTAGTTGAGACTGGGTCGGCACGGTTCATGTGTATTTCGGGCGGAACCTGCGTCAAATGCAAGGGGAAAGACAAGGGGGCGGTCTGTCGCATGTACCGCGGCGCGGGAACTTGCCGCTTGTCAGTCGAACACCTGACGGAATGTCTTTTTCAAAGCCACATCAACGTCCTCCATCGTGACCGGCAAGCCCAGGTCGACCAGGCTGGTGACGCCGTGTTCGGTGATGCCACAGGGCACAATGCCGCCAAAGTGATCCAGATCGGGTTCGACGTTGATCGAAATGCCGTGAAAGCTGATCCATTTGCGCAGGCGGATGCCGATGGCGGCGATCTTGTCCTCGGGTGTGTCGCCTGTG
>DFBF01000209.1:3162-4705 GCA_002367285.1 Rhodobacteraceae bacterium UBA3087 | reverse complement strand
GAAAAGCAGCGTGCGCGCCATTCCCTTGCAAGGCTATATCGACGCGGGCGTAGACATCGCGGCAGAGAACAGCTGGCCAGACGCACCGTTGGACGCGATCATTTTCGGGCTGAAGGAACTGCCCGACGATGGCACCCCCCTGCCCCACAATCACATCATGTTTGGCCATGCCTTCAAGGGCCAGCATTCAGGTCGCGCCCTGTTGGACCGGTTCAACGCGGGCGGCGGCACGCTGTATGATCTGGAATATCTGGTCGAAGAAGACGGCCGTCGCGTCGCCGCCTTTGGCTATTGGGCCGGGTTCGCGGGTGCAGCTGTCACGCTGAAAACATGGGCCGCACAACAACGAGGCAAGATTTGCCCGCCCGTCGGGGCCTATCCCGGCAAGGACGCGCTGATCACTGAGCTGCGGGCCGAGCTGGACGGGTTTGACACCCCAACCGCCATCGTCATTGGCGCCCTGGGCCGTGTCGGCACGGGGGCTGCGGACATGCTGGGCGAAATGGGTGTTGCGGTCACCAAATGGGACATGGCGGAAACCGCATCCGGCGGGCCGTTTCCGGAGATCCTGGACCACGATCTGTTCATCAACTGTATCTTTGCGCGCCCCGGCACGCCGGTGTTCGTGCCGCAATCGGCGCTGGCCAATGACCGCAAACTGACCGCCATCGGCGATGTCGCCTGCGACCCCGACAGCGACTACAACCCGGTGCCGATCTACGACCGCGCCACCACCTGGGACGCCCCTGCGTTGCGCGTGGCGGATGCCCCGATCATGGACGTGATGGCCATCGACAACCTGCCCTCAATGCTGCCGGTCGAAAGCTCGATCGATTATGCAGGCCAGCTTCTGCCATCGCTTCTGACCCTTGGTGACCTGACGCGCGGCGTCTGGGGCCGGGCCGAGGCCACTTTCAACGACCACAAGTAAGGAACACGTCATGACAATCCACTGGTGTGGCACCGGC
The DNA here is from genome assembly GCA_002367285.1 of Rhodobacteraceae bacterium UBA3087. Classification (GTDB taxonomy): domain Bacteria; phylum Pseudomonadota; class Alphaproteobacteria; order Rhodobacterales; family Rhodobacteraceae; genus Aliiroseovarius_A. The sequence continues at coordinate 3,737 of DFBF01000209.1, read as the reverse complement.
CTGTCGGCCATTCCCGGTCTGCGTCGGCTGATCGAAAACGGCCACACGGTCACTGTCTGGAACCGGACCGTCGACAAAGCGCAGGAGGCCGTGGGCGACATCGCCGAGGACATCCGCGCCTTTGATATCGACATGCTGGGCGACGCCCTTGTTGCCGGTGATGTGGTTGTGTCCATGCTGCCCGGCGACTGGCACGTGCCGTTGGCGAAGCTCTGCATTTCCAAGGAGGCGAACTTCGTCTCGTCGTCTTACATCGCGCCGGAAATGAAGGCGCTGGACGTGGCCGCGCGCAACGCAGGCGTGGCCTGCGTGAACGAAGTCGGGTTGGACCCTGGCATTGACCACCTGATGGCGCATTGGCTGGTCGCGGACTACCGCGCCTCGGACGCCTATGACACGGGTAACGCCTTGAGCTTCAAGAGCTATTGCGGCGGCATTCCCAAGATCACTAACGCGTTCCGCTATAAGTTCAGCTGGTCGCCCGTCGGCGTTTTGAAGGCTCTGCGCAGCCCATCAAAATCCATCAAGGAATACGTCGAACTGAACGTCGCCCGCCCCTGGGACGCGATTTCATC
>DFBF01000209.1:1605-3079 GCA_002367285.1 Rhodobacteraceae bacterium UBA3087 | reverse complement strand
GTGCGTGAGTTCGTGCGCGGCACTCTGCGCCTGAACGGCTGGAAAGACGCCTGGGCCGATGTGTTCACCGAAATTGAAACGCTGAAAGGTGCTGCCGGCAACGCCCGTTTACAGGACATGTCCGACCAGTTCTGGGCCGACAACGCCTATGATGAAGGTGAACCCGATCGCGTCGTCATGTGCGTTGCGCTGACGGCGGAAAAAGACGGAATTGCGACCTATGACAAGACCTATGTCATGGATGCCTGGGGGGACGCGCGCGGCACGGCCATGGCGCGTTTGGTATCCGTGCCGGTGTCTCTGGCTGTCGAAAGCGTGCTGAAACGCCAGATAAAACCGGGCGTCAGCGCCGCGCCGTCAGATGCGAAACTGGTTGCCGAATGGATGGGCGAAATCGACCGCCTGGCGCAGCATCTGCAAGTGGTCGACCACCTGGGGTAAGAAAACAGTCGCGGGCGAGGTCAGAGAATGCCTTCGCCCGCCTCTTCCAGCGAAATCCCCAGCGCGTCCAGACCTGATTCCAGATAGTCGGACAAAAGCGGCATACCCAGTAAATAATCTTCGGTCGGCGAAGACTTTTCGGACTTGGCGGTGGCAATCGCCTCCTCCAATTCAGCCGCATCGAATGTATCGCGCCCGATCCAGGCAATCGCGACCAGGCTGGCCTGTTCGTCATTGTTCAGGTCCGAGATATAGGAGCGCAGCTCGCCTTCGGTGCCATCCGAGGACCGGCTTTCCAGGATCGAATCCGCGTCGGCCACATCCCCCGGAGTGTCCCAACGGGCCACTTTCGAGCCAAGCTCGCGCGCACGCATGATAATCCGGGCGACTTTACGGGGGCTGATATCGAGCATCTTGAGCGATCCTTCTTGTCCGGTTTGGAGCCTGCGTATCTTGCCAAACGCAACGCGTAAGGGAAAGGGCTATTCGCCTTTCGGCTTGGTCAGAGGCACAACTTCTGCGCCGGGCTCGTCCGGGGCCAGTTCTTCGAAATCAAAATTGTCCAACCGCTTGGCACGTCGACCGGCCTTTTCGGACGAAATCTTGATCTCGGAAATGTCCTTGGAGGCCTGATGGAAATGCCGGTCCAGGTTTTCCACCCGATCCCCCAGCCGGGTCACATCGGAAAACAACAGCGACAGTTCCTTGCGGATTGCACCGGCCTGTTCGCGCATGCGCGCGTCTTTCAGGATCGCGCGCATGGTGTTCAGCGTGGCCATGCAGGTGGTTGGCGACACGATCCAGACACGGGCGTCGAACCCCTCGCGCACCAGTTCGGGGAAATTGGCGTGCAGTTCGGCATAGACCGCCTCGGACGGCAGGAACATCAACGCGCCATCGGCGGTTTCGCCCTCAAGGATATATTTCTCGCTGATGGCTTTGATATGCGCCTTTACGGACACGCGCATGGCCCGCGCGGCCTCCTGAACCTGCGCGGGGGTGTCCGCCCGGCGCAGCATCTCATAGGCCTCCA
>DFBF01000209.1:259-1589 GCA_002367285.1 Rhodobacteraceae bacterium UBA3087 | reverse complement strand
CAATCGGCCCGTTTGCCGTTGCTCAGCGTCTGTTGAAACGCATAGCTGTCGGATGGCAGCGCCTTGGAGACGATGTCATTCAGCTGAATTTCTCCGAACGCGCCGCGGGTCTGTTTGTTGGACAGAATGTCCTGCAAGCTCAGCACATCGCCTGACAGTTTTTCGATGTTCGTCTGCGCCTTGTCGATGGTCGCCAGGCGTTCCTGCAACTGGGTCAGGCTTTTGGTCGTCTTTTCAGATGATCCGGTCAGGGTTTCTTTCATCCGGTCCTGCATTTCAGCCAAGGCGCGGGCAGATTTCATCGCATTGTCATGCAGCCGGTCGTTCATCTGGTGTTGCACGGCGGCCAGACGGGCCTCCATTGTCTGGATCACCTGGGTCTGCCCTGTCGCCTGCGCGTCCGACACAGATCGCAAACCGCCGGTCAACTGGTCCTGTCCCGCACCCAGCACCTGAACCGCCTGCCCCAGCCCGCCCATCTGACGCGCCAGACCTTCGGTCAGGCGCGCAGACCGGCCAGCGCGACGCACCGAAATGATCAGCAAAAGGATGACCAGCAACAGCGCCGCCGCGCCCGCCAGGGTGGCCAGAATGAGCGGGTCATTCCAAACGTAACTTGTGTCGCCGATTTGGATCATGTGCGCCCGAATAACCGTTCGATATCGCTCAGCTTCAACTCCACATAGGTGGGGCGGCCATGGTTGCACTGACCCGAGTGGGGCGTTGCCTCCATCTCGCGCAGCAGGGCGTTCATTTCTTCGGCCCGCATCCAGCGGCCTGACCGGATTGAGCCATGACAGGCGACGCGCGACAGGACCGCTTCGATCCGCGCCTGCACCGTTTGGCTGTCGCCCAGATCGGCCAATTCGTCCAAGATGTCGCCGATCATCGCGCCCGCGTTCACCTCACCCAGAATGGCAGGGGTTTCGCGCACGGCAATCGCCGCCCCGCCAAAGGGCTCGATGACCAAACCCAAGCGCGCCAGGTCGTCGGCGAACTCCATCAGGCGGGTGGTGTCCCCGGCGCTGAGTTCGACGATTTCCGGGATCAACAGCGCCTGCGAGGCCACACCGTTTTCCGCCATCTGATGTTTCAGACGTTCATAGACCAAGCGTTCATGTGCCGCATGTTGGTCGACAATGACAATGCCCGTGTCGGTCTGCGCGATGATGTAATTTTCATGCACCTGCGCACGCGCGGCCCCCAGCGGCAAGGCGGTGGGGGTGATGTCTTCGACCAGCTCGGGCGCTGGTTCAAACCGGGCCGAGGGTGCGCCCATTTCTGCAAATCCGGGCGCGTCGGTCATGGGCGCCTGCGCCTGATACGCCGT
>DFBF01000209.1:0-247 GCA_002367285.1 Rhodobacteraceae bacterium UBA3087 | reverse complement strand
TTTGTTCGGGCCGCATCGCCCCAAGCGTGGCGCCCGCCACGGTGGTTGATGCCCTGTGCCCGGCATTCGCCAAGGCATGGCGCAAACCGGAAACGATCAACCCACGTGCCAGGCCGGGATCGCGAAACCGCACTTCGGATTTCGCCGGATGCACGTTCACATCGACCAGATGCGGATCACAGGACACAAACAGGGCGGCGGCCGGGTGACGGTCCCGCGACAGGAAATCAAAATAGGCCGCCCGCAA
>DFBF01000299.1:15506-16447 GCA_002367285.1 Rhodobacteraceae bacterium UBA3087 | reverse complement strand
GCAAGTTTCTGACCGCTGCGATGGATGAAATGCAGACCCTGTGCCGTGACCGGTTCGAACGGTTTGGCACTGCGGGCAATGCCCACAAGATCACCGTCATCGACATTGATGACATGGCGGCGCGCTATGCGTCGGGCGCTTTGGACCCCCAGATCGGCCAGGCAAAAGCCGCAGAATGACCGCAGAATGACCAACAGAAGTGAGGAGGAAAACCAATGGACCAATCAAACCGCTATGCCCGCCTGGACCTGACCGAAGCCGACCTGATCGCAGGCGGCACACACGTTCTGGTCGCCTAAATCATGAAGCCGAAAGCAGGCTTTGATAGCTTCCTGGCCACCGCCGCGCATTTCGCTGCCGAAAGCGCGACCGGCACCAACGTGGACGTGTCCACCACCGATGATTTCACCCGTGGCGTTGACGCGCTGGTCTATGAGATCGACGAAGCGAATGATCTGATGAAGATCGCCTATCCGGTCGACCTGTTTGACCGCAACATCATTGATGGGCGCGCGATGATCTGTTCCTTCCTGGCGCTGGCGATTGGCAACAATCAGGGCATGGGCGACGTGGAATATGCCAAGATGCACGACTTCTATGTGCCGCCCGCCTTTCTGCGCCTGTTTGACGGGCCCTCGACCACCATTTCCGACATGTGGCGCGTGCTGGGGCGGTCGCATGTGGACGGCGGGTTCATCGTCGGCACGATCATCAAACCGAAACTGGGTCTGCGCCCGCAGCCCTTTGCCGATGCCTGTTACGATTTCTGGCTGGGTGGCGATTTCATCAAGAACGATGAACCGCAGGGCAACCAGCTGTTCGCGCCGCTGAAAGAAACCATTCCGCTGGTCGCCGACGCGATGAAACGCGCCCAGGACAAGACCGGTGAGGCGAAACTGTTCAGCGCCAATACCACCGCGGATGATCACTATGAAATGCTG
>DFBF01000299.1:10336-15346 GCA_002367285.1 Rhodobacteraceae bacterium UBA3087 | reverse complement strand
GAAAATGGCGCGGATGCAGGGGGCTTCGGGCATTCACACCGGCACCATGGGCTATGGCAAGATGGAAGGCGAAGCGGCGGACAAGCTGATGGCCTATATGATCACCGATGACAGCGCGGATGGGCCGTATTTCCACCAGGAATGGGGCGGGATGAACCCGACCACGCCGATCATTTCGGGCGGCATGAACGCGCTGCGCATGCCGGGGTTCTTTGAAAACCTGGGCCACTCGAACCTGGTTCTGACCGCAGGTGGCGGCAGCTTTGGCCACATTGATGGGGCCGCTGCGGGGGCAACCAGTCTGCGCCAGGCGGAGCAATGCTGGAAACAGGACGCCGACCCGATCGAATTCGCCAAAGAGCACAAGGGATTCGCCCGCGCGTTCGAAAATTTCCCGTCGGATGCCGACAAAATCTTCCCCGGCTGGCGCGAAGCCCTTCGCATCAATTCGGCTGCATGATAAGGGGGGCGCGGAAATACCCGCGCCCCACACAAAACACCGGAGAGCCCCATGTCATTCGACCGTTCCCTTAAGATCGCGCCGTCGATCCTGTCCGCCGATTTTGCCAACTTTGGCCAGGAAATCCAGGCCATCGAAGCGCAGGGCGCCGATTGGGTCCATATCGACGTGATGGACGGACATTTCGTGCCGAACCTGACCTTTGGCCCGCCCGCCGTCGCCGCTTTTCGCCCGCATGTGAAAACCTTCATGGACGTGCACCTGATGATCTCGCCGGTCGACGCTTATATCGAAGCCTATGCCGAAGCGGGTGCTGACATGATCGTCGCCCATGTCGAGGCCTCGACCCACATTCACCGCACCATGCAAGCGATCCGCGCCCAGGGCGTGAAAGCAGGCGTGGCGCTGAACCCCGGCACGCCAGCGTCTGCCGTGTCCGAGGTTCTGGACCTTGTCGACATGGTGTTGGTCATGACCGTGAACCCCGGCTTTGGCGGTCAGAAATTCATCCACTCGGGTGTCGAAAAAACCCGTCAGATCCGCCAGATGATCGGGGACCGTGACATTCACATCCAGATCGACGGTGGTGTAACGCCTGAAACCGCGCCCTTGGTGGTCGACGCGGGTGCGGACGTGCTGGTCGCAGGATCTGCCGTGTTCAAAGGCGGCTCGGTCGCCAACCCCGAGGTCTATGGCGACAACATGCGCGCCATCCGTGCGGCTGTGGAAAGCGCTGCCTCCTGATGATCCCTCTGGTGAAACATATGCAAATATGTCTATGTTTCACCAGAGACGATTTAAGGAGGACCACATGATCCGTCACGCCATTCTGGCCGCCACCTTGGCGACCCCTGCGTTTGCCTTCGAAGATGTTGCCGACCAGTACCCCGGTAACGTATTGTATTCAAAGCCTTACGAGGTGATCCCGAATATCTGGTCGGCCATCGGTGCCACCGCGCCGCCGAATTATGAGAACACCGGCCACAACAACAACCTGTCCTTCATGGTCACGGGCGACGGCGTGATCGTGGTGAACGGCGGTGCGAACTACCGCCTGGCCCAGGCGCTGCACGCAGAAATCCAAAAGGCGACTGACCAGCCGGTTAAGCTGGTGATCAACGAAAACGGCCAGGGTCACGCGATGCTGGGCAATTCCTATTGGGCGGAACAGGGTGTCGATATCCTGGCCCATGTGGACGCGGCGCATGAATTTGCCGACCGGGGCCCGCAGCTGTTGGCGGGGATGGAACGCTATGCGCGTGAAAACTCCGAGGGCACGACGCTGGTTGAACCCACCATCCTGTTCACCGACCCCTATATGATCGACATGGGCGACATGCATATCGAAGTCATGCACGCCGGCCCCTCACATGGGCCCGGCGACACGCAAGTCTGGATCCCTGCACAGGGCATGATGATCGCCGGTGACATCGCCTTTAACAACCGCATGACGCCGATCTTTGAAGACACCTGCACCAGCTGTTGGATCGAAACCTGGGAGACCGTATTCGCCCCCATCGGCGCGACCTATGTCATCCCCGGCCACGGCAATCCGACCAATATGGCGCAGGTTGAAAAGGACACGATCGGATACCTGAAACACCTGCGCGCCGCGGTCGGGGCGCATTTGGAAGACGGCGGCATGCTGGATCAGGCGTATTATGTCGACCAGGAGGCCTATCGCTATCTCGACACGTTCGATGAACTGGCCATCAAGAACGCCGGTCAGGTCTATACGGAAATGGAGTTTGAATAATGGCAGCCATCCCCCCCGTCTGTGATTTCGACCTGCTGGCGCCCGATTTCGCGCTGCTCGGCACGGATGGAAAGACCTATGCGTTTAGCGACGTGGCGGGGGAAAACGGCACGCTTGTCATGTTTATCTGCAACCACTGCCCTTACGTTCTGGCGGTGCTGGACCGGATCATTCGCGACGCGAAGGACCTGCAAGCGCTGGGCGTCGGGGTGGTGGCGATTTCGTCGAATGACGCCGGGGCCTATCCACAGGATGGGCCGGACAAAATGGCGGACATGGCGGCGGAAATGCATTTTCCGTTCCCCTATCTGCACGACGAGAGCCAGGATGTGGCCCACGCATACGGTGCCGTATGTACGCCGGATTTCTTCGGCTACAACGCAGATGGCAAGCTGCAATACCGTGGCCGTCTGGACGCCTCGCGCAAAGAGGCCGGGCCGTGCGACCTGCGCCGCGATCTGTACGAGGCGATGAAACAAATCGCCGAAACCGGGCTGGGACCGCGCGACCAGATCCCGTCCATGGGCTGTTCGATCAAGTGGAGAATGTGATGCGGATTGTCTTTGATCTGGACGGAACGCTGATCGACAGCGCGCCGGACCTGCGCGCCGCGGCCAATATCATGCTGGCGGGTGAGGGGGCCGAACCACTGGATCTGCCCACGGTTATTTCCTTTATTGGCAATGGCTTGCCGAAACTGGTCGAACGATCCATGGGGGCGCGTGGCATTGATGCGGGCGAACATGTGCGCCTGACACAGGTGACTTTGGAGGCGTATAACCGCGATCCGGCGACGCTGACCACGATCTATCCGGGGGTCGAACAGGCCTTGTCGCGCCTGAAATTCGCCGGGCATCGGTTGGGCATGTGTACCAACAAACCCCACGCCCCTGCGGTGGATATTCTGGACCGCCTGGGCCTTGCGCAATACTTTGACGCTGTGGTTGGCGGCGATACGCTGGCGGTCAAGAAACCCGATCCTGAACCCTTGCTGCACACGTTGGTGCAACTGGGTGACGGCCCGGCGTTGTATGTTGGCGACAGCGAAGTGGACGCCGAAACCGCCGCCCGCGCAGGGGTGGATTTCGCTTTGTTCACCGAAGGTTATCGTAAAACGCCGATCACCGACCTGCCGCACAAGCTGGCGTTCACCCATTTTGATGACCTGCGCAAAGCCATCGCATGACCTTGCGCGCGCTGATCTTTGATGTCGATGGCACCTTGGCCGAGACCGAGGAAGCCCACCGTGCCGCCTTCAATCAGGTCTTTGCCCGTCATGATCTGGGCTGGCATTGGGGCATGGAAGACTATCGTCAGCTGCTCAAAACCACTGGTGGCAGGGAACGGATGCGCGCCCACGATCCTAAAATGGACCCCGCCCGCATTGCGGCGCTGCATGTGGAAAAAACGGCGATTTACGGTGAGATCCTTGCGCGGGCTGCCGGGTTGAAGATCGCCGTTGCCACCACGACCAATCTGCCCAATGTCGAAGCCCTGGCCAATGCTGTTGGGGGCGTCCGGCGCACGAGGTTTTCGACGTGATCGCTGCCGGGGATCAGGATTTCACAGCGGCGGACATGGTTGTGCCGACGCTCGAAGGTCTCAGCGTCACACAGCTTGGCGCGCTCTAATCCTTGGCCAATTCGCGCAACCGATCCAGAACCCACAGGCCCGGAAACCCATCGGCGATACGGCCTTGAGCCAGCTGGAACGCCCGGATTGCGCTGGCCGTGTTCGGCCCCATGAACCCGTCGATCCCTTGCGTATCAATGCCCAGATTGGTCAGCCGCATCTGCACCTCGCGCAGTTCTTCGCGGGTCAGAACGCGTTGATTTAACGGCCACCCTTTGATCAACGCCTTGCCGCCGGCAAACCGGTCCGACAGCGTGCCGATGGCGACAGCATAGGTTTCCGCACAGTTGTACCGCAGGATGACGTGATAGTTACGAAACACCATCAATGCGCTTCCGCACGTCCCGGCCGGCAGGATGATCGAGGCCGCGCCATATTCCGCGATCGGCATGTTCTGGGCGGGCTGCACGCCCATGGCGGTCCATTCTGCGACCGTCTGGTTGCGTCCCAAACCGGTCAAGGCATGATCGAACCCTTCGGGCAGGGTCACTTCGATCCCCCAGGGCTGACCTTTGCGCCAGCCATGTTTGGCCACGTAATTCGCGATGCTGGCCAAGGCATCCGTGGGGTCGTCGTGCCAAATGTCGCGCCGCCCATCGCGGTCGAAATCTACCGCGAAATCCTGAAAGCTGGTGGGCATGAATTGCCCATGCCCCATCGCCCCGGCCCAGGACCCGACCATCGTGTCCGGCGTGGCGTCCCCCATTTGGATGATGCGCAGCGCCGCCATCAGTTCGTCTTCGAAAAACGCAGCGCGGCGTCCCTGAAACGCCAGCGTGGTCAGCGCCGGGATCACCGCGTAATGGCCGCGATTCGCACCAAAGCCGGTCTCCAACCCCCAAAAGGCCATGACGACCTCGGCTTCGACCCCGAATTCGGTTTCGATCCGGTTCAGAAGTTTGCGGTTCTGGCGCAGTTTCAGCCGCCCATTGCGGATACGTTCATCCGACACGCAGATTTCCATATAGTCCCGTACGGACAAGGAAAATTCGGGCTGATGCGCCTGTTGCTCCAGCACTTTGGGCATCGGTCGCACGTCCGCCATGACCCGATCAAAGACGGGCAGGCGGATCTGGCGCTCCTCGGCGCGGCTGCGCAGGCCCTGCAGCCAGGCTGGAAAATCGTCACTCAACGGGTTCTGTGTCACGGTATCGTTCTTATC
>DFBF01000299.1:0-10246 GCA_002367285.1 Rhodobacteraceae bacterium UBA3087 | reverse complement strand
CCCTTGCCGCCACGTTTGCGATTTCCACCGCGCGGAAGGGGCTTCCCGTCGGCCTCGATCAGTTCCAACATCAGCCCGCCGGTGATCGGGACGGCCTCGGACAGGCGCACGCTGACGGGCATGCCCAGACGCAGCACCAGGCCGGTGCTTTCGCCCGTAATGGTCTGTTCGTCTTCGTCAAACCGGAAATACTCCGCGCCGATTGTGCTGATCGGAACCAGCCCATCGGCACCGGTTTCGTCCAGCTTTACAAAGGCGCCAAACCGCTGAATGCCGGAAATCCGCCCGCTGAATTCATTGCCCACCCGTTCGGACAGATAGCTGGCCAAATACCGGTCCGTCGTGTCGCGTTCGGCCAACATTGACCGCCGTTCAGTGCCCGAAATCTGCTGCGCGGTCGCTTCGAGATGTTCAATATCCTCCGGGCTCAGCCCATCGTCGCCCCAGCCATGGCCTAGGATCAAAGCCCGGTGCACAATCAGGTCGCTATAGCGCCGGATCGGGCTGGTAAAGTGGGCATAGTTCTTCAGCGCCAGGCCGAAATGGCCAAAGTTTTCAGGGTTGTAATACGCCTGCTGCATCGATCGCAGGGTCGAGATATTGATCAGTTCGTCGAACTCGGTGCCCTCGGCCTGGCCCAGCAGATTGTTCAGGTGCCGCGTCTGCAACACCTGCCCTTTGGCCAGCGTAAAGCCGGACGCCTGCGCCACCTCGCGCAGCGCCTCCATTTTCTGCGGGCTGGGTTCTTCGTGGACCCGGAACAGCAAAGGGCGCTTCAGGCGGTTCAGCTCTTCGGCGGCGGCAACATTGGCCTGGATCATGAACTCTTCGATCATGCGATGTGCGTCGAACCGTTCATAGAAGCTGACCGATTGCACGCGGCCGTCATCACCCAGAATGATCTTGCGTTCCGGCAGGTCCAGATCCAGTGGCTGGCGCTTGGCGCGGGCCAATTTGGTCGCCTCATAGGCGCCAAACAGCGGTGCGATGACCTCCTCCAACAGCGGCGCGCATTTCTCGTTCGCATTGCCGTCCTGGGCCTGCTGCACCTCAAGGTAATTCAGCGTGGCGTGGGATTTCATCAGACCCCGGGTAAACCGGTGGCTGATCTTTTCACCCTGCGCGTTCAGCACCAGACGCACGGCCATACAGGCGCGCTCAACCCCCTCGTGCAGCGAACACAGATCGCCCGACAACCGGTCCGGCAACATCGGAACGACCCGGTCGGGGAAATAGCTGGAGTTGCCGCGCTTGCGGGCCTCACTGTCCAAGGCCGAGCCGGGCGTCACGTAAAGCGCCACATCGGCGATTGCGACCCAAACGATGAACCCGCCGGGGTTTTTTCCGCTGTCATCGGCGCGGGCATATACCGCGTCGTCATGGTCGCGCGCATCAGCCGGGTCGATCGTGACCAGCGGCAGGTCGCGCAGGTCTTCGCGATCGCCCAAGGGCGCGGGTTTCGCCGCATCTGCCTGGGCGATCACGCTGTCGGGAAAGGCGTCGGGAATGCCATGTTGGTGGATGGCGATCAGGCTGACGGCCTTGGGCGCGGTCGGGTCACCCAGCCGGGCAACGATGCGCGCCTTGGGCAGGCCCATGCGCGATTTCGGCCCGGATTGCTGCGCCTCGACCAGTTCACCATCCTTGGCGCCATTCATATCCGCTGTGGCGACCATCCATTCCTTGTCCTGGCCCTTGTCGACGGGCTGAATGCGCCCCCCTTCCGAGGTCTTTTTGAACACGCCCAGAAGGCGGATTGGATTGGTGCCGATGCGCCGGATCAGACGGCCTTCGTAAAGGTGATCGGGGTCTTTCACCTCGCTCAATCGCGCCAAAATCCGGTCGCCGACCTTCAATGCTGGGTCCGAGGATTTGGCGATCAGCAGAATGCGGGGCTCATCGCCCTCGCCCTGCCATTCCATCGGCTTGGCGTACAGATCGCCATCGGCGTTGGGCGCCAGCACCTGGCACACCGCCACCGGGGGCAGCTTGTCAGGATCGCGATACGTCTTGGAGCGTTTCGCCAGATGGCCCTCGCTCTCCAGCTCGCGCAGGATGCGTTTCAGGTCGATCCGGTCATTTCCCTTGATCCCAAAAGCGCGCGCAATGTCGCGTTTCGAGGTCAGGGTCGGGTTGTCGGAAATCCATTGCAGGACTTCGTCCTTTGAAGGAATACGTGTCATTTTAAATGCCTAACATGGGGGGACGGGGACGTCACTGAGAAAGCCGGTGGGCAAGCCGTTCAAGGTCTTCAACCGTGTCCACATCGTCCAGAGTGTCGATGAAGGCGTGGCTGTAGTCGGGCAGGCTGGACATCGTGTCCGCCAGCGCATGTTCGGTCGACCACCGCACGCCATTGAACAGGCAAGTGGGCACGGCGCGGGTTCGTTTCAAGCCGACCAACCAATATCCGCCGTCGGGCGCGGGCCCGAACGCTGCGTCATGGTCACCCAGAGCGGTGAAGGCCTGTGCGATGTGGGCGCGGCGGACGTCGGGAATATCGGCACCTATGATTGCGACGGGGCCGGGTGGCATGGTGCGCAGGATGCGGCCCATCCGGTCGCCCAGGTCGCCCGCGCCTTGCGCCATTCGGGGCAGATCGGCAGGCCAGATGCGGCTGGCCAGCCCTTTGCTGTCGGGCGCCACGGCCAGCGTCAGATGCCAGCGCGGATCGCGGATGCGGCGCAGCAGGGCGGTGGTCTGGTGGCGAAACCACCACGCCGCCCGCGTCATACCGATATCGCGCCCCAGCCGTGTTTTCACACGCCCCGGGTGCGGTTCTTTCACCATGACAACCAGTTGATTACGCAAAGTAATCCGCCATGATCCGGGCATAGATTGCCTTTAGCTGATGGATCTGCGCCACCTCAACCCGTTCATCCACCTGATGCATGGTTTTGCCAACCAGACCGAATTCAACGACCGGGCAGTGGTCTTTNNACGAACCGCGCGTCCGAGGTGCCGCCGGATGTCGACATCTCAGGCGTCACGCCCGTTTCGGCGGCCACGGACGCGGCGACCAATGACGACAAGTCCCCGGGCGGGGTCACGAAACTTTCGCCCGACACTTTGGTGGTCATGTCGAAATTCACGCCGGTTTCGGCGGCGATCTTGCCCATCTCGTTGCCCAACCAGGCGGTGATCCCGGCGCTGGATTGCGCGTCATTGAACCGGATATTCACCGTGGCACGGCATTCGGCCGGGATCACGTTGTTGGCGGGGTTGCCGGTGTCGATCGTCGTCACGGCCAGGGTGGACGCATCGAAATGGTCCGTGCCTTCGTCCAGCACATGCGCGTCCAGTCGCGCCATCAACCGGGCCAGCGCAGGCACCGGGTTCTTGGCGCGATGTGGGTATGCGGAATGGCCCTGAATGCCGCGCGCGGTGATATAGGCGGTCATCGACCCGCGCCGCCCGATTTTCATCATCTCGCCCATGGTGTTGGGGCAGGTGGGTTCCCCCACAATGCAGGCGGTCATTGCCTCGCCCTGCGCTGCCATCCAGTCCAGGATCGCGGTCGTGCCGTCCAGCGCGTCGCCTTCTTCGTCGCCGGTGATGGTGATGACCAGCGACGCGTCCTCGGGGGCGTCCGCGACGAAATCAATCGCCGCCGCGACCCAGGCCGCGACACCCGATTTCATGTCGGTCGCGCCGCGCCCCCACATGAACCCGTCCTTTTCGATCGCCCCGAACGGCGGCACGGTCCAGGCGGCCTCGTCCCCCAACGGCACCACGTCGGTATGGCCGTTGAACCCCAACGTGCGGGCGTTTTTCGACCCCCAGCGGGCGAACAGATTTGACACCTCGCCCCGATCCACGCGGGTGCAGGTGAACCCGGCGTCCTGCAACAGCCCTTGCAACAACACCAAAGCGCCACCCTCAATGGGCGTGACAGAGGCGCATTGGATCAGGCGGCGGGTCAATTCGGCGGGATCAGTGGTCATGGGGTACTCCTTTGATCCCCTGTTAGCGCGCCGCGTCGCGCCCTGCAAATCCGTCGTGCAAATGTGTCCCGCATGGCACAGCGGCCACGGCACTGAAAATTGTGGTATCAAATGGTTAACATGCAGGCATTTCTGCGGCATAGTCCAAAGCAATGAAATGACCCGAGGCAGGGCACCGGACCACCAGAGGCGCAAAGCCCGGTCCGAAACGAGCGGTTTGACCACAGAAAGCGGCGCATCATGACGCCTGCCCTGTGCCCGTGTTCTGCCTTCGAAAACGGGCAGGAGACAGGCAAAATGGTCGCAGCAAGCGAGCTGAATATCGATACTGGTGCATCCGCGATCGACATGGCGGAGGAAATTTTTGGCGACGGCGTTCAGGTCGTCAACGCGACCTATACGGGCGACAACCGGTCCTCGGGCATCTTTTCGGATGGCGACACCACGTCGCCAGGTGTGACGCCATCAGACACGGGCGTCATGTTTTCGACTGGGCGCTTGTCGGGCTTTACCAACGGGTCGGGCGACGCAAACCAGGACAGCAATCAGTCCACCGGGTCGCGTGGTGAAAACGGCAATGACGATTTCGACGACCTGGCCGGAACGCGCACCTATGATGCGTCCTATATTGATGTCGATGTGATCCCGGACGGCGAATACATCACGCTGCAATTCACCTTTTCCTCCGAGGAATACCCGGAATACGCCGGGTCGATCTATAATGATATCGTTGGCGTCTGGGTCAACGGCGAGCCAGTCGAACTGCCGATTGGCGGCACAACCAGCGTTGGCAGCGTGCATTCAGGGTCGAACGAGAACCTGTACCTGTCCAACACCAACAGCGAATTCAATACCGAGATGGACGGGCTGACCGTCACCATGACGGTAAAGATCAAGGTCAACCCGGATGAGGTGAATTCGCTGCGCATCGGCATCGCGGACGTGGCCGACAGCAACTACGATTCAACTCTGATCATTGCTGGCAACAGTGGCCAGACCAAGCTGATCGCAAATGACGATGTCGCGACGATCTATCCCAACGGGTCGACCACCATCGACGTGACGGCCAATGATATCGGGCCTGGCAACAGCTCGATCACCGTGACCCATATCAACGGGGTCGCCGTGGCTTCGGGTGACTCGGTCACCCTGACCACGGGCCAGGTCGTGACGCTGAACGGCGACGGGACATTGACCGTAGACGGCGACGGCGACATCGAGGACGTGAATTTCACCTATTCCGTCGCGACGGGGGGGGGCTCCAGCAACATCACCGACACCGGTTATGTCACCGTCAACTCGATCCCCTGCTTCGTGGCGGGCACAATGATTTCCACGCCGGATGGCGACAAACGGGTCGAGGATCTGGTGCCCGACGATCTGGTTCTGACCCATGACAACGGCGCGCAACCCCTGCGCTGGATTGGGCGTCGCGTTGTCCCGGCCGAAGACAATTTCGCCCCGATCCGCATTGCGGCAGGCACGTTTGGCGATCACGCTGAACTGTTGCTGTCGCCCCAGCACCGTATCCTGATCCGCGATGCGCTGGCTGAATTGCTGTTTGGTGACACCGAGGTCCTGGTGTCCGCCAAAGATCTGGTCAACGACCAATCCGTGCGCCGCATGGAAGGCGGCGAGGTCGAATATGTCCACCTGCTGTTTGATCGCCACGAGGTGATCTATTCCGAAGGACTGGCGACCGAAAGTTTCCTGCCCGGCCCGCAAACGACGCAAAGTTTCGAACGCGAAATCGTCGAAGAAATCTGCACCCTGTTCCCTGAGATCGACCCTGACACCGGCGAAGGATATTCGCCCGCCGCCCGCCGCACCCTGCGCGGGTATGAGGCGAAAGTGCTGATGTCTCAGGGTCTGGCGGCCTGACGACGGGCGCGGGGCACGGGCATGGGCTGGATCGGCATTTCAAACCTGCATCGGGCCACGTTCGACACGCGTGGCGTGGGGACGGGGCAGCCTGCGCTGCATGGTCCTGACCCGCAGCCCAGCGGGTTGATGGCGCGTGGCAGCCTGGTGCTCGAGGTGACATATGCCGCCCAGGGCCGCATCCCGCAACGCCTGTTACGTCTTGATCGAACACAGGACTGGCACCGCCATCTGGGGCTGACCCTGTTGGCCGACGGGGTGTTGATCCTGACCCAATGCCAGGGCACAGCGCAACACCAGACCCGCATGGTCATGCCGATCCCACAGCGCGAAACGCGCCTGCGCATCACGTTTTCCTGGGATGCACCCGCGCGCCGGGGTCTGATCAGTGTGGAAAACCTGGATCAGGAAACCCTGCACCAACGCGAGGTGATTTCACCCCTGCCCCTGCCGATTGAGGATGGGCGCGACATCATCCTGGGGGCTGAGGCCACCAGATTTGGGCGCGAATTGCGCTGGGTGGCGCTGTCTGACCGGGTCGAACCGGTGGGCCTGTCACTGGGCGTCGCGCGCGGCACGCCGGTGGACACGCCCTATGGCCTGCGCTTGGTCGAACAGCTGAGGCCGGGCGATCTGGTCACCACGGCGCATGGATCACAACCGATCCGTTGGATCACGGCGCGCGAGGTACCCGCGCTGGGCGGATTGCGCCCGGTGCTGTTGCGCGCGCCCTATTACGGGCTCAGCCGCGATATTCTGGTCGCCCCGGATCACCGCATTGTCGTTAAAGGCGCCGAGGCCGAATACCTGTTTGGCGAGGACGAAGTGCTGGTCGAAGCGCATCACATGATCGACGGTCAGGCGATCCGGCGCGGCCCTGGCGGCGCTGGGACGCTGTGGTATCACCACCTTCTTTTGGACGGTCACGAATGTCTGCGATTTGCCGGGCTTTGGGGCGAAAGCATGTTCCTGGGCGATATTGGTCGCGATGCCGATCTGATCGCCACAACGGCGTTGGCCGACATGCCGGCCCACGCGCTGCCGCGTCACAAACGCTTTGCCCAGCCGACCTTGTCCAGCTACGAGGCGCGCACCCTGGCGTCGTCATTGGTGGCCTAGGGCGTAGTCCCGCGTGACCAAAAGGCGCAATTGCCCGCCCCATACCCTTTGTGGCAAGGGGGGGTAGGGGAACGATTAATGCACAGACTGATTCTTTTCATCGCCATGGCCGCGACGGCCCTGACTGTTGCGGTCAGCGCGTCCGCACAGGACCTGACCGTTGCCACCGTAACGCGGCCACCATTTTCGCTGGTCGAAGGCGGCGTGGAAACTGGATTCAGCCTGGATCTGTGGGACGCCCTGATGCAGGACATGGGCCAAGCCTATACCATCGTGCGGGTCGACGCCTTTGCGCAGATGCTGGCGATGGTTCAACTGGACGAGGCCGATGCGGCGGTCGCCAATATCTCGATCACGGCCAGCCGCGAGGCGGTGCTGGATTTTTCGCAACCGATCTTTGAAGGCGGTTTGCAGATCATGATCCCCTCCGAGGGCAGTTCGGGCAGCCCCCTGTGGCAGGCGGTGTTCAGCCGCGACCTGATGATTGCGATCCTCCTGGCCTTTGCCGCGCTTTTGGCCGTCGGCATGTTGATGTGGCAGTTTGAGCGCCGCGCGCAGCCCTATTTCGACCAACCGGCCCGCGCCGCCGTTTTCCCAGCCTTCTGGTGGGCGCTGAACCTTGTGGTGAATGGCGGCTTTGAAGAACGTGTGCCGCGCACGCCGATGGGCCGCCTGTTTGGGGTCGGCCTGGTTGTGTCCAGCCTGTTCATCGTGTCGATTTTCGTCGCCCATATCACCGCCGCCCTGACGGTGGACGCGATCCAGGGCTCGGTGAATTCGATCAACGACCTTTATGGCAAACGCATCGGCACCACGTCGGGGTCGACCGCCGCCGCCTATCTGGAGCGGCGCGAGCTGCGCTATCAGGACTATCCCGACCTGACCCAACTGACCCAGGCGTTCGAGGCCGGAGATCTGGACGCCGTCGTGTTCGACGCCCCCATTCTGGCCCATTACGTCAATGCCGAGGGGGCCGGTATCGGCCAGTTGGTCGGGCCTGTGTTCCTGCGCGAAAACTATGGCATTGCGCTGGCCACCGGGTCGGATCTGGCCGAACCTATGAACCAAAGCCTTTTGCGCCTGCGCGAAGACGGCACGCTGGATGCGCTGAAGCAGAAATGGTTCGGCCACACGCGGTAACGCAGGGCGGGGCATTAGAGCGCATCCCCGCCTTTCCAACGCGCGGGTGCTAGACTTCTTTCACCGACCGGGCATATTCTGAGGCAAACCAACCCCAAGGGAACCCTTCGATATGCGCAAATTTTTTGCCCTGCTTTTCATCCTGCCGCTGGCAGCCTGTTTTGATGCCGACATCACCATCGATTTCATCGACAATGACACCGCCGAAATGAACGCGGTCATGACCATGGGGCCGGAATTCTATGCCATGGTTGCCCAGGGCGGCGAAGACCCCTGCGAAGAGGGCGTGGGCGAAGCACAGGCCGACGGCAGCTATCTTTGCACCATCTCGGAAACCGGCTCGATCGACGATCTGATCGCCGAAGCCAATGCGCCGTCTGACCACGATGATATGAATTCGCCCACCGGCGGCATGACACAGGGCTATGTGATCGAACGCCTGGACAGCGAAACCATCAAAGTATCCTTCGACCTGACCGAAATGCTGTCCGACAGCAAACCCGACGAAGACATGGGCGAAATGGCCGCCATGCTGCGCGCGTCCTTCACCGGCCACGCGATCACCATGAACGTGACGGGGGCCTCTGTGGTGGAAACCAACGGCACCGTGTCCGATGACGGCAAGACCGCCACCTTTGTCATTCCGCTGGAAAAAATGCTGGACGAAGACCCCGGTCTGCCCAACAGCTTTGATGCAACCGTCAAGACGCGCTAAGCATCAACCGATCAAATCACGCACAGCGCCCGGCACCTCGTCGGGCGTTTTGCATATGTGGGTGGCGGTGGCGCGTTCTTCAGCCGAGCCATAGCCCCAGGCCACTGCAATCGACGCCATGCCCACGGCACGGGCCGCATCGAAATCATGGTGCCGGTCGCCGATCATGACGCACCGCGCGGGATCGTCGCCGGTCCGCTCCAGCGCATAGGCCAGCAGCTCGCCCTTATTGTTGCGCGTGCCATCCGTTTCGGGGCCGAATTCATACGTCATGAACCCAGCCAGATCAAAATGCGCGGTGATGCGGCGGGCATAGACATGCGGCTTGGCGGTGGCCAGATGCAGGGTCTGACCCGCGTCGCGCAGGGCTGCCAGCATCGCCGGAATACCGTCATAGACCCGGTTTTCGAACAGCCCGGTGTCGGCATAGACCTCGCGATAATACGCCAGTGCCTGGTCCGGGTCGACCGCGCCCAGTTTGGCAAATGTGTCGACCAGAGCCGGGCCGATGGCCCAGGTCAGATCATCGGCAGGCGGGCAAGGCAGGCCCAGCTTGCCCATTGCATAAACAATGCTGCCAGTGATGCCCGGTTTCGGATCGGTCAGCGTGCCGTCCAGATCCAGAAAAACGGTCACTTTTTGCCGCCCGCCTTGGGGTCATCATACAGCGGGTCCATCTGTGCGACGACGACACTATTTTCGGCCAGAGCGCGGGCCATCAGCGCGCGTTCGTCCTCGCCGACCTCGTGGCCCATCTCGATCCGGTCCTCCAACGTGCCATAGCCCGTCACGTCCAAAGGCGCCAATTCCGCCTGTTTCAGGATCGCCACGGTTTCGCGCACCGCTTCGGCCTCGTCCACGCCACTGGCGTAACAGATCATGGCGGCGCCGGTTGCCTTTTTTGGCAAGCCGTCGCCATCCTTGCGACCCACCTGGATCAACAGGGTATAGACCTGCTGTGGCTTCTTCGGTTTTTTTGTTTTTGCCGCCTTCTGGATGTCAGTCATTGGCAAAACTCAAAATGTGATACCACGCCGCCAAGTTGCACGGTTGCGATACCGTTTGCAGTGCGCATAATCATGATCCGATAGGAATACAGATCGCCTTCGGCGGCACATTCAGCGTCATACAATGTTGCCTGAAGACCGCGCACCGGTGTGGGGTTGTCAAGCGAACACAGGCTTTCGACCCCCTCCAAGCGACCATCGCGAATGGCAATGGCACCGCCATCCATACCTATGTTTTCGCAGTCCCAGCCTTGCGCCCAATTGCCCTGCGGACGATAGATGCCATCATAGTCGCCCGCCCCGGCATAAGACGGGGTCAGCACGAAGAAGATGACCGGAAGAATACGCATCACCGGGATCAATCCCGCAGCAGATCGTTGATCGAGGTTTTGGACCGCGTCCGCGCGTCCACCTTTTTCACGATCACCGCGCAATACAGG
>DFBF01000161.1:2291-7902 GCA_002367285.1 Rhodobacteraceae bacterium UBA3087 | reverse complement strand
GTGGTTGCTATGTGGTTGCTGGAAAAGCAAAAGGCTCAGGCGTTTCCGCCTAAGCCTTTGGTACAGTGGTGAGCCGTGATGGGTTCGAACCATCGACCTACTGATTAAAAGTCAGTTGCTCTACCAACTGAGCTAACGGCCCTCTCTGTGGAGGCGGTGACTATAGTCGCATGGGGGGTGGGTCAACCCCGATTCTAGGGAATTCGCACGATCTCTGGCAAAAACTTTGGCAAGGGCGTATATCGCGTCTCATGAAAGACCTGCGCACACCAGATTCCCTGAGCTTCATGAAATGGCACGGGGCGGGAAATGACTTTGTGATGATTGATTCACGGGGGCGAGAGGCAATTGTCACACGCGAATTGGCGGCGGGGCTGGGGGATCGACATCGTGGTGTCGGATTTGACCAGCTGGCCGAGATCCGCGATTCGAATGTGGCCGATATCGACCTGGATTTCTGGAATGCGGATGGCAGTCGCGCGGGCGCTTGTGGCAACGCCACGCGCTGTGTCGCGCGCTACATGATGGATCAGACCGGGATCGAGGCGCTGACCATTCGCACCGCGCGCGGTATCCTTCAGGCGGTTGCGGTTGGCGATGAAGTTGCCGTCAATATGGGACAGCCCATTCTGGATTGGCAGTCGGTGCCGGTGTCCCATGACATGGACCTGAAACACCTGCCGCTTGAGGGCGATCCTGTCGCCGTCGGCATGGGCAACCCGCACTGCGTGTTCTTCGTGGACGATGTCGCAACGGTGGACGTCGCCACAACCGGCGCGCGGTTTGAAAAGGACACGTTGTTTCCCGAGGCGACGAATGTGGAATTCGCCGAAATCCGCGCGCGCGATGATATTCGTATGCGGGTCTGGGAACGCGGTGCTGGCATCACGCTGGCCTGTGGCTCGGGCGCCTGCGCCACCGCCGTGGCCGCAGCACAACGGGGCCTGACCGATCGCAAGGTGCGCATGGAGGTCGATGGTGGCTGGCTGACGCTGGATTGGCGCGAGGACGGCGTTTGGATGACCGGGCCGACTGCCTTTGTGTTCGAAGCGACGCTTAAACCGGAATTTCTGGCGGGCCTGTGATGACAGCAAAACCGCCGATCTTTGCGACGCTGGGCTGTCGCCTGAATGCCTATGAAACCGAGGCGATGAAAGCGCTGGCCACCGAGGCCGGGGTTGAAGGTGCCGTGGTCATCAACACCTGCGCCGTAACCGCCGAAGCGGTGCGTAAAGCGCGTCAGGAGATCCGCAAGCTGCGCCGTGACAACCCGGATGCCAAGGTGATCGTCACGGGTTGTGCCGCCCAGACAGAGCCCGAAACCTTCGCCGCGATGGACGAGGTCGACGCAGTCATCGGCAATCACGAAAAGATGTCGCCTGACACCTGGGCCGGACTTGCCCCCGACCTGATCGGCGACACCGAACGCGTGCAGGTCGATGACATCATGTCGGTGACGGAAACCGCGGGCCATCTGATTGACGGGTTCGGCACACGGTCGCGCGCCTATGTGCAGGTGCAAAACGGCTGTGATCACCGCTGCACCTTCTGCATCATCCCCTATGGCCGGGGCAATTCGCGCAGCGTGCCCGCCGGTGTTGTGGTCGACCAGATCAAGCGGCTGGTCGACAAGGGGTTTCGCGAAATCGTGCTGACCGGGGTTGATATGACCAGCTGGGGTGCGGACCTGCCGGGTGAACCCCGCTTGGGCGATCTGGTCATGCGCATCTTGCGGCTGGTGCCGGATCTGGCCCGCCTGCGGATCAGTTCCATCGATTCGATCGAAGCGGATGACAACCTGATGCTGGCGATTGCGACGGAACCCCGGTTGATGCCGCATTTGCACCTGTCCTTGCAGCATGGTGATGACCTGATCCTGAAGCGCATGAAGCGTCGCCACCTGCGCGACGATGCGATTGCCTTTACCCAAGAGGCCAAGCGCCTGCGCCCGGACATTACCTTTGGCGCCGATATCATCGCCGGTTTTCCGACCGAAACCGATGCGCATTTCGAAAACAGCCTGAAGCTGGTGACCGAATGCGATCTGACCTGGCTGCATGTGTTCCCGTATTCGACGCGTGAAGGCACGCCCGCAGCGCGTATGCCCGCCGTGAATGGGCGCATCATCAAGGACCGCGCGGCACAGCTGCGTGCGGTGGGGGACGGGCAGGTGGCCAAGCACCTGGCGGCTCAGATCGGCCAGACCCACAATGTGCTGATGGAAAACGCCCGCATGGGGCGAACCGAACAATTCGCCGAGGTTCTGTTCGCTTCGGACCAAATCGAGGGCCAGATTGTATCGGCGCGGGTCAACGCAACGCTGGACGGGCAGCTGATCGTCTGATTGTCTGCCACCGATACACGCCTCATTCGTATCGGAGCCATCATGCACCCCAATCCCATCTTCCGTCAGACAACGGATGACAAGAACTTGGCGTTCGCCCGTGCGCGCGGATTTGGTACGCTTTCTGTCAACGGTGGCAATGGTCCGCTGCTGGCCCATGTGCCGTTCGTGCTGTCTGACGATGGCAAGACGGCGACGCTGCATATGATGCGCTCAAACCCCATTTCACGCGCGCTGTCGCAGGATCTGCCCGCAGTGATCGCCGTGTCGGGGCCGGACGGATATATCTCGCCGGACTGGTATGGCATTGAGGATCAGGTGCCGACCTGGAACTATGTCGCCGTGCATCTGCGCGGATCGCTGTCGCTGTTGCCGCAGGAGGGGCTGCGCGGCGTGCTGGACCAGCTGTCGGCAGCGTTCGAGGCGCGTTTGGCTCCAAAACCCGCCTGGTTGGCCGACAAAATGACGGACGAGGCCCTGGCGCGCATGATGCGCATGATCCAACCGGCGCAATTGGAGATTGGCGAGGTCGCGGGCACCTGGAAACTGGGGCAGAACAAGCCCGAGGCGGCGCGCTTGGGAGCCGCAGGAAAAGTCCCCGACGGGGTTGGGCAAGAACTGGCCGATCTGGCGGCTCTGATGGCAGGTGCAAAACCGGCATAAGTGGACTTTGGCCCAAAGGGTGCCTACATTCTTAAAGCGTTTTGCATTTAATCCGAGGCACGGATTCTGTGCAAAGCGCCCACATCCTTGAAATGGTGTGGGCCTTTTACATTTTGCCCTGACTTAGGGAAAACGTAAAAGGCTTTAAGTAGGAGGAGTTGATATGCCATTACCCCTTGCCCCAATTACCGCCATCGGCTTGCGCTATGGTGCGGTCGCCTTGGCCGGGTACGCCATGGCCCGTTCGGTTGAAAAGGGCCGCCGTGACCAGCGGGCCGAAGATGCGCTGGATGAGACCCCTGAGGGTCTGACCGCCCGGCGCGAGGCTGAACAGCTGAACGCCACCCACCGGTTTCGCCGTGTGTTCCGGCTGGGCACCTCCGGCACGGGACTTGAAATCGACGCAACCACTCTGACCCGTATTCGCATCAAGAAAGTCTGACCATGCAACTCATTTCCTCGCCCGCCTCGCCGTTTGTGCGCAAGGTACGTGTTCTGTTGATCGAAACCGGACAAGAGGGAGAGGTGGAACAGATTGACGTGTCAACCACGCCTTTGGCGCCTGCCGCCGAGGTGACGGCGGCCAATCCGTTATCGAAAATCCCCGCGCTGATCCGGCCTGATGGCCCGACCCTGTATGACAGCCGCGTCGTCACCCGGTATCTGGACGCGCGCAATGGCGGGGCGCTGTATCCCGACGCGCGGATCTGGGAGGTGCTGACGTTGGAAGCCACCGCCGATGCGCTGTTGGATGCCGCAGTGTTGATGGTTTACGAAGGGCGCTGCCGCCCCGATGACAAGCAGGACAAGGGCTGGCTGGACGCGCAATGGTCCAAGATCGAAGGCGCGCTGGACGCATTGAACGCCCGCTGGATGAGCCACCTGGCAGGCCCCTTGGATATGGGTCAGATCGCCGTGGGCTGCGCGCTGGGTTACCTCGATTTCCGCCACCCGGACCGGGAATGGCGCAAGGGGCGCGATGAGCTGGACGACTGGTTCGCGGTGTTTTCGCAACGCGACAGCATGGTGGCGACGAAGCCGGTGGGGTGAACCTCCGGTGATCCGGCGCTAAGCTGCAAGTCCGCAGCGGTCTGCATTCACCCAGGCGAGGATTTTCGGATCAACGACCGAAGAAGGCATTACAGGAGAGTTTCTTCTGCCGGGAACCAGAGCCCGGTATGATGGACTTGTTGAGGGCGGGCCAGAGTTCGGGGTCGTCATGCATTGTTGGGCCGACGCTGAATTGCATATATATGATTGTTACGTCGCCTTCATTGGTAACCAGTTTCCAGAAGGCCCCCCAAGAAAGCGCCATACGTCCTTCGATATGCGTCGGTATCCCTGGTCGTCGTATAATTCGGTTTTCGCGGAGCGGTGCGTGCTGTGCGTTTGAGCTAAGCTCTTTCTGAGAATCCCCGCCCTCTCAAGCCCCACACCCCTTGACCAAAATCAAAAGAGATGCGGCTCGTTTGCGCTAATCAGCCTTGGACATGGTGTTTTTCGCACCACGCCCCCCTTGCTTTTGCCTCCCTGCGCCCTATTGACCGCTGGACGCAGCGGGTTTCCTTGGCTAAACACCGGCCTAATAGGCTGTGGGGAACTGCGGCCTTCCGTCGTGTCGGTCGCGTTCTCAGCGACCTAGCCAAGGAGAAACGCACGTGTCACACGCTGACGACCACGAAGGAACTCGCCGGGATTTCCTTTATTACGCAACTGGCGGCACCGCCGCCGTGACCGCAGGCGTTGCGGTCTGGCCGCTTGTCAACCAAATGAACGCATCTGCTGACGTGAAAGCGCTCAGCTCGATTCGTGTTGATATTTCGGCAATCGAACCTGGAACGCAGGTCACCGTGAAATGGCTGGGCAAGCCGGTTTTCATCCGTCGTCGTACGGAAGAGGAAATCGAACTGGCCCGCACCCAGGACGCCGACGACATGCCCGACAAGTTCGCGCGCAATGACAACAGCGATCCGACCCTGTCGGCCGATGATGTAAACCGCACCATGGACGAAGCTGGCGAATGGCTGGTCATGATGGGTGTTTGTACCCACCTGGGCTGTGTGCCCCTGGGGGACGGTGCCGGTGACTATGGCGGGTGGTACTGCCCCTGCCACGGGTCGCACTATGATGCATCCGGTCGTATCCGCAAAGGCCCCGCGCCTGAAAACCTTCCCGTTCCCGTCGCCGAATTCGTCGACGAAACGACGATCAAACTGGGCTAAGGGAGAGACACGAAATGGCTGGTATTCCCCACGACCACTATGAACCCAAGACAGGGTTCGAAAAATGGCTGCACTCGCGCCTGCCGATTGTCGGCTTGGCCTATGATGCGCTGATGATCCCGACCCCCAAGAACCTGAACTGGTGGTGGATCTGGGGCATCGTTCTGGCGTTCTGCCTGGTGCTGCAAATCGTCACCGGTATCATCCTGGCGATGCACTATACCCCGCATGTTGATATGGCGTTTGCATCGTTGGAACACATCATGCGTGATGTGAACGGCGGACACTTCCTGCGCTATACCCACGCAAACGGCGCCTCGCTGTTCTTCGTGGCCGTTTACATCCACCTGTTCCGCGGGTTGTTCTATGGGTCGTACAAGGC
>DFBF01000161.1:0-2229 GCA_002367285.1 Rhodobacteraceae bacterium UBA3087 | reverse complement strand
TGGGCTATGTTCTGCCCTGGGGCCAGATGTCCTTCTGGGGTGCGACCGTGATCACCGGCCTGTTTGGTGCCATCCCGTTTGTTGGCGAAAGCCTGCAAGCCTGGCTGCTGGGTGGACCGGCTGTGGACAACGCCACGCTGAACCGCTTCTTCTCGCTGCACTATCTGCTGCCCTTCGTGATTGCCGCCCTGGTTGCGATCCACATCTGGGCCTTCCACACCACCGGCAACAACAACCCCACGGGTGTTGAGGTTCGTCGTGGGTCCAAGGAAGAAGCGGAAAAAGACACGCTGCCGTTCTGGCCATACTTCGTGATCAAAGACCTGTTCGCGCTGAGCCTGATCCTGCTGATCTTCTTTGCCATCGTCGGCTTCATGCCGAACTATCTGGGTCACCCCGATAACTATATCGAGGCAAACCCGCTGGCGACGCCCGCACATATCGTGCCGGAATGGTATTACTTGCCGTTCTACGCGATCCTGCGTGCCTTCACCGCTGATGTCTGGGCCGTGCAAGCGGTCAGCTTCATCACCGGCGGTATCGTCGATGCAAAGTTCTTCGGTGTGCTGGCCATGTTCGGTTCGATCTTCGTGATGGCGCTGGCGCCCTGGCTCGACACCTCGTCGGTCCGTTCGGGTCAGTATCGCCCGATGTTCAAGTGGTGGTTCCGCCTGCTGGTTATCGACTTCATCGTTCTGATGTGGGTCGGGGCCCGGGACACGGAATTCCCGCATGACTGGATCTCGCTGATTGGTGCCACCTATTGGTTCGCCTACTTCCTGGTCATCCTGCCCCTGCTGGGCGTGATCGAGAAGCCGTCGACACCGCCGGCCACCATCGAAGATGATTTCAACGCCCATTACCCTGACGCCGCCAAGAACGCGGCCGAGTAAGAGGGGGAGCGAGAACAATGATCAAGAAACTTACCACATCCGCTATCCTGGCGCTGGCCCTCACCACTGGTGGGGCGCTTGCCTCCGGTGACGGCGGTGCTATCCATGACGAGGCCTTCTCGTTCGAAGGGCCGTTCGGCACCTATGACCAGAACCAGTTGCAGCGCGGGCTGAAGATCTATACCGAGATCTGCTCCTCCTGCCACGGTCTGAAATACGTGCCACTGCGGACCCTGTCAGACGACGGTGGCCCGAACTTTTCCGCAGATCAGGTGCGTGCCTATGCCGCTGAAAACTTCGAAGTGTTCGACGCCGAGCTGGACGACTATCGCCCCTCGACCCCGGTCGACCACTTCCCGGTATCCAACGACCCGAACGCACCGGACCTCAGCCTGATGGCCAAGGCGCGCGCGGGCTTTCATGGCCCCGCGGGCACCGGCATCAACCAGCTGGTTCGTGGCATCGGTGGCGCGGAATACATCGCCGCCTTCCTGACCGGGTTCACCGGTGAAGAAAAAGAAGTCGCCGGATCGGTCCTGTACGAAAACACCGCCTTCGCGGGTGGCTGGACGGCCATGCCGCCGCAGCTGTGGGGCGAGGACGTTGAATTCGACGATGGTCACGCCAATGACATCCACCACGAAGCGGTCGACATGGCTGCCTTCCTGATGTGGGCTGCGGAACCCAAAATGATGGAACGCCAGCATGCGGGTTTTGTTGCCGTGCTGCTGCTAACCCTTCTGACGGCTCTGCTGTACCTGACCAACAAGAAACTCTGGGCCCCGCATAAGGGCAAGAAAACGGACCTGTAAGGCCGTTTTGACAGTTGAAGAAAAGGGCGCCTTTGGGCCCAGTCCATGCGGTAAGTGTTGAAGTGATACATCGAGTGAAGCGATAACACTTCTTGGATTTTAAGAGTTGGCTCCGCTGGTCACAGCGGGGCCATTTTTATGCCTGGTAGAGATTAAAGCGATCCAGCATTGGGGATATGGTCATATAGTGGGTCTTCTTTGGAACTCCGTCGAGGTGAACTCGGCAACAATTGCGCACCTTCAAGCCGCTACCGCATGGGCAGAGGTGTCGGTCCCGTTTCCATTTTTGACCAAATAAAACAAGGAGACCTTTGACTATTTTCGGGTCCTCGGGACAACCAAGAAATGTTGCATATGCCTGAACTAAGCCATCGAATCCGTGCTTCAGTTCACCGAACGGCCATACATCCTCATATTTCAAATGGTGTTGCCCAAAGAAGTAGCTTCTGATTGGCCCATCAAGAAAGTCCGCTACCCTCATCTTGGGGCTTTTCGCAAGCAACACAGAGGTGGTCCTACTTTTT
>DFBF01000043.1:5555-5785 GCA_002367285.1 Rhodobacteraceae bacterium UBA3087 | reverse complement strand
CCAGCGGCGCATGATGATGGCGCGGTCCTTGGCGGTACGGGCGGCCCACCCCTTGCGCGCCGTGTCGGCGGCGGCGATGGCGCGGGCGACCTCGGTGCGGCCCAGGTCTGTGACCTGACAGATCACGTCGCCACGGGCCGGGTTGGTCACGTCAAACACGGCACCATCGTCTGCGTCGATCCATTCCCCGGCCACATAGGCCCGGATCGCCAACAGCGTCGGATCTTTCA
>DFBF01000043.1:0-5413 GCA_002367285.1 Rhodobacteraceae bacterium UBA3087 | reverse complement strand
AAATGCGGATTTCATCCCGAATGCCGCCGATTTCCCGCCCCGATGGGCACAAGTGGCGCAAGAATTTCGCGCCAAGGCGAAGAATCTGCGACTGAACCTGGAATATGGCCCCGCTGAGCGGCAGAAACTGGACCTGTTCCTGCCCGAGGCCGCGCGCGGTTTGGTGGTCTTTGTGCATGGCGGATACTGGCGCGCCTTTGGGCGCAAGGATTGGTCGCATCTGGCGGCCGGGGCGGTGGCGCAGGGTTGGGCGGTGGCGATGCCGTCTTATTCCCTGGCCCCAAGCGTCCGTATTTCAGACATTACGCGCGAGGTGGCGATGGCAATCGACCACGCCGCCGCAATCGTTCCCGGACCGATCATGCTGACCGGGCATTCGGCGGGCGGGCATCTGGTGGCGCGGATGAATTGTACGGATGTTACGTTGGACTGCGCCGACAGGATTGAGCGGATTGTCCCGATTTCTCCGGTTACGGACCTGCGCCCGTTGACCCAGACCGCCATGAACACCGATTTTCGCCTGGATCAGACCGAGGCGGTGGCGGAAAGCCCGGTTCTGGCCCAGGGTCGGCGCGCCATTCCCACCACGGTTTGGGTGGGGGCGCAAGAACGCCCGGCCTTTCTGGATCAGGCCCGATGGCTGGCGGATGCCTGGGGCGAGGCACAATTGCACATCGCCCCCGGATTTCATCATTTCGACGTGGTCGCGCCGCTGACGCAAGCGGACAGCGCCCTGACCCGCGCCATTGTTCAGCCGCCGAAATCTTCCAGTGCTTTGTAATCAATCAGCTCCAACAGCGGCAGCATCATTTCAACAGCGGCGCCACTGGCTTGAATCAGAATTCGATTATCGATAAGGCCGGTCAGTTCCCCATCCTGG
This sequence comes from Rhodobacteraceae bacterium UBA3087, assembly GCA_002367285.1. Lineage (GTDB taxonomy): Bacteria > Pseudomonadota > Alphaproteobacteria > Rhodobacterales > Rhodobacteraceae > Aliiroseovarius_A. Next base: position 4,533 of record DFBF01000043.1, on the reverse strand, counting down.
TTCATGAATTTCTGGCGCCCGACGCGCTCCATTTTCACGCCCATCACCCCGGCATTGCTGAACATACCCGCCATGGCCCCCACCATCGGGTTGTCGGCGGTGATGCTGATCGTGAACCGGTCATTGTCCGATCTGTACTCTGCCTCGGCGCCGACACCGCCGCCCAGAAAGGCCAGGCCAGCGTTGGCATCAGAGTTGACTTCGCGGGTCCAGCCGTCGGGGGCTTCGGGCAGGAAGGCGGACAACGCATCGGTTTTCATCGCTGAAATCAGCTGCTTGGCATACTCCAGCTCTTCCAGCGCGTATTTGATGTCGCCTTCCTCATAGGCTTTCAACGCGCTTTCCAGCGTGTTGGTGACGTCATCGGCGCTGGCGGCGAATGTGCTGGCGGCCATCAGGCAAAAGGCGGCGGTGGCTGTGCGGAACATGTTTTCCTCCTGTGAACATCCTGGGCCACAGGATACCGCGCGGGCCGGGTTTGAACAACGTCCGGATTGCCTCACCCAAAGCGGTCTTGCCAGGTGGGCAGCGTATCGTGGGGGGCCGGGGTCGCCGCATGCACCCCCCGCGCGATGGCGCGTGCCAGGCAGGTTGCGGCGGCGTGGCCCAGGCGCAACGCGTCAAAGCCCGGGTCGGGCAGGGGCACGGCACCGGTGGCGACTGCAAAGATCAGATCGCCGTCAAACGGTGTATGGCTGGGGTGGATTGCACGCGCCATGCCGTCATGGGCCGCCGTGGCCAGGCGTGTGGCCTGCGCCTGGGTCAATACCGCGTCAGTGGCGACGATGGCGATGGTGGTGTTTTCACCCAAGCCGGTTTCGGGCCGTGGCTCGACACCTGGATCATGCATGCCCATGCCATGGCCGCCGAATTCATCACCCATCTCCCAGGGGGCGGCCCAGAATGCGCACCCGTCGCCCATGGTGACCGCGCCCAAAGCGTTCACCGCAACCAACGCGCCGACGGTCACACCACACTCCAGCACCAATGACGCTGAACCAAGCCCGCCCTTCAGCCCCGCCACCGTGGCGCCTGCGCCCGCGCCGATGGTGCCAAGATCGAATGTCTCGCTTGCCGCCGCCAAGGCCTGACGCCCCAGTCCCTTATACGGGTTTTCCGCCCAGCCCTTGTCGCCACCATTCAGCAGATCAAACAGGATTGCGCCCGGCACGATCGGCACATTCTGGCCTCCGACCTGGAAACCACGCCCGGCAGCCCGCAGCGCATCGGCCACTCCCGATCCCGCATCCAGACCAAAGGCCGAGCCGCCGGACAGCACCAGCGCGTCGACCTCCTGAACCAGCTTGTCAGGCGCCAAAAGGTCGGTTTCGCGTGTGCCCGGAGCGCCACCCATCACATGCACCCCGGCCACGAACGGTGCGTCCCCAACCAGAACCGAGACCCCGGTTTTTACCGTGTCGTCCGATGCATTGCCGACACGCAGCCCGGTGACATCCGTGATCAGGTTTCGCTTGCCAGGTTTCATGTCTTTTCCTCTTGCCAGAAATATCCCACGGGGGTCTGGGGGTGTGAAACCCCCAGCCACGCGCCTTCAGATACAGCGCCCGCCATCGACTTCCATGGCGATGCCCGTGACCATGCTGGCCTCAGGCGAACACAGGAAACAGGCGGCGTTGCCCATGTCTTCTGGGGTCGAAAAGCGCCCCAGCGGGATCGTAGACAGGAACTTGGCGCGGATTTCCGGCGTGTCTTCGCCCATGAAACTGGCCAACAGAGGTGTTTCCCCGGCGACCGGGCAGATCGCGTTCACGCGCACGCCATGGGGCGCCAATTCCACCGCCATGGTTTTCGTGGCGGTGATCATCCACCCCTTCGACGCATTGTACCAATTCAGGTTCGGGCGCGGCGACAGGCCTGCGGTCGAAGCGACGTTCAGGATCGCCCCGGTGCCCGCCGCTTTCATGCCGGGCACAAAGGCGCGGGCGGTCAGATAGACGGACTTGGCGTTTACCGCCAACACGCGGTCGAATTCGTCCTCATCCACCTCCTCCATCGGTTTGGGCAGATGGGTGATGCCGGCGTTGTTGACCAGAATGTCCAGCGTGCCAAAGGCCGCCTGCGCCGCTTGGGCCATGGTCGCGACACTGTCACGGTCTGCAACATCCACGACCTGTGCAATCCCGCCGACCTCGGTCGCAATCGTGGCGGCGGCGTCACCGTTCAGATCGGCGACCATGACGCGCGCGCCCTCGGCCGCGAATTTCCGCACGATGCCCGCGCCAAAGCCTGACGCCCCGCCTGTGACGATTGCCGTTTTACCTTCAAGACGCATGTTATCCCCTCCGCTGATTACCGGGCGATCCTGCGCCCATCCGGCGAGCGGTTCAAGAGCCGGGGATCAGGAAAAGCTGCAACGCGGCCCGGCGGTTCGTGCCCTGCACATTCAACACCGATTGCAGCATGTACCGCCCGGTAGCACAGGCAATTGGGTTTGGCGCGCGGGACATGTTGTCCAGGGCGTCCCGAAACTGGTTATAATTTCGGTGGCCGACGATCTGTTCGTCCAGCTCGGACATGATGTCCTCCCAGGCGGCCAGTTCTGCCTTTTCGCTCAACTGCGGGGCGCGGGCGTGACGCAGTCCGGCCTTGGTGGCGGCCTGTGAAATACGATAAAACTGCGCCAGGGCGTCGGGGGCCATCGACGTCAGGGCTCTCGAGGCCGCCTTATACGTGTCGCGCCCCTTGACGGTGCGGGCACATGCGCCGGTGTTCAAGCTGCGCAGCAATGCCAGATCCGTGCTCAGATAAATCGCCATGTCCTGGGTGGAAAGATGGGGCAGGCCGCGGTCGGTCAACGGTTCTAGCCAATCCCACAACCCTTCCTGGCGTGATCGTTTTCCCTGATCCACTTCGATCATGCGATCGGCAAGATACCCGGACAGGTCGCGATCCGAAAACAGCGCTTGAATATGGGCCATGACAACATCCAGTTGCGCCCCTTTGAAGCCCGAAGATTTCATCTCCTGGCGCATGTCTGGATCCAGATGCACCTGGGACAACATGGCGATGTATTGCTGGCGCGTGGTCTGCTGCGCCGTGGCCTGTTGCGCTGGCAGGGCAAGGATCACGGTCAGGGCAAGTCCCAGAAGGGTCAGGGGTAAACGCATGAGATCTCCGCATAAATCGTGTTGTAATGGGCAATGTCTATCGGTTTGATGCGCGCAATCAACCGTTCGTTGATTGCAGGCGGTCGAAATCTGCGGCCTGGGCGGTGGGTGTTACTCCGGCGAGCTTGGCAAATCGCATCAGTTCCGCGTCCAACCGGGCAAGGCGGGGCGCGGTCCATGTCACGCCGGGCTCAGGCCAGACCCCGGTCAGGTGCAAGGCTCCGCGGTCGCGATCTGCCTTCAGCTCGATGCGTCCGACAAACCGGTCGCCCTCGAGCAGAGGATAGACGTAATAGCCCCAGATGCGTTTGGCCTGCGGCACGAACATTTCATTGCGGTACTGAAAGCCGAACAGGCGCTCCAGCCGGTTTCGGTCGCGGATTGCCGGGTCAAACGGGTTCAGGATGCGCAACCGGCTGGTCGGGGTCGGAGCCATCGCCAGGCGCGCTTCGATGTCGGGCATGGCCAGGGCGGCGCGCCAACTGCCATCGGCGCTCTGGACCTCTACGGCCACATGGTCGACATCCGCTGCCCAGGCCTTGACCTCAGGCCCGCGCGGGGCGTCCCAGAACCGCTGTACCTCGCCCAAAGTGGCGACGGACAGGCGGTCCAGCGCCTGATGGCACAGCCAGGCCACGGCGTCGGGCGTAGGGGCGGGGTCATGGGGCGCAAAAACACGGTCGCCAAGGTCATAGAATTTCACGAAATTCACGCGGTGACAAGTGGCCAGATCGCCTGCATACCACATCTGATCCAGCGCCTTCTTGTGTGGCGGGCGGGCCCACATTTCGCGGCTTTCGGCCTTGGTATCAAAGGCATGGGTGGACAGGGCACCCTCGGTCGCAATGCGGTCGCGGATCTGGCGCAGCTGATCCTGACCCAGCCCGGATTGATACCAATCGGATCGCGCCGCCCTTGCCCCCAGCCGGTCGAACTGGCCCTTCCAAAAGGGCAGAACCTCAGCCGGGATCAGGCTGGCGTCATGGGTGAAATGTTCAAACAGATCGCGCCCCGCCAGATGCGGCCACAGCTGGCCTTCGCGGAAATTCTGGTTGCGGCTCCAGAGGATATGGTTGTGCGCCCGCGTGACATTGCGGATCGTGTCGATTTGCAGAAATCCCAGCCGCCGGATGATCGCCATGACGTCCAGCGGACCGGTCGGCGTATCCGCCAATCCGTTGGTCCACAGCCACAACCGCCGTGCGTCCCGGTTTGTGATCCGGATCGGTGTCATCCCCCAACCATGAAGGCCCGCATGGCCTGTTGCAAATCCTCATCCACGACCGAGGCTTTGCGTTTTTCCAGGTCCATCAACACGCATTTGAACGTGGCCTCAAACAGCAAATGGTCATCGAGGCTGCGATAAAGGCGGTGGTGAAAGGACGCGGTGCGCCGTCCCACGTCG
>DFBF01000168.1 GCA_002367285.1 Rhodobacteraceae bacterium UBA3087 | reverse complement strand
CAGTGATGGCGCGGTTGAACTGTATCGTGACGCACTGGATGCGCCGGACCGGTTCGTCCCCGACCATGGCTTTGGATCGCACGGCGCGAGCACTGGCTGCCTGCCTTTCCGGGCACGGTCTGTCACGCTGGAAGCCACCCGGACAGCGACGCATAGGGACGCCTAGAAAAGGCGCGCCGGTGGATGCCGACGCGCCCTGTCAAAGCAGTTTTGCAAGGGCTGGGATTAGCCCTCGAGCGCCATGATCATGTCAACCCGTGTGCCGTGACGACCGCCTTCGAATTCCGCGCCCAGATAGGCCTCGACGATATCCATCGCCAGGCCTTCGCCAACCACGCGTGCGCCAAGCGACAGCATGTTGGCGTTGTTGTGCGCGCGGATCATGCGGGCCGAAAATGCATCTGAACAAACGCCGCAGCGGATGCCCTTGACCTTGTTCGCCGCCATCATGATGCCCTGGCCTGTGCCGCACAGGATGATGCCCAGCTGGCAATCGCCGGACGCCACACGTTGCGCCGCTGCGGCGCCGTGGTCGGGGTAATGGGTGCTTTCGGGCGTGGTCGGGCCGATGTCCACCACCTCCCAGCCCAGCGTGGCAATATGGGCGGCAAGCGCCTGGCGCAGCTCGATGGCCGCGTGGTCGCTGGACATGACAAGGCGTTTGGTGTCGGACATGGGAAGGCTCTTTCCAAAAAAGGGGCGGGTTTCACACCGTATGTCTTAGGTTTTCGCCCCCCCTTCAACGAAAAAAGCCCCGCCGGGGCGGGGCTTTTAGCAATTTGGTTCAGATTACAGAATCTGGCTGAGGAACAGCTGAGTGCGTTCCGACTGTGGGTTATCAAAGAACTCGTTGGGCTCATTCTGCTCAACGATCTGGCCGGCATCCATAAAGATGACGCGGTTGGCGACCTCTTTGGCAAAGCCCATCTCGTGGGTGACGCAGAGCATGGTCATGCCCTCTTCCGCCAGTGAGATCATGGTTTCCAGAACTTCCTTGATCATCTCAGGGTCCAGCGCCGAGGTCGGTTCGTCAAACAACATAATGCGCGGCATCATGCACAGCGAGCGGGCAATCGCCACACGCTGTTGCTGACCACCGGACAACATGCCGGGGTACTTGTGCGCCTGTTCGGGGATCTTCACCTTTTCCAGGAAATGCATCGCCATTTCTTCCGCTTCTTTGCGGGGCGTTTTACGCACCCAAATCGGCGCAAGCGTGCAGTTTTCCAAAATGGTCAGGTGCGGGAACAGGTTGAAGTGCTGGAACACCATGCCAACCTCGCTCCGCACCTTGTCGACGTTTTTCAGGTCCGAGGACAGCTCGGTCCCATCAACGATGATCGACCCTTCCTGGTGTTCTTCCAGACGGTTGATACAACGGATCAGCGTTGATTTACCGGACCCGGACGGGCCGCAGATGACGATACGTTCGCCTTCGTTGACCGTCAGGTTGATGTCACGCAACACGTGGAAGTTGCCATACCACTTGTTCATGCCAGTGATTTCGATCGCCACCTTGTCCGACACGGACATGTGGCTGCGATCTGCGTGGTGGTCGAATTCGATAGAAGTAGACATCAGGTCTCTCCCTTAATGGTGGTCTGTGCGCAGTTTGCGCTCAAGATACATGGAATACCGCGACATCGAGAAGCAGAAGACGAAGAACATCAGTGCGATGAAGCCGTACAGCTCCCACACAACGCCGTTCCAGTTCGCGTCCGCGCGGATTGCGTTGGACAGGCCCAGAGGATCCAGAAGGCCGATGATCGACACCAGCGTCGTGTCCTTGAACACGCCGATGAAGGTCGACACGATGCCCGGGATCGAAATTTTCAGGGCTTGCGGCATGATGATCAGCCGCTGCGCCTTCCAATAATCCAGACCCAGTGCATCCGCGGCCTCGTATTGCCCCTTGGGAAGCGCGGCCAGCCCGCCCCGAACCACTTCGGCCATATAGGCCGAGGCGAACAGGGTCACCATGATCAGAACCCGCACGATGATGTCAAAATTCGACCCCGGCGGCATGAAGATGTTCAACAGCGTCGAGGCCACGAACAGCAGGGTGATCAGCGGCACACCGCGGATGAATTCAATGAACCCAACGCACAGCGATTTGACGATCATCAGGTCCGACTGCCGCCCCAGTGCCAGCACGATGCCAATCGGCAGCGAACAGCCAATGGCAACCACGCCAATGGTGATCGACAGCATGAAGCCCCCGAACTTGCGGCTTTCCACCGGCTCAAGCCCCAGGCTGATGATGCTCTCCATAGCCCAGGCAAAGCCGCCCATCAGAAACAGCCACCAGATCACTGCGGACAAAACCGCAGCGATGATGCCCATCAGACTGCCCGCAACCGCAGTAACGGCCCGAAACACCAGTGCCCCGATGACAAAGCCCAAAAGTGCGCCAATCGGGCCCCAGATCGACCCGCCCCACAACAGCCAGGGGGCCAGGAACGGGAACACTGCCGAAAAGATCAGCGGGTTCGGCAAGCGTTTGGCGCCCGAGGCAATTTCTTCCGCCCGGTCGACCTTGTTCGTGTTGAACAGCTGGAACGCCACATAGGCGGCACCGGCCAGCAAAGCGACACCGATGATCATGGTCAGCACGCCGCCACGGGTCACGAAAGCGATCCCCAGCGCGCCCAGCAGCAGCACCCAGTTCATCCGACGCGAGATCATGTTGAACAGCACCGGGATGACGGCAACAAACAGCAGAACAAAGGTCAGGATAGGCCGCCAGCGTTGGTCAACCGTACCTTCTTCGCTGCCGTTGGGATAGAAGCCGAACAACAGCTGCGGCCAGCGTTCATTGATGACGCCCCAACAGGCCCCTTCGTGACCTGCCAGGATCGTACGACAATCGTTCAGAGATGCCGCATTCCAGGTGGGCGAGAAGACCCAGGGCAGCAGCGCCGACAGCACAAGATAGACCATGAACAAGGACAGGATCGTCAGGATCGAGTTGCCGACCCCGTTGAACAGGTTTTCGCGCACCCAGCCAACTGCACCAGAGGTCGATACCGGCGGTGCCTTTTCAGGCAGCATTTCGGCGCGGACATAGGAAAGATCAGACATATCAGCGCTCCTTCAACTTAACGGATTCGTTGTACCAGTTCATGACGCCAGAAATGGTCAGCGAGATGATGAGGTAACACAGCATCAGCATGAGAAGCGTCTCAAGCTCGCGCCCGGTCTGGTTCAGCGTGATGCCCCCCAGCGTGCCCGTGATGTCCATGTAGCCAACAGCGATGGCCAGTGAACTGTTCTTGGTCAGGTTCAGATAGTTCGAAATCAGCGGCGGGATGATCACCCGCAACGCTTGCGGCAGCACCACCAAAGACATGGTCTTGTTGGGGCGAATACCCAGCGCGTTGGCCGCTTCGGTCTGGCCTTTCGACACGGCCAGGATCCCGGCACGCACGATTTCAGCGATAAAGGCCGCCGTATACAGCGACAGGGCCGCCCACAGCGCGATGAGCGAGTTGCGCATATGCGTCCCGCCCTTGAAATTAAAGCCTTTCAGTTCCGGGTATCCCATATGACAGCCCAGCACCCACAGCAGAATGGCGGTGGGCAGCACGACCACAGCCAGCCGCCAATACCAGACGGTCGGACGAACCCCCGTCGCGTTCTGCGTGGCGTTGGCGCGGCGGTTGATCAGGCCAGAGATCAGCAGGCCCGCAATGAACACGGACGCAAGGGCGATCAGGTCCAGGCTGACGTCGAACCGCAGCGAGGTGTCGCCGAACACATGTGCATCACCAATGCCGCGCGAAAACAGCGGCTCGGGGATATAGATGCCCCGGTTGGTGACCGCGACCGTTTCGCCCAGCTTCATTGTCGCTTCGGGGTTTTCGCCCCGGAACGCATTGGGCGGCGGCAGGGTTTCGATCAGGATGGCCATGGCAAAGACGATCCACAACAACACAGGCACGTTGCGGAACCCTTCGACGTAAACCGCCATCAGGCGCGACACGATCCAGTTCTTGGACAGGCGCAGCACGCCGACCACAACACCGATCACCGTGGCGGCCAGACAGCCCATCACGGCGACAAGCAGCGTGTTCAACAGGCCGATCAGCGCAGCCCTCAGGTGGCTGTCCTGCGAATCATAGTCCAACAGGCGCTGGTTGATGTCATAGCCTGCCGGCTCGAGCATAAAGCCAAAGCTGGGCTCTTTGCCCAAGGTGATCAGGTTCTGCGCGGTGTTTGAAATCAGCCATCCGATCAGGGTCAGGAACCCGATCAAAGCGACGATTTGAATTGTCATGGAGCGATAGCGGCTGTCGTAAATCAGCATCGACAGACGGAACGATCCCTGATGCGGGTCGGTCATGGTTGTCATGTAGGTGGTCCCCGTTGTCCCTGGCTTTGGAGGAGGGCGCTGTTTTCAGCTGCCTTTCCAGGGCTCGTTCGTAGAATGGAAAAAGGGCGCGGCATGAACCGCGCCCTTTCCTAGATGTGTTTACCGGAACGGCGGCGAGTAGATCAGACCACCGTCCTGCCACTGGGCGTTCAGCCCACGCGACAGCGCGATCGGAGTGTTTTCGCCGATGTTCTTTTCGAACAGTTCGCCGTAGTTGCCGCCAGCCATGATGGCTGCTTTGGCCCAACCAGCGTCCAGACCCAGCATTTCGCCCAGGTTACCTTCGGTGCCCAGGATGCGGTTCACTTCGGGGTTGTCGCCAGCGGCGGCACCCAGTTCACCGATGTTGGCCGAGGTGATGCCCAGCTCTTCAGCCGAGATCAGCGCGTTCAGCGTCCAGCGCACAACGTCGCCCCACTCGTTGTCACCGTGACGGACCAGCGGGCCCAGCGGCTCTTTCGAGATGATTTCGGGCAGCAGAACGTGGTCCGCAGGCGCTTCGAACGTGGCGCGCGTTGCGGCCAGACCCGAGGCGTCAGTGGTGTACACGTCGCAAGCACCGGCAAGGTACTGCTGCTGTGCTTCAGCGTTGGTTTCGATCGGAACCGGCTCATAGCTCATGTTGTTGGCACGGAAGAAGTCGGCCAGGTTGAGCTCGGTCGTGGTGCCGGTCTGGATGCAAACGGTCGCGCCGTCCAGTTCCTTGGCCGAGCTGACGCCCAGACCTTTGGGAACCATGAAGCCTTGGCCGTCATAGTAGTTCACGCCAACGAAGGTGAACTTCAGGTCCACGTCGCGCGACAGGGTCCAGGTGGTGTTACGGGCCAGCATGTCGATTTCACCCGACGCCAGCGCGGTGAAACGGGTCTTGCCGGTGGTCGGCACGAATTCCACGGCTTCTGCGTCGCCCAGAACGGCGGCGGCTACGGCGCGGCAAACGCCAACGTCAAAGCCATCCCAGTGGCCGTTCGCATCGGGGGCTGCAAAGCCCACCAGACCGGTCGTGACACCACAGTTCAGCTTGCCACGTGCCTTGACGTCATCAAGGGTTGCAGCAGCCGAAGCACCGGCAGCAAGGCCGGCGACAGTCAGTGCGCCAAGAAATACGGTTTTTTTCATGATTACCTCTTCCTGATTTTCCGCCCGTGTAAGGGCGTTTCTCCGGCTCTTACGGCCGGGACGATTGGTGAAAAGAGGGGTGACCCCCTCTTTGCGTGAGTGAGTGTGTGCCAATTCATGAGAAATCGTCAAGGGTTACATCCGATTTCGCGATACTTGACGCAGGGGAAGGAGGCGCTTTTTGTGCAATGCTAACGCAAGGGCTGTGGTCAGAGCCCTAATCGCACAGGTGAAAAAAGCGATCCGCGTGCAAAAATGCCTGTTTTTTAAGGTCGGCCTGGGCGGCGGCGTCTTCATCGACACCCCATTGTTCTTCCTGCCAACTCTCGTCCAGGCGGCTGATTGTCCACAGGTCTTCGATGGGTCTTTGCCGCTTGGTCGCGGCGAATCCCAGGATCAAGGACCCTGAAATGCTAACGAGATCGTGAAAAGCTGCCAACTGAAATGGGGTAAACGCGTGCACCATCGCCGTCAGACGGGCCAGGGCATCCGCATCCTGCGGCGCATGCATGACGCCGGACACAGGGGTGAGTCGCGCCTCCAGATCCTGCGCGGCCCAGTCCAACACCGGGTCCCAGATCGCCGCCTGACGGTCGATCAGCCCCTGAGGATAGCTGGCGCGATAACACAGCAGATCACTGTCGCCATAGGCCGCCAGCATCTCGGCCACTTCGGCGTGTTGGTGGACCACCTTGTCGATGGCGGCATTGGCAGAACGGGTCGCGGGCATGGTCAGGGGGTCGATCTTGCCCTCTTGGGCGTCCCATTCCGTGGCGATCAGATCAGCCATGGCCCGGGTCGGCACAACCAGCGGCGCCTTGGCGGGCGTGCGCACCGGGCGTCCGTCCAGCTGTACGGTCCAACCGCCATCGGTCTGGCTCGCCTTGGCCTCTTTCCAGAACCGTTTTGCCTCAAAGCTCATGCTTGCCCCCAAAGTTCGTCCAGCGCGGGGATGACGCCCGCGAATGTGTCCACCAACAGGTCTGCGCCCGCCGCTTTCAGGTCGGCGACCGGGTGATAGCCCCAGGTCACGCCAAGGGTTTTGAACCCCGCTGCGCGGCCCATTTCGATGTCATATGTCGTGTCGCCGATCATCACCGCGCTTGCCGCCTGTGCGCCGGTGTCCGCCAGGGCGGCGTGCAACATCGACGGGTGCGGCTTGGATGGATGCCCGTCTGCGGTCTGTTGCGTGATAAAGAACCCGCCCAGATCATGCGCCATCACGGCGTGATCCAGCCCGCGTTTCGCCTTGCCAGTGGCGACGCCCAGCAGGACTTCGTCACGCAGATGCAGGGCCTGTAACGCCTCGCGCGCGCCAGGGTACAAGGGGGCTGCGGCCTCCCCTCCCTTTTGCGCGCGCAGATTGATAAAGGCGGTCTTGTAACGCTCCGTAGCTGCGGCCACCCCGTCGGCGGACAGGGTCGGCACCAGCTTTGCAATCGCCTCGGACAGGGACAGGCCGACGATTGACAGAACCTGTTGGCGGCTGGGCAATTCAACGCCAAGATCGCCAAAAGCGCGGTTCATCGCTTCGACGATGAAATCCTGACTGTCCATCAGCGTGCCATCAACATCGAAAACGGCCAGCTTCAGGGCCGTCATTTCAGCGCCTCGAACGGGTCCTCGGCGGCCAGATCTTCGGTCCAGCCAAAGGTGTCGAACGTGTGTTTCATATGTTCCGGCAGTTCGGCGGTGACCGTGATGATCTTGCCGGTGTCCGGGTGTTCAAACGTCATCGAGCGCGCATGCAGGTGCAGCTTGTTCGAGATGATCCCACCCAGCTTGGCCCCCCAGCCGTCGCCCATGTTTTCCTGACCCGAGCCACCATATTTGCCGTCGCCGACAATCGGGTGACCGATTTCCGCCATATGCGCGCGCAGCTGGTGGGTGCGACCGGTAATCGGCTCCATCGCGACCCAAGTGGCGCGCCCGGCAACGCGGTACAGCGCGGAATACAGGGTGTGGGCGCGCTTGGCGCCCTCGGTGGTCTGCACATCGCGCGGATGGATACAGACCATCTTTTCACCCTCGCCCCGGTATCCATGCCCCGGCGATTTCATCAGGCCATAGCGGATTTCGCCCAGGTACGGCGTCGGCACACCGGCGACCACGGCCCAATAGATCTTGCGCGTCTCGCGGTGGCGGATCGCCTTGGTCAACGCGGCGGCCATCGCATGGGTGCGCGCCAGCAGCAAAACGCCCGACGTGTCCTTGTCCAACCGGTGCACCAGGCGGGGTTTTTCGGGATATCCGAACATCAACGCCTTGGCCAAGCCATCGACGTGTTTCACCTGTTTGCTGCCGCCCTGCGTCGGCAGACCCGGCGGTTTGTTCAGCGCAATGATGTGATCGTCGCGATAGATCACGCAATCCTGGATCATCTTTGCATCCGCATCCGACATCGGCGCGGGATCCTTGGGCAGGGCCGTGATGTCGCCGGGTTCAGGCAGCGGCGGCAGGCGCACCTCATTGCCCGGCCCAACCCGGGTCGACGATTTGACCTTGGCGCCATCGACGCGGAATTCGCCCTTGCGACAACCCTTTTCGATGCGCCCCTGGGACACATGCGGGAAATGGCGGCGCACCCAGCGGTCCAGCCGCTGTTCGCCTTCGTCATTGCCGACGGTAATGGTTTGAACGCCGCTCATGCGATGATGCTCCTGGTCAAAAGAATGCCGACCACAATGGCGGCAAGGGACAGCACGACAGACCCCATGACATAGCCTGCCGCCGCGCCGATCTGGCCGCGTTCAAACAGGGTATAGGCGTCCAGCGAAAAGGCCGAAAACGTGGTGAAGCCGCCCAACAGGCCGGTCATCAACAGCGGCGCATAGGCGTTGCCACCCTTACGCGCCAGAACCACCACGATCGCCCCCATCAGGAAGGATCCGGCGACGTTCACCACCATGGTCCCCCAGGGAAACCCGTGGCCGGTGGCACGCGTGACGGCAAGCCCGGTCAAATACCGGGCGCTGGCCCCAAGGGCGCCGCCAAGGGCAACTTGTACAAGTGCTGTAAACATGGCGCCTGACTGCGGGTCAGACGCGGTATTGTCAAGCGTCGCGGTCTTTTCGCACCGCTTTCCAGCCGGTGATCATGGGACGGATCAGGTCTTCGCGCTTCCACAGCTTGTAAAAGACGATCGCGCCCAGATGACCCGCCACCAGCGCCAGAATCACAAAGCCGCCGCGATAATGCCAACCCGTGGCCAGACGGTTCATGTCTGAACTGACCTGCCCGGCCAGAGGGCCGACATTGATGTAATCTTCGGGGTCGGAAAACAGCCCTGTCGTGACCTGAAAAATCAGAATCGCCAACAGCGCAAACACCGACAGCGCGCCGACCGGGTTGTGGCCGGGCCAATAGCTGGGCTCGCGTTTGGCGATCTTGGCGACATAGGCCAGCGTCGTGCGCGGGCCGAACAGGAAATGGCTGAACCGCGCCGCAGCGGGGCCAAACAGGCCCCACAGGATGCGAAAGGCCAACAGGCCGATCACGACGTAGCCAAGATAGAAATGCAGCGTCATGATGTTGGGCCCAAATCGGCCCAACACCCAGGTCGTCACGACGCAGACCACCAACGCCCAGTGAAACAGGCGCAAGGCCGGGTCCCACAGGCGGACGGTTTCAACGCCCTCAGGCAGCTTGGGGGTCTGGTCGCTCATGGCTTATTTCACACGATAGGTATCATGGCAGCCTTTGCAGGATCCGCCCAACGCGCCCAAGGCACCGGCCATTTCGCCTTTGCCAGCACCGGCAACGGCCTGCATGGCCATGGCAGCTTCGACGAAGGCACCGCCTTTTTCCTGAACGCCCGCAAAATCTCCCCAGATCTTCGCCAGCGCGCGGCTCTTGTCCGAATCGTCGGCCGAGGTGCCGGGCATGTACAGATGCCCAAGGTCATAGGTGGTCAGCACAACCATGTTGTCCGCGGCGGTCTGGGCCGAGGAGCTGTCATAGTCGATGTCGCCTTGGGCCATGCCGGCCAGAACGCCCATGTTGGCGCCCAGCAGTTTGTAATACCCTTGGCGGGCGGCGATGGTGTCAGACACCGGATCATCAGCGGCCATGGCAACGGTGGGGATGGCGAAAGCGGCGGCTAGGATGGCAAGACGCATGGGATAACTCCTTGGATACTGCGTAACAATGTTCTGCATATACGCATGAACTGTGACATTGTGTCGACGTGACAATTATCACGTCTGTGCGATCCTCAGGAATGCCGTTTTCTGCGCAGATTTGCAAAGTAGTCTGTGCGCTTTTTCAGCTCTCGTTCAAATCCGCGTTCAACCGGCAGGTAATAAACGCCCCGTTTCATCCCGTCTGGAAAATAGGTCTGGCCGGAAAAGCCGTCCGGCGCGTCATGGTCATAGGCATAGCCATCGCCATAGCCCTGATCCTGCATCAGCGACGTGGGCGCATTCAGGATGTGTTTGGGTGGCGGTTCGGACCCGGTTTTCTTGGCCGCTGCCATCGCCGCCTTGAATGCGACATAGGCGGCGTTGGATTTCGGTGCCAGCGCCAGATAGGTCACGGCCTGCGCCAGGGCCAGTTCACCTTCGGGGCTGCCCAACCGTTCATAGGTTTCCCAGGCATCCAGGCAAACGCGATGCGCCTGCGGGTCGGCCAGACCGATGTCTTCGACCGCCATACGCGTGATGCGGCGGGCCAGAAACCGCGGGTCTTCGCCACCCGTCAACATCCGCGCCATCCAATACAACGCCGCATCGGGGTCAGACCCCCGCACCGATTTGTGCAGCGCGGAAATCAGGTTGTAATGTTCATCCCCGCCCTTGTCATAATTCACCGCCCGCTTCATCAGGCGGCTGCCCAGGGCGTCCGGGGTCAGCTTTTTGTCGGTCTTCCAGGCCGCAACCTGTTCGATCAGGTTCAACAGCGCACGCCCGTCGCCGTCGGCCATCTCCAGCAACGCCTCGCGCGCCGGGCCGGTCAACGGCAGCTCGCGCCCCAGCTCGCGTTCAGCCCGCTGCGCCAGCCGTTCCAGATCGGCCAGCGTCAGACGGGTCAGCACCAGCACCTGCGCGCGCGACAGCACAGCGGCGTTCAGCTCAAAACTGGGGTTTTCCGTGGTGGCGCCGACCAGCAGGATCGTGCCGTCCTCCATATGCGGCAGGAACCCATCCTGCTGCGCCTTGTTGAATCGGTGGATTTCGTCGACGAACAACAGCGTACCCTGCCCGTTCGCGCGCCGATGCTTGGCGGCCTCAAACACTTTTCGCAGGTCCGGCATGCCGGTAAAAATCGCGCTGATTTGCACAAAATGCAGGTCGGTTTCATCCGCCAACAGGCGTGCGATCGTGGTCTTGCCGACCCCGGGCGGCCCCCAGAAGATCAGCGACCCCATACTGCCCGCCGCCAGCATCACGCCCAACGGCGCCTCAGGCCCGAGCACCTGTTCCTGGCCGATCACTTCGCCCAATGTCTTTGGCCGCAGACGGTCCGCCAACGGTCGGGGCGCGTCAGGTCTGTCCTTGGTGGATGTGTCAAAAAGATCAGTCATGGCGTGACTGTATGCCTGGGCGTCGCCAAGCGCTAGAGCAGGTTGTATTCCTGCGCGCGCTGCACGGCCTCGGCGGTGGTGCGCACCATCAGACGGTCGCGTGCCGACCGCAATCGCGCCTTCAGCGCACTTTCGGAAATGCCCAGAATGGCAGCGGCCTCGGCGTGACGCGAGCCTTTGGCAATCAGCCGCAACGCCATACGTTGTGCCGGGGTCAGTTGCTCTGGTGGCGTCGAAACATCATGCAGTTGGCGCACCACGTTCTGGATTTCGGCGATCTCGGCGTCGCTGAATTCACGGTCGCTGCGGGCGAACCCGCCAATGGTGCGTGACGCGATCTGGCCGCAGGACACCACGACGCCATAATGCAGGCCGAATTCCCCGGCCTGGTCCAGAATACCGTGCTGGTCGGGCAGCGTCACTTCGCTCCAGCGAATCGCACCTTCATTGCCAAAACCCCAGAACACCGTGGGGTCGGCCAGCATATACCCGTTTTCCGTGTAAAGTTCAGTCCAGCGCGGATCATAGGTCTGAAACATCAGATGCGCAGCCGCATAACGAATGTGAAGCCCCAGCGCATAGCCCTTGGGAGACAGATCCGATAGCCTGGCAAGGCCGCGATCGAGCCCCAGTGTGTCTGTCATGTTTCCCGATCCCCAAGAACCCTGCACGTTGAATTATATCCTTTTAGATAAGTTGCCATAATTGTCATCAACTTTAAATTGTAAATATTAGATGCAGGAAAAACTGTGGGGATAGAGTGACGCATTGTGACCCAGATTTGATTGAAAAACTTAACGAAATGTCCGATTCGGACAGGTCGGCCCTTCTTGATTTTTTGGGAATCGTTGACCTGTCACAAGAAAAAGCATCGCATTTGCTGGACAGTATGCGGGCGTCCATGACGTTGCATCGACTCAGATCCGAGTCAAAGATGAACTGAGCCCAAAAAAAAGCCCCGCAGCGCTGCGGGGCTTTTTCAATTTCAACCGGGTCAGGCGAGGCTCAATCCTCAGCCATCTCCGCAGCTTCTTCGGCCGCAACGCGGGACTTGTCGGCGGCGCCTTTGGCATCCACGTCGCGTTCAACGAATTCGATGATTGCCATCGGGGCCATGTCACCGTAGCGGAAGCCGGCCTTGAGGACGCGGACGTAACCACCCTGACGATCCTTGTAGCGCGGGCCCAGGATTTCGAACAGTTTCGCAACGTCCTTGTCCTGTTTCAACTGCGATGCAGCCTGACGGCGCGCGTGCAGGTCGCCGCGTTTGCCCAGCGTGATCAGTTTTTCAATGATCGGGCGCAGCTCTTTGGCCTTGGGCAGCGTGGTTTTGATTTGTTCGTGTTCGATCAACGATCCGCACATATTCGAGAACATCGCTTTGCGGTGCTCATGGGTGCGGTTCAGGCGACGATAACCTTTTGCGTGGCGCATTTGTGTATTCCTTCAGCGTTTTACTTTGTCTGGCGACCGATGCGTGTGGGCCGCTCTCCTTGGGGCGGTATGCCCATCGGCCGTCAGGTGATTTCTCGAAAACCGCCGTCAGGCCTTATGTTCCCCGCACAAGGCGGGCATTTCAGTGGTTGCATTCCCGAACCGGAAAACCGGTATCCACTTTTCCTGGGAATGCTTAGGGGGCCACCAAGGCAGCCCCCAAAACCTTAGAACTGGTCTTCGAATTTCTTAGCCAGGTCTTCGATGTTCTCAGGCGGCCATTCTTCGACGTCCATGCCCAGGTGCAGGCCCATGCCCGACAGCACTTCCTTGATCTCGTTCAAGGACTTGCGGCCAAAGTTCGGCGTGCGCAGCATTTCGGCTTCGGTTTTCTGGATCAGATCGCCGATGTAAACGATGTTGTCGTTCTTCAGGCAGTTTGCCGAGCGAACAGACAGCTCCAGTTCGTCCACTTTCTTCAACAGAAGCGGGTTGAACTCGAGCCCATCATCTTCGTCCTGACGACCAGCCGCTTCCGGCTCGTCGAAGTTCACGAAGATCGACAGCTGATCTTGCAGGATACGCGCGGCGAAAGCCACGGCGTCGTCCGGCGTAACCGATCCATCGGTTTCCAGCTTCAAGGTCAGCTTGTCATAATCCAGCACCTGACCTTCGCGGGTCGGCTGCACGTCATAGGACACTTTTTTGACCGGCGAATAAATCGCGTCGACCGGGATCAGGCCAATCGGCGCATCTTCCGGCTTGTTCTTGTCGGCGGCGACATAGCCTTTGCCGGTATTCACGGTCAGTTCCATGAACAGGTCGGCGCCATCATCGAGGTGACAGATCACGTGGTCCTTGTTCAGGATCTCGATGCCAGCGCTTTCCGAGATATCACCAGCGGTGACAACTTGCGGACCCTTGGCCGAAATCGACAGGCGCTTGGGCCCTTCGACTTCCATCGCAATCGCGACACCCTTCAGGTTCAGCACAATGTCGGTCACGTCTTCGCGCACACCGGCAACGCTGCTGAATTCATGCAGCACGTTGTCGATCTGAACGGATGTGATGGCGGCACCTTGCAGCGAGCTCATCAGCACGCGGCGCAGGGCGTTGCCCAGTGTCAGACCAAAGCCACGCTCCAGCGGTTCAGCGACCACAGTTGCTTGACGCGCGGGGTCGTTGCCCGGCTTGACGTCCAGCGACGTCGGTTTGATCAGTTCAGCCCAGTTCTTGTGGATCATGCGTCCCTCCATTCCAGTCCTGTCCTCATGTCCAAAGGCCAGGACGCCCGAGGTTTAAAATGACGGCAACGGGCCGTGGGGAAACCACAGCCCGCGCAATGAAATCTTGTTTAGACCCGGCGGCGTTTCGGCGGGCGGCAGCCGTTGTGGGCGATCGGCGTCACATCACGGATCGACGTGATGTTCAGACCGATAGCAGCCAAAGCGCGCAGTGCGCTTTCACGACCCGAACCGGGGCCCTGAACTTCGACTTCCAGCGTTTTCACGCCATGTTCCTGGGCTTTTTTGCCAGCATCTTCCGCAGCCATCTGAGCAGCATAGGGCGTGGATTTCCGCGACCCTTTGAAACCCATGGTGCCTGCCGACGACCAGGCAATCGCATTGCCTTGAACGTCCGAGATCAGGATCTTGGTGTTGTTGAACGAGCTGTTTACGTGAGCAACGCCAGCGGCGATGTTCTTACGCTCTTTTTTCTTCGCACGTGTCTTTTCGCGAGCCATTGTACGAACCCTCCCTTACTTCTTCTTGCCGGCAATGGCCTTTGC
>DFBF01000072.1:35467-37826 GCA_002367285.1 Rhodobacteraceae bacterium UBA3087 | reverse complement strand
ATCGCCATGTCCTTCATCTCGCGCATATGCTCGATGCGGATCACGTCTTTGTTGCCGGTGGTGGTGATAAACACATCTGCGGTTGCGACAACATCCTCTAGCGTTACCACCTCGAACCCGTCCATCGCGGCCTGAAGCGCACAGATTGGATCAACTTCGGTCACCTTCACCCGGGCACCGGCGCCCTGCAGCGACGCAGCCGAACCTTTGCCGACATCGCCATAGCCACAGACAACAGCAACCTTGCCCGCCATCATCGTGTCGGTGGCGCGGCGGATACCGTCGACCAGCGATTCCTTGCAGCCGTATTTGTTGTCGAATTTCGACTTGGTCACGCTGTCATTCACGTTGATCGCAGGGAACGGCAGGTGGCCCTTTTCCATCAGCTGATACAGGCGATGCACACCGGTTGTGGTCTCTTCTGAAACACCCTGAATCATGTGGCGCTGTTTGACAAACCAGCCGGGGCTTTCTTTCAGGCGCTTTTTGATCTGGGCGAAAAAGGCGATTTCTTCTTCCGAGGTCGGCGTTTCGATCAGGTCGGTTTCGCCTTCTTCTACGCGCGCGCCGATCAGGATGTACATGGTTGCGTCGCCGCCATCATCCAGGATCATGTTACAGCCGCCATCCTCAAAGTGGAAAATGCGGTCGGCGTAGTCCCAGTATTCTTCCAGCGATTCCCCTTTGATGGCAAAAACCGGGGTGCCAGTGGCGGCGATGGCCGCAGCGGCATGGTCCTGCGTGGAAAAGATGTTGCAGGAGGCCCAGCGCACATCGGCACCCAGCGCCACAAGTGTCTCGATCAGAACGGCAGTCTGAATAGTCATGTGCAGACTACCCGCGATCCGGGCGCCTTTCAGCGGCTTTGCTGCGCCATATTCTTCGCGCAGCGCCATCAGGCCCGGCATTTCGGTTTCAGCGATAACCAGTTCTTTGCGGCCATAGTCGGCCTGAGAGATGTCTTTTACGATGTAATCATTTGCCATGGGCTGAAGTCCTCGGGGTTTCTATTTGCAGCGCAGATACCACTGCGTCCATTCAGGGGCAACGACTGTGTGCGCTACGGTCAGACACGCCCTGCTCCGTTGCGTGCAGTGGTCCGATATAAGGCAAAGCCAAGGTAGCCCAACGGATATCCCCGGCTTTGGGCCAACGTTCCGAAGCCACCGGAATTCCAGCCTTTTTTTTCGACGCAACTGGGGTAAACTGGATAACACAGAGTTTTAACGATTGCGTGGGAACCGACATGCAAAGGGCATTACATATCTTTGCCATTCTGGCGGTCTGGCTAACGGCTTCTGCATCTTTCGCCGCGACGGATCGCGTGGCGTTAGTGTTGGGGATGGGGGGCTATCAAACGATCACGCCTCTGGAAAACACCCGTAACGACGCCAAGGCAATGGCCAAAACGCTGGATGGTATCGGGTTTGACGTGACGCTGTCGCTGGACGCCACAACGAACCAACTGCACCAGTTGCTTGAAGATTTCGCATTCCGTTCAGAAACCGCCGATCTGGCGCTGATCTATTTTGCCGGTCACGGGGTCGAGGTTCAGGGCGAGAATTTCCTGATACCCGTGGATGCAAATGTTCAGTCGAACCTTGATGTGCAACGCCAATCAGTTTCGCTGAAACAACTTCTGGCGGCCGTTGAACGGGCGCGAAAGATGCGGATCGTCATATTGGATTCCTGCCGGGACAATCCACTGGGCGATTCGATTGATCTGAGCGAAGTGACCAAGGCGGAAACCGTTGAGGCCGCCGAAGCCACCCGTGGGGGTGGCGGGCTGGCAGCGGCCAATCCCGAACGCGGTACGCTGGTGGCTTTCGCGGCCAAAGACGGGCAGGTCGCGCTGGATGGAACCACTGACAACAGCCCCTATGCGCTGGCCCTGATGGAAAAGATGGTGACTCCGGGGTTGGAAATCAGCCTGATGTTCCGCCAGGTTCGCGACAGGGTGTTGGAAGAAACCAGCAATCTGCAAGAGCCGCATACATACGGATCGTTAACCGGCGTGCCATTTTATCTGGCTGGGGCCGCCGAGGGGCAACAAGACCTGACCGGGACCAACGCCCAGGATGGCTGGGCATCCATTCGTCCCGATCAGGAAGAACAATTGCTAGCCCTGGCCGATCTGGGCGACACAAGGTCAATGCTGGGGCTGGCCTTTATGCGCCTTAATCCGAACGAAGGCCGATTTGACCCAGCATCGGCTGTGTCGTTTCTGGAACGCGCGTCCGAGGCCGGATCACCCCAAGCGCAATTCGAATTGGCCAAGCTGTATGAACGCGGCACCGGTGTTCCGGTGGACGAAAAGCGCGCGCTGGAGCTGTACCAGGCCGCCGCCGATCAGAATTTT
>DFBF01000072.1:0-35301 GCA_002367285.1 Rhodobacteraceae bacterium UBA3087 | reverse complement strand
GGCAGTTCGGATGTGCTGAATCTGCTGACTGAACGGCCCAACATGTTCACCGGCGAAACCCGCCGCGAACTACAAAAACAGTTACGGAAATACGACTTCTATTCGGGGTCCATTGACGGTGATTTCGGGCCCGGCACCAAGCGCAGCATCCGCAAGGCCTATGGGCTTGATGACTGACATTGCTGGCAGGCATTTCATTTCAATCCCGGGCAACAGGTGTTTGGGGAGCCGTTATTGCCTTCGTCGATCACGAAAAACCTGCGCTGATCCGATTTGACGCCCCCCCCGGGGTTGAAAAGGCCCGAACAATATTCCGGTTTGCGCATAACCGTCGGCTACAATAGCCCTTGTTCCAGCCATTCGTCCAATTGCTTGCGGCTGACTTCGAAATGCATGCTGTCTTCGCGGCTGAACCCGGCGCCCCAAACCCAGCCTTCTTCATGAAAGAAATCCGCCAGAATGGTCAGACCCAGCTGGGTTTTCCCATCGGTGAAATTGTCCAGATGCCCATCAATGTTGATGTCCAGCGCCAGCCCATAGCTGTGGGTCGACAAGCTGTTGGTCGTGCCCCGGATGCGCCGCACGCACAAGGAACCGGATGTGTTGATCCGGGCATAAAGGTCCGGATCGGCGCGGCGGACATTTTCAAACACCCGCCCCAATGATTCTGCCGCCGGGCGCAACATACGCACCCGGATCGGTCCGACGTGTTCCAGTACCAGCTTGTCGGCCAGTTTCTCGTTGGTCATCGACTCGCATTTGTCAGACAGTGTTTCGCGGGGGCGGCCCAGCCTTTCCTCAAGATAGCTTGGCTTTGCCACAACCAAGCCCCGGTTCACGTTGCGGCGGTCGGCGATCAAAACAACCTGGGCGTAAGCGTCAATGATATCATTTGGCCCGGTGCCCCGTAGAATGGCGTCTTCGGCATCGGCATCAGAGACCTGGGGCTGCATGGGGCCGCCCGTCGGCAATTGCGCCACCTCGCTTTGCAGCGATTCCAACCGGTTCTGCAAATCCTCGACCTGCTGGCGCAGCATCTCGATTTCAATCCGCGCCCCTGAATCAACCGCCGAGCCTTGAAAATCTTCTTCTGACAGAAAATAGGTCAGCCCTACCCAGATTGCCGGGGCCAAAATTAGCGCAATAGCGATGATGACAGCCGGAAAATACCGCAAATCAAACCCTTTTCTATCGTCAATTCAGCCCGTTTACCCGGCCTGCGTAAAGCGTTTTATGCCCGGGCTGCCGCAAATGATCAAATACCGAGCGTTCACAGCAGCGCGCAAAATCGTTGTGAGACACAGAGCCGTGGTATAGGCTTTGCTTGCAACTCCATTTTTAACTTTAGGGAAGGGCGAACAATGGTCCGTCTCAGTACTATTTTTACATGTCTCATTATCACCGGGTTCAGCTTTGCAATGCCAACCAGCGGGCAGGCTCAGTCCGAATCTGAAATGACCGCCGAAGAAATGGCCACCGCTTTCAAAAAGCAGAAAACCCGCGGTCTGGTTATCGTACCATCTGCGCAGCAGGCAACAGCCGGTGCCGACAACACGACCGAGGTCGCACCCGCAGCGGCGCAGCCGAATTATGCGGCTGTCGAAAAAGAAGATCAGGTAAACATCCAGATCGCATTCGACTTTGACAGCGCCGCCCTGCGCGAGGACCAAAAGCCAAAACTGGCGGCCCTGTGTCAGGCGATGCAAGCGGTTGATGTTTCGATGTTTCAGATCATTGGCCACACTGACAGTTCGGGCAAGGCAAAATATAACGAACGCCTGTCCCTGTTGCGCGCCCAGGAGGTAAAGCACCATCTGGTGTCTGCCTGCGGCATTGACGAAACCCGGTTAGAGGCGGTTGGCCTGGGCGAAAGCGCGCCTTACGACAGCGCCAATCCACGCGGCGACGTCAATCGGCGGGTAGAGTTTCAGGCGCTGGGATAGAGCCACTGAAACCCCTTACCGGTTCTAATAGGCAGAAAGATCGCCATGCTTGAACCCCGTCCCGGCGATGCGTTTCAGCCCGGCGAACTGCTTAACAATACCTACCGGATCGAAGAGCTGCTGGGACGCGGCGGCACTTCGGACGTTTACAAGGCCCGCAGCGAGATTTCAGGGCGGCTGGCCGCGCTAAAGGTGTTGCGGTCTGAGTTTTCCGGCAATGAAGATTACCTTGTCCTGCTGACCCGCGAAGAAGAAATTCGCGAGGTTCGGCATGATGCGGTTGTGCGATATTCGGAAAATCACCGAACACCGGATGGTCATGTCTATCTGGTGATGGATTATGTTCAGGGGCCGGGCCTGGACAAAAAGCTGCAACAAGGCCCGATGGAGGCTGCAGATCTGCTGACTGTCTGCCGTCGTGTGGCCGAAGGGTTGCAGGCTGCGCATATCCACAACATCGTGCATCGCGATCTGTCGCCCGACAACATCATCCTGCGTGACGGTGATCCGGCGCAGGCGGTGATTATTGATTTTGGCATCGCCAAAGACACTAATCCGGGGGCAGAGACCATTGTCGGCAATGAATTTGCCGGAAAATATGCTTATGCCGCGCCCGAGCAACTTAGCGGCGATACCGATGCAAGATCAGACATATATTCGCTGGGCGCACTGTTGCTGGCTAATTTTCGCGGGGCGCCACCAAACATCGGCAGCAACCCGATGGAGGTGGTCAAAAAAAAGAGCGAACCGCTGGACACCGAAGGCGTGCCCGAGCCGCTAAAACATCTGATTGACCGAATGACCGCCCCCGACCCTGCGGCCCGCCTGCAAAGCGCGGCCGAGGTTCTGGCCTTTCTGGAAAAACCCACAGATACCGCCGCAGACATCTCGGCGGACGCCCCTGCCCCTGTTGACCCAGACG
Source organism: Rhodobacteraceae bacterium UBA3087 (assembly GCA_002367285.1). Taxonomy (GTDB): domain Bacteria; phylum Pseudomonadota; class Alphaproteobacteria; order Rhodobacterales; family Rhodobacteraceae; genus Aliiroseovarius_A. The sequence continues at coordinate 32,436 of DFBF01000072.1, read as the reverse complement.
CCACAGTTATTGTCCCGCTTGCCCGCGCACCCGACCCTGAGCCAGAGCCAGAGCCGACACCCGCGCCCAAGCCGAGAGCAGAGCCCAAAGCGCCGCGACCGGCACCCAAGCCAACACCGCAACAACCCGTGTCGGCTGAGCCGAAAAAGTCTCGTGGGGGCCTGATTGCCGCGCTGCTGGTTCTGGTGCTGGTCGCCGGTGGGGCGGGTAGCTATTTGTCTGGGGCGTTTGACGGGTTGATGGGGCCAAAATACCCCCTTGCAGACCCTTATTCGCTGATTGTGGAACAGCCCGCCACCGGGCCGGCCCGCGCGGTTGGCTATGTGCCCTCGGAAGAGATGCGTGATGGGTTGGTGGCCCTGATGGACGACCAATCCGGCAGCGCCGAACTGACACTGGCCAGCGGGGCTGTGGCTGACAGTTGGGGCGCAGATGTTCTTGCGACCCTGGCGCAACTGGGCGGGTTGCGCGAATGGCGGCTGGCGATCAGCGGCAACAGGGCCCAGCTGAGCGGTGTGGCAACCGACAGTGACACTCATAACCGGGTGGTCAGTGCGTTTGCCGACGGTTTGCCCGGCGCACTGAACGGCAAGGCTGCGTTCCGGTTGGAACCGCTGTTCCTGCCCATCGCCGAGCTGCAGCCGATTATCCAGGACCTGGCTGATTGCGGCCCGCTGGACCTGCCCGGCGCCCCAGCGATGGGCTATGGGCCGCAAACCCCTGTCACTGTGACCGGGCGCGTCGCCGAAACTGCCACCAGGGTTGGTTTGTTCGACGCGCTCCGCGCAGCGGTGGACGAACGCAAGATCGTGCTGGATGTCGAGGTTCTGAACCCCACCCTGTGCCTGATCGAAAACCATCTGCCCAGCGCCCCCACCAGCGGCATCGACGTGGTGTTTACCGTTGGTGATCGGAACGAACCCAACCCGTCGGGGCGGTTCTTTGTCGGGGAAAACCCTGTGATCGACGTGACCCTGCCTGCGGATGTGAAAGATGGGTATCTGACCGTTTCTGTGCTGGATGTGTCGGGCGACGTGTATCACCTGTTGCCTTTCATCAACCGTCAGGACAATGACATCGCCCATCTACGCGACGGTCGGGTTGGCCCGGTCGCTGTCCGTGTGGCATTTAGTTTGGACGATGTCGCCAAAAAGGGCTTGCTGGGATTCACGGTTGACGAGAGCACCTTGGGCAAAAGCAAAGTGATTGTTCTGCATTCCACACAGCCGCTGTTTGACGGGCTTCGGCCAGGAACGGAATCTGCTGTTGGATACGCCAAGGCGCTGCAGGAGTATTTTGCAGCAGATTCCACCAATATCCTGTCACTGGACAGCCGGATACTGACAACCGCAAAGCCCTGAAACAGGGTCTTTCCATTGCATTTTACCCATTGAGGAGACCAGCCATGCCCGGATCGCCAGAAAAGCGCATCAAGGATCTGGAAGAGCGGATGAAGAATGCCGAAATCCGTCATACTCGCCTGAAAACCGAGGTCGATAGCGCCATCAGCGGTGTCATGAAGGCGCTTAGCAAGCATCAGCGAGAGTCTTATGATGCCTTTCGCAAAGAGCTAAAGGCAACCACGGATGCAGAGCGTAAGAAGGCCGCAGAAGAGCGCGCGCGTATCGCCAAAGACTATAAGGCCCTGACCAAGGATTTAGAATTTACCCGCGGGCAACTTAAACACTTGCTGCGCTGATCCGTCCCTGTCGGGCTGCCAGCCGCTACAGGATATCCACGACGATCACCGAAATATTGTCGCCGCCGCCGCCGGTCAGGGCAATCTGGATCAGGCGGTCAGACACTGTTTCGATCGGATAATTACTTAACGTGTCCTGCAAGATGCCAAACGTGGCGTATTTTGTCAGCCCGTCTGAGCAAACCAGGAACCGGTCGCCCGGCTGCACCTCGCCCCGCACTTTGTCCAGTTCCAGTTCGTCGCCGACGCCAACGGCCCTTGTGATGGCGTTGGATTGCGGGTGCTGTTCGGCCTCGTCCCAGGTCATCTGACCTGTCAGCACAAAATCGGCCACTGCGGAATGATCGGTGGTCAGCATTTCGATCTGACCATCCCGCAGCCGGTAAATGCGGCTGTCCCCGGCCCAGATGCCGACAAAATGGCTGTTGGCCAGCATCAGGGCCACAACCGTCGCGCCAATCACGCCCCGGCCCCGGGAATCGGACTCTTGCACGATAATCCGGTGCGCTGTCTGAATCGCCCCGCGCAGGGCGTGCATTCGCGCAGTTGGGTCCAGCCCGAGGGGGATGGTGGCGATTGAATCGGTGATCAGGCGGCTGGCGTAATCGCCCGCCTCGTGGCCGCCCATGCCGTCAGAGACCACCCAGATATCATGATCCGGCAACGCAAGGATCGCGTCTTCGTTTACTTTGCGTTTCAGGCCAATATGGGTTTTGGCGTTATAGCGGGTTGCACGCAGGTCAGTCATACAGGTTTGGCCTCGTTCCATACAGGCGCGTTCAGGTTGAACAAACCTTGCATGTCAGGGCCTTGCGGTAAACCTTCGGTGATCATCAGCCTTGGCCTGTCGTTGATCAGCGCACTCCAGATACTGGGCTGGACAAACCGACCAGCCAAAAGACCGGCGGCCAGATCGGGCAACAGCCCTTCGGGACCAGCCTGTGTCAGGATCAGACTGGACCCGGCGGCGCGCACCGGGGCATTTCCGCGAAATTGCGGTGGCGGGACGGCGGCAAGGACCTGTTCCAACCGCTCGCGGGTCATCGTGTCATCAAGGGCGGCCAATGCGGTGTCTTCCAGCCGCAAAAACAGCGGCTCTTCGCAGAAATGGTCCAGCTGCGCCGGGCCAGGTGTCTGTAAGGCCGCCATCAGGGTCAGTGGAAAGCGCCGCCCGACCCGGTCCACCGATGGCATCAACACACCGAGCACCTTTTGCGGCCCGGCCAGTCCGGGCGACAGGCAGAACCGCCAGATCGGGGCCGACATGTAATGGTCGTCCCAGGTTGCGCCCAGCGCCGTCTGAACGTCCAGCATACCGCGCTGAATCCAGCTATCCCAGGCGGCAACAAACCCCGGCGGCGCGGCGAAGCGAAAGAAGTCACCCACCGACGGCATCTTGCCGAATGCGCCAAACCCGGTCGTCATTACATCGACTTGGGGCAGCTGAACTTGGCCAGTGCCGGCAGGGCAAACGGGTTGATCACAGACCCTGATTGCAGTTGAAAAATGGCGATCCGCCCGCCGATGTTGAAAATTACCCGCTTGCGGTCAGACACATTGGTGCGCCGCACTTCGGCGGCATCCAACAGTCGAAACCAGGCCCAGGGACCATTGCGCGACAGCGAATTTTCGATCTTTTTCTTGTTCGGCTGAAAGGTCACCCGCGCCAAGCCAACCGACCCGGGCCATGTCACCCCAACCGGGTCCGGCTGACCGCCTTTATGCGCAAACCCAACCTGTTGCCCGTCGATTTCCAGCAGGACCGATTTGGCCTTGGGGTCCAGTGCTTCGGGGGTGATCTGAAACTGTACCACAGGGGCCGGACCGGCCGAGAAAAACGCATCGCGGATTTCGGACGCGTATTGCATCTGCTGCAACACGGCCGCCGAGATCCCCAGATCGACATCGTTCAGCCGTTTCCATGTCCACGGGCGGGTTCGGGTGTCGACAAATTTTTGCAGGTTCTCGTTAAAGAACCCATCAATCAGGCCGCCCGGGGAAAACAGTTTGGCAAAATCCTGCATCGCCACGTCCGCCTGTGCCCGCCGGTTGAACGGATAGCGGTTATCCAGTGCCTGCTGACAGAATGGCAGCACGCTGGCCTGCCAGCGGGCATTAATCGACGCGCGTGTGCCGTCGGCGGCGATACCGGACGACCCGGTGGTGATCTGTGACGCCCAGCGCTGGACCGGCCCGTCAATCCGGCTGGCGACCTGCTGAAACTGCACCAGCGACTGGCCGCCCTCGGCCCCGCTGCTGACTCCGCTAAAGGACATCTTGTTCAGCTCTTGATAGACCTCGGTCAGAACACCCATCAGGCTGTCGAGCTGCGACGGCTGGCCTTCGACGCGATCCACAAGCTGGTGCAGCCATTCGAACCGTTCTTCCACATACGACCCCGGAGGCTTTGGCGGCTCGCCACCACTGTTGGTGGCAGAGTTAACCAACGCCTCCATCAAGATCTGGCCCTGAACACTTAGGTTCGACCGCGCCTCGATCGCCGCCACCTGTGACGCCCCTCCCGAAAGCGATTCCGCGTCCAGGGTTGATCGATCCTCGGTCAGGCGGGTTTCCCTGGAAATCTCGGTCAGCAGGTTCACGATGGGGGACGTCGGCCCGGACAGCACATTGGTGACCTCAACCGCGTGGGACAGGGATTCCATCGGGATGATATCAACGTCGCCAAGGATGCTGTCATAGCGCGCGATGAAGTCGTTGTAATAAAGGTCCAACACATCGCGGCTAAGCGCCAGCAGCGCGCCTTCGGTCTGTTCGGCCTCGCCGCGCGGGCCAAGAACCCAGCTTTCGCTTTGCACCCGTTCGGCGACGCTGACCGCTTCGGGCAGAAAGACATCGTTGAACCCGGAATAGGTAAAAATACCCTCGACCCCTTCGTTCAAAGCCTTGCCAGAAGATCGGGTCATCACCCGTTTTACCGCAGGCCCGGCGGCATCGCTGATCCGCCATTTCGGCAGCGCGGTGGCGGCTGGGCTGTTGACGATGCCGGTATAAACCCGCTGCGCCAGTGGCATTTCCGATAGCAACCCCTGCGCCTGTTCCACCAGTGGGCCGTTCAGCGCGATCTCTTCCATCGGCTGAGACAGCAGCGCATTCAGGTGGTCATTCAGGTCATCACGCAACGGTTGGCGCACAACACCGGAATAGGCCAGCGACCAGTCGATCTGCATCCATTCCTTGACCAGATCGGTATTCATCGGCCCCTGAAGCCCGAGCATCAGATAGATTTTCAGCGCTTCATACAGGATGTCAGGGTTGTTCAGGTTGGCGGCCATCTGTTCCTCAAGCCGCAGCAGAAGTCGGGGCAGGAACCGCTGGTTCAGCGCCGCACGATAGGTTTGCGCGGCCTGGGTGCCGATGACCTCGCCCTGATACAAGCCATAGGTCAGGCGGGTTTCCGGGTCCGGATCGTCCAGCACCGGATTGGCGGGCAGGTCGCGCAGGTTGTTCAGCGCGGCCACAACGGGCGGCAGATCGGTGTCGCCCACCGGGCTGGGCGGCAGGGTAGCAGCAGCGGCCTGATACAGTTCGACCTGTTCCGCGGCTTGTTTAATAAGGTCCCTATTGCCCAGATAGCTGCGCACCCACAGCGCGCCAGTGCCAATGGCCACCAAAACCGTGGCGGCAATCGCGGCGCGCCGCGTCCAGCGATAGCGGCGTTCTACCTTGTCATCAGATGACACAAGCCCCGCCTCGGGGAACACCACGCCTTCAAACAGCCGGGTCAGAAAAAATGACCGGCCCGTGCCCTGCCCGGTGCCAATCGCCTGGCGACCAATGCCGAATGTCTGCGCCATACCCAGCATCAGCCGGTCAATCGGCGTGCCTTCCTGGGTGCCGGACGTGTAATAGACGCCGCGCAGCATGTGGCGCTTTTCATAGCGGTTGTCCTGAAACACCTCGGTCAGGAATTCCCGCGCCACGCCGCGCATGGATGCCACTTGCGACGGAAAACCAGCCACCAGTGCGCGCCGCTGGTGATCGGTTTCGGATTGCATTCGCTCCAGCGACTGGGCGTTCAACTGGCTTAGCAGCAGGGCAAATTCCTGATCAAAGGCCGCCATGGGCGACGATTCAGCCTTGGAGTTGTCCAGCGGCAGGGTAAAACCCCAAACCTGTTCGCGGTCATCCTTGCCCAGATTGTCAAAGAATTCCGAGAACCCGGCGATCAGATCGGCCTTGGTGAACAGCACATAGACCGGGAACCGAACGCCCAGCTTTTCGCGCAGCTCGTTCAGGCGGCGGCGCACGGCCTGGGCGTGGCTTTTCTGGGTGATCTCATCCTGCAAGCACAGGTCCGACAGGCTGATGGCAATCATCGCGCCGTTGATCGGTTGGCGCTTGCGGTATTTCTTGAGCAGGCCAAGGAAACCAAGCCAGGCGGCGTTATCGGTTTCGGCGTCGCTTTCCTGGGTGGTATAGCGCCCGGCAGTGTCGATCAGCACCGCGTTGTTGGTAAACCACCAGTCGCAGTTGCGGGTGCCGCCAACCCCACCGATGGCAGATTTACCCATCTTTTCGGCCAGCGGGAATTGCAGGCCGGAATTGACGATGGCCGTGGTCTTACCCGCGCCGGGCGGGCCGATCATCACGTACCACGGCAGTTCGTTCAGATGGCGCCGCCCGTTCTTGGATTTGCGCAGCTCGGCCATGGCGGTCTTGAACTTGCCGCGCATCTCTCCGAATTCTTCGGAAATCAGATCGTCGCCGATGTCTTCGACCGATTCCGCGATCTCTTCGGTCATCTGCTTGTCGCGGCGGCGGCGGCGCCAGAAGATGAAGATGATCAGGGACAGGAAGAACACCCAGATCACCGATATGGTGACAACCCGACTGGTGATGCTGTCAAACGGGCGCCAGGTTTCTCCGCCGATCAGCGGGGCGAAATACCAAATACAGGCCGACAGGATCGCGGCGACGATGATCAGCAGCGAATAGATCGACTTGAACAGGGGAAAGATAAAGCGGCGGATCATTTGTCAGACTCCTGCACCAGCAAAACTTCGATCCGCCGGTTGCTTGCCCGGCCCGCCTTGGTGCCATTATCGGCAATCGGTTCTTTGTCGGCGCGCCCTTCGGCGGTCAGCCGCGACGGGTCTTCCATTACAGAGGCCATGCCCGCCATCACCGATTTGGCCCGTGCCAGCGACAGGTGCATGTTGGACGGGAACCGCGACGAGCGGATCGGCACATTGTCGGAATGGCCCACCACAATCACCGGCCCGGATTCGTCATTCAGCGCCTTGGCCACCTGATCCACCGGCACAACAAAGGCCTTTTGCAGCGCGTCTGACCCGGATCCGAACATACCAGAACCCTTGATGCGGATGATCAGCGTATTGCCTTTCTGGAACACTTCGACCGTGCCGTCATCAATCTGTGCCTGCAGAAAGCCTTCGACCTTTTTCAACTGTTGTTCAGCCGTTGGCGCGGGCGGCGGCGGGGGTGGTGGCGGTGCGCGGCGGTGCAGTTCAGCCACCGGCCCGCTGTCGGTAATCGCCAACTGGCCAATCACCCGCTCGGTTGAGGTGGACAGGGCATAAGACAGCCCGGCAAACTGCAGGGTCAGCAACAGTGCGGTGACGCCGACGGCGATCCAGACCAGACGCCAGGCGGATAATGCTTTGAACGGCTTTTTCTCGCCCTGCCAATGGGGCGACAGATCCCATTCCAGCGGGCCACGCTGGGCGCGGATGATCCGGGCCAGGGCGGCGCGGATTTGCAACAACTTTTCCTGTCCGCCCTGTTCAATGCGCAAACGACCCTCGAACCCCAGCGACAGACACATATACAGGAATTCCAGCATGTCGATATTGGCGGATGGTTCCTTTTCCAGCCGCGCCAGCAGGTCATAAAACCGGTCACCGCCCACCGTTTCGCGGTGGAACGTGCCCACCATGGATTGCAGCCCCCAACTGGATTGCCCACCCCAGGGCGTGTTCAACACCACATCGTCCAGCGTCGCGCACAGCGCATAGCGCGCTACCTTGACGTTTTGGGCAGATATCCCGGCCTGCAACGCCCGGTTTTCAAAGGCCCGCACCTCGGCCACCACGCTTTGGCGCAGCTTGTCCGGATCCATGTGTTGCGCGCGGTTGCGGATGCGCGAGATCAGCGAAAACAGCGTGCTGGCACAGGCCGTCAGCTGGTTCATCCCGGTCATCGACAGTTTGGCATTGCCACCCCCCGGCCTGGCGCCGGGTTTCGGGGCGGGGGCCGCTGCCTGCGGCACGCCAAAGGAATCCATATCTGCCGCAGGCGCCACCGGGTCTGCCGGGGGTGCAATCGGGGCTGCGGGCGCGGGCGTTACGGGCGTGCGCCGCCCACCTGGATTGGGCCTGATCACCGTTTTGTCGGTGTCATTGGGCTCTGCAAACGGGTCTTCCTGATCAGACATCTTGTTTCCCAATTCCTAAGCCGTTTTTGGCCCCTGTTTCATCCGGCCCTCAGGTGTTCCGGATGGCCCAAAGCTCCATCTTCAGGCCCGGATACTGGCCTGACACATGCACCGCGATGCCGCCCGATGTCGTCATTTTGGCCCAATAGGGGCTGTCGGCGTCCATCTCGAAATAGACAACGCCCGCATGATAGGGGATTTGCCGCGGCGCCACCGGCAGCGGACGCAGGGTGATCCCCGGCAGGGCCGAGTTGACCAATTGGCGGATTTCCTCGACCGGGCCGATCTTGGCCTGTCCGGCAAAATGGCGGCGCACGTCCTCGGCCGGGATATCGGCATCTACGGCCAGCACAAACCCGGCATTGCCCAGCAATTTGCGGTCAGCAATGACGCCGACGCTGATGCCGTATTTGCGTTCTTCCAGCGCAATCGCAATCGCCGTCTGTTCCAGAACAGAGCTAAGGTATTGCCGCAGCGTGCGGATCACCGGGGTAAAGCTGGACGTCAGATCATCGTGTTTATAGGGTGGAAAGACCGGGGGTTCCTTGTCTGATGTCATGAACACCGACAATTCGCCCGCCAGCCCGACGCAGGTGCGAAACACGTCCTCGGGGTGCAGATTTTCGATGCTGGCCATGTGGCGGATCACTGGAAGCATCCGGTTGACGATGGTCAGCAGCATGAAATCCGACACTTCGGCAGCACCGCGTGCGCCGCCGCCTTCGGACATCCGCCCGGCCAGCGCCTGCATCCGATGCGACAGCAAGCCTTCCAATTCACGCACAAACCCATCCAGCGCCGGGGCGGCGCGCACGTCCAGACAGCTGGGAATAAACGACTGGTCCAGGATGATTTCCTTGTCGGGGCGTACCTCGATAATCCGGGCCACCGGGATGGCCAGCCGATCAGCCAGGTCATCCACAGCCAGCGCAAATTGCAGCCGCATCTTACCGACGCCCAGCACCACCGGCTTTTTGTCCTGACCCATCGTGTCGGTCACTTCCTGCTCGGAAGGCCGCAACCGGCTGGCAGACATTTCGGCGCCGCTTAGATCCACCTCGATCGCGCCCTGACGGCGCTGCGGGACGGTCAGGTACACCACACAATCCTTGACCGTTTCCGGCACTTCCAACGCGGGCGGGTGATTGTCCGCCATTGGCACCCGGAACACGGTTCCGTCCTGCGTTAACCCGGCGCAGGACTTCAGCGCAAACTGCCCGACCTTTAGAACGTCATGATCAATTTCCAGCGCACTGACACCCCAGGCATAGGGCCGGACGCGCCGCGCCAGCCCGGTAATCAGCGCCTCGGTATACCGATCGGCTTGCTGAAAATGATGGGGTTGCAGAAACAACCCCTCGGTCCATAGCACCTTGCTGTCCCAGGACACATGCTTCTCCTTCTTGTGGCCCTTTATCGGCCTCTTATTCTTTCAGCTTGTCCAGCTGTTCCTTGTACGCCCGCGCGAATTCACGGCTGAACAAGTCGTGAAAATCATATTCGGCCTGATCCGAGATCTCGGCATAGATTTTTTCGTAAACTTCCCAATACCGCGCTTTTTTCCCACGCAACAGGCTGCCAAAGGCGCCGCTGGTTTCGATCTGACCGGCCAGAACTTCGGGGTTCAGCTTGGTCAGTACGCCTTTTAGCGCCGCTTCCATCCCGGTGACCATGGCGATTTCATGCGCCTTGATGTCATTCAACGCCTGTTCGGCAGCAGCTTCCGGGCTGAGATAGCCCTTGGTGGTTGGCCGCACCATCGCGTCAATCGCCTGTTCCGGGCTAATCGAGAATTTCAGGGGGTTGTTGCTGCCTGCCCCGATCATCGTCTGTTCGATGCGGAATTCAGATTTGATCGACGTGCGGGTCATCAGGATTTCGCGCAGCCCGGTAACCAACGTCTTCATCACCCGCCCCATCCGGGCCATCGTCGCGGTCAGATCTGCGTCAGCAATCTGAGCATCCTCGGCCCCGACAGCCGCCAGAAAGGCACGTGCCGCGTCACCGTCACCTGTCGGGGCAGCGATTTGACCCTCTGCCACCGGGGCGGGTGGTTGCGGTATAGTTTCCGGTGCAGATGCGGGGACAGATACTTGGGTAGCGCCCGTTATGCCATCTGCCACGGGAAGCACCGGGGGCGTTTTTACGCGGGGTGCTTGCGCAGGCTCTGGCAAGAATTCGGGCACGGGTTGTGATGACACTGGCGGGCCCAGCAAATCGTCCCAGTCTTCGGGGATCTGGCTGGTTGAGGGTGCCTGCGAGTGGAAACTGTCCTGAGCAGTCGAGCTGTGCATTCCCAGACTGGCGCCTGTGCCTTCGCGCCCGTCTTCAGGTTTCTGAAAAAACGGATCCTCGTCTTCACCCAATGGCGGCAGAAGTTCGTCAATCGGGTCAACGGGGTTCAGTTGCGATGGTCCGGTCGGCCCGCCTTCACTGCCCAGCAGATCATCCAGGAAATCCCCGCCCGGTTGTGCATCCTCCAGCAGGCGCATCGGGTCAGGCGCATTTTCGGCCACGCCAGGTGACACCTGGGCCTGGGTCGTCGGAGCGGCTATCCTGTCGTCGAAATCAGGCAACTCGCCGCCGATTTCGACCAGCAATTCATAAGTGCCGATGCACAGAATATCACCATTGTTCAGCGGTGTCGGAATCCTGCCCAGCGGGATTTTGGAATAATTCAAAAAGGTGCCATTGGTCGACAGATCCACCACCAGCACATTGCCGTTATGGTCTTCGACTACACAATGGTTCTTGGACAGCATCCTGTCGGGATCCGGCAAAACCATATCATTTTCCGGGCCACGCCCGATTGCCAGGCTGCCCCCGCGCATCTGCGTCGGCTGGGCACCGCCCGGGATCGTACCGGAGGACTGGAATTTAAGCGTGACTGTCATTGTACCCTTCAGCCACCGACCAGCACGGTGAATTCACCCTTTAGGATCGCGCCGCCGCAGGCCCCCAGATCGCCCATCCGCGCCGCAGGCATTTTGCCGATCAGAACGGTCATCGACCCTTTGACAATCGGATGCGGCGCAGGGGCAGCGGCGTGCATATCTGTCACCCGCGCAGCAGGCAATTTGCCCACCAGCACTGTCGGGCAACAGGGCGGAATGATTGGCATCGGGGCCGGCACCGGCGGCACAGTCGGGGCCGGCACATTGCACAAGTGCAGGTCGGATACACGGGCTTGTGGTTGACCCATCTGATTTTCTCCCCTGTTTTATGTTTCGCTTAGCTGGGTCTTGCCATTGCCGCCCTGCCCGATATTCAAGGCACGGTTGATCAAGATCTGGCCATGCTCTTCAAACTTATCAGATAGTTCCCCTAACGCTACCATATTCATGACAAACGCGGCAGTCTCGGATGCACCTGCAGGCGCCGGGTACTCTGCCAGATCACCAGGCCCCAATGTGCCGTCAGAATAAAGAACCGCCAATGCACAGTTTACCGTGTCATCATCAATATAAGCATGATCCAGAGAGTTCCGCGCCGCGTTACGGTTTTCTTCGGACGGGTTGAACACCCAGGTTTCCGATGTTGACAGTGACAGCGGATCCGCTTCAGATCGCGGGCCAACATAATCCCGCGCCGCCATGCAGGCCCACCAGACACGTTCGCGTGGTGGCAACAGGATGGCCAGAAGGCGCAGCAGATCAATCAGCGCTCCTTTTTCGGCCAGCTCGGCCAGCACAATTTCAGCGCCCGCGCTTGCTGGCGCTTGCAGCGGAGTTTTCAGAATAACGTTGGCATGGGACAGCAGTTTAGCCACAGGATCTGTGGGAAACTTGACCAGATTATCGAATTTATAAGTCATGACACACCACCTAGTTGATCATCGTAATGCCACCCTTGAGGGTCAGCATTCCGTCGCCTTTGACTGTGGTGGCCGGACTTTTCATTTCTGCCATGCCGTCGGCCTGGATTTTGATAATCGGGCCTTTGATCGTCACACCTGAATTGTCGATTTTGATCGATGATCCCCCAACCTTAAGCATGATTTCAATCGCCGCCGTCATCGTGATCTTGCCCGATTTGACGTCGACCGTCATGTTGCCGGTTTTGACGGTTGTGGCGTCATTTCCAGTGATCGTCTTGGTGTGTTTGCCTTCTATCGTCTGAGTCTTGTCCTTCTTGATCTCCAACAGCTGGCTGCCGGTCTCTATCTTGATCTCTTCGTCGCCCTTTTCGATGGTGACGTAGTGATCACCATCCTTGATCATCTCCGTAACATGGTTTTGGACCACCTGGCTTAAACTGCCTTCATCATCATGATCACCGGTATCAACCTCATCCAGACCGATGGTGACCACTGATTTGTTCTTGATCAGCATCTGATGGTCTTTTTGCGCCTGCACGCGCATCATTTCACTGTCCGCTTTGTCGTCAAACATCAGCTCATTATACGCCTTGGCGTCATTGACATCCTTTGACGAATCCGTCCGTATCCCGACCTGCGTCTGATCGTCAGGATACTTGTAGGGCGGCATTGTGTCTTCATTGTAAAGCATACCCGAACAGATCGGCCTGTCCGGGTCGCCCTCTTCAAACTGAATGACCACCTCCTGGCCCATGCGCGGCACCGCGACCATGCCCCAGTTCTTACCCGACCATGGCGTGACCACGCGGACCCAGCAGGACGATTTTTCGTCCTTCTTGCCTTTGCGGTCCCAATGGAACTGAACCTTGATCCGGCCGTATTTGTCAGTGTGAATCTCTTCGCCGCTGGGGCCCACAACAATAGCCGTGTGCAGCCCGGATATTTCCGGCCATGGCGTCGTCAGTGGGGCGCGAAACTGGTCCAGTTTGGGGATCGCGCCAAAGGTGCAGGCATAGGCATCGCCCTTCATCTCTTCGGGGAAATCCATGTTCCGCGCGTCAAGATCGTGGCGCAGATCCTTATCGGCAAAATCTGATGAGACCTGAATATAGTGGATGGCGTCAGTAACCAGGTATTCCTTGTTGGCATCAGCATCCGGGTGGTCCTGCAGCTTGAACCAATTGCCGGTGCCCAGGGTGCGCACACTGCCTGCCCCGCGCCAGCGTTTGTGGCGGATCGCCTCGGCTTCCATCCGGACTTGCGCCTGCTTGGTCGCTACAACTTTTTTAGCTGGACTGGCTTGTTTGACACTGGCGTTTTCACCGTGATGGTGGCCGGAATAGTCGTAAACCTCGTGTTTAAAGTATCTGTGATCGCCATTTTCGATCGTGCTGATGGCTTTCTGTTCACCCGTTGGATTCATAAAGTCAAAATCGTTCAGGGTTACCTTGCCCCTCGTCAGGCTTTCTTCGGCGGCCCATTCGGCAATGTGATCCTCGCGTCTGCGGTCTTTATTATCGCGCGCGTGATATTCCAAAGTCGAATTGCCGGACACCGGTGAATGTCCGCCCACGCCATCACACAGGACAAGCTTTTCAATTTTGTTGGCATCCATCTTGTTGTCCAGATAGTAATAGATGCCCTCTTCCTCCATCAGGCGGCAGACGAAATCATAATCTGTCTCGCGGTATTGAACGCAATAGGCGCGCACCTCGTAGGTGTCGCTTAACCGGTTCTGAATTTCGGAAAACCCGCGGTCTTTTAAGACTTGAGTGATGATATCTACGACGTGCATCTCCTGAAACACCCGGCAGTCCTGGGTGCGGGTCAGCATCCAGAACCAGGGCCGAACTTCGGCCACGTAATGGCCATACCCGTCGCGAAACCCAAGGTTTTCAGCTGATACACACACACCGGTGAACATTCGTTCCTTGCCGCCCTCAGCCATGATGTGCACATTCATGGCCTGTCCGACGAACCCCTCCAGCTTGACCGCTTTGTTTTTTGACTGAAATTCAACTGTGGTCTCGGTAAGTTTGCTAAGCCCTTCGCGAACAATCGCGCGCTTCAGCAGAATATCCTGGGCCTGATATCCGCCAGACATCCAGACCAGTGAGTGTTCATGTGGCTTACTCTCTGCCATTGAATGTCCTTTCGCGAGTGGTCGCGTAAAGCTTGAAAATAGGTTTTGGTCTTAAAATGCTCATTATAAATCTGCCAGCAGCGCAGCCAGATCAGCGTCGGTGTCATCATCGTCACCGCCTAAATCCAGATCATCGCCGAAACCCGCCAGCAGGTCGTCCAGATCGCTATCGTTGCCTGAACTGTCGTCAGAGTCCACTGTTTCGGGTGCGGCGGCAGCAGGTTTGGGTTTTGGCGGCGATGGCGGTGGCGCTTCTATGCCGCTCCACGGGCCCAGAATTTCGGCCCCCGCCAGGGAATTGAATGATGCCAGCCGGATTTCATCGCGCCCCTTGATCGACACAACCGACATGATCCCGCGGCCATTGGCCTGTTCAACCTTATCCAGTGTTAGATTGCGTTCGGTACAGGGCAGAGCCACCTGATCGCCATAGCGGTCATTGACAAAATAGAACGGTATCCCGCCTAGCGACATGATTGACCCAAGACCCATACTGGCGCCGTTCTGGCGGAAAGATTTCGCCAGCAGGATCGCCACCAGAACCACCGGATTGGCCCATAACATGCCGCGCAGCCCCGCCGACATGGTGAATTCCTCGAACTCGAACTCATAAATAGGTTCGGATTTTGCGCCATAAGGCTGGCGCAGCAGGAACCGGGGTGACGCCAGGCCCAGATGCCCTGCCTCGGGCATGTCGCGCAGGATGTCCCAGGCATTGGCCACCAACGGGTGACGGTTCTGTTTGTCAGTGTCCAGGAATGTCGGGGTGATCGCGGCGATAAACGGCGCGTCCACATGCGCCGCAACCCGGGCGATCCGGCCCAGCAATTCCGCATGCGGCGGCGTTTCTTCGAATGTATACAACCCGATCAGCGCCGAATAGCCGCCGCGGCCGTTTTTCTCGTCCAGCGGGCCTTCGGTCAGCAATCGCACAAAGCCGGTTTGCGACAGATCATCCGCTGTTGCCAGATCGGCGGCAATCTCTTCGGCGGAAATGTCATACAGCATGACGTCCAGCGTATCGTCATCTTCGATACTGCGCGCGATCAGGTCGAGCGATCGCCACTGCGCCTCGACTGACTGGAATTCCGGGTGGTGCAGTACCAGTCGCATTGCGGCTGACAGCGCCTGATCCACCGCGCCGCGCATCGCCACGATGTCGGCATCGGGGAGTGTCCGGATATGCGGGCCGACGATTTGCGCCATCAACTCGTCCAGGGGCGACGCCAGAGTCAACGTGGCTGATGTGTCGCCGATCAGCTTCTGGAAATCGCTGAGTTTAAGGTCAGCGGGCACCGAGTTGCCAGATGACCGGCTGCGCGTCGGCGCAACATGTGTGTCGTATTTTTCACCCCATTGCCGCAACTGACGGGCGGCGTTTTCCGCCGTGGCCCCACTGTTCAGTTGCCTGCGCAGGGCCACCAGTTCAGTAAAAATCTCAACATTTTTATAAAGCTCGTCCGGGTGCAGATCATCCAACCCGCCCAGTTTAACCGCAATCCCGGATCCGTCCTTGCCGATGGGCAACACCAGATCGGTGGCGAACCCTTCGATCACGTCCTCGACCGTATCGGGATCCAGCAGGATCGGCTTGCGGGCCGCCAGCGCATCACCGGTTTCCAACTGCCCCCGCGCCGCCCGACCGGAAAAGTCGCCCAAGACCGCCAACCGGAACCGTTTTCGGTTCAACCGCTCGGCGCTGGGCCGGTCAGCGCTGAGCTGACCATAGGCAAATTCCGGCTCTTTCGATAAGGACGCCCCCACCGGATCCGAGGTGGTACTTGCCTGCTCCGATTCACCGTCACCGAGATCGTCAAGGTCCCCAAGAAGGTCGTCCAGATCGTCGCCTGCATCATCCTCCAGATCGCCCAGCAGATCGTCCAATTCGTCCGCCTCTGCCGCAGTTTCCACCGTTTCCGCCGCAGTGTCAGATGTTGCGTCGTCCATCCCAAGATCGCCCAACAGATCGTCAAGGTCGCCGGTACCTGAGTCTTCGGCCAATAGATCGTCAAGATCGGTTGCTTCAGGCTCTGTTTCCGCAACTGCTGCAACATCTGTATCGTCCGGCCCAAGATCGCCCAACAGATCATCAAAGTCGTCGATACCAGTGTCTTCGGCCAGCAGGTCGTCCAGCGTATCCGCGCCCCCATCCTCGGGGGTTTCCAGGTCAGCAAGACTGTCAAAAGCCACTAACGCTGCATCCTCCGACTCAGCGATCGCTTCGGGGGCGGCATCCGCGAGATCAGCCAACAGATCATCTATTGTTTCTTCCGCGCGCTCAGGCACGTCTAGTCCGGCCAAACTGTCCAATGCAGCCGATATAGTGTCTGGTTCCGACGGTTCTTTGGACACAGATCCGGCGAGTTCGGCTAGCAAATCGTCTGTCGTGTCCTGCGCAACCTCGGGTATTTCGAGGCCAGAAAGGCTATCCAATGCGGAAACGGTGTTATCCGGTTCCGGCGCAACCGTGGGCGCGGTTTCGGCCAGCTCCGCCAAAAGGTCGTCCGTCGTGTCTTCGACAGCTGCCGACACTTCAAGGTCGGCCAGGCTGTCCAGCGCAGCGGTTGTATTATCTGGTTCCGGCGCGGCGATGGGCGCGGAACTGGCAAGGTCAGTAAGCAGAGCATCAGGAGACTCGTCCATGATCTCGGGCGTTTCCACTGCGGCCAGGCTGCCGAAAGCAGCAGAAGTTGTATCAACCTCTTCAACGGCCTGCGGGGTTTGAGCCGCCAGAGCTGCAAGCGCGTCTTCTGTTGCGGTGTCGGGCCCCTGCTGATCTACCGGAGTCTGGGTGCGCAGCGCGGCGAGGGCGTCGCTCTGGGAATTGTCTTGCGGCGTGTCTTCGGGCGCAGCTTGCCGCAAGCCGTCAAAGACAGCGTCGGATGTATCTGGTGTCAGGTTTTGCGTAACCGGCAGGGCGGCCAGGTTGGACAGAACGTCAGCACTACGATCCGGAATGGGCGCATCTTCGGGTGCGTTGCCCTTCAGAGCATCCAGAATGCCGCCTGTACTATCGGTGTCCGGCGGATCCTCTGGTGTCAGCGCGCGCAGACTGTCCAGCGCGGCGGTTTGGTCACCGTCTGCGGATGCGGCACTGGACACCGCCGATAACAAAGCCGGGTCCGACAGGATCTTTTCGATCAGCGCCTCGGCACCGGCTTTGCCATCCATATAGGCCATCAGATCAGATAGCTGACTGCGCGCCTCTAGCAAGGGGCGCAGCGGTTCGACCTTGGCCGCAATTGCCGCCGGGGAAAAGTCATCCATCTTTTCGAAGGTCAGATCGATGGCGATATTGCCTTCGCCCGTCAGGGTATTGGGCACCGAAAATGCCGCGCGCGGTTGCATCGCGCGCATCCGGTCATCGAAATTATCGACGTCAATTTCCAGAAAACTGCGATCTGCGATACTTGGCTGTTGAACCTTTGACCTGCCCGACAGATCAGACATCACCCCCATGACAAAGGGCAGCTGCACTTTCTTCTCGGACCCGTAAAGTTCCACATCATATTCGATCTGGACCCGTGGGGCGCGGTTGCGGGCAATGAATTTCTGTGAGCTGTCCGTCATGTGCCGTTACCTTTCATCGCAACCACCTCTGCCCGCAGCGCCTTGATCTCTTGGTGCATCGCAAGAACGTGTTCGTCCACCAGATCGGTTTCAGATTTTACCAGATCGCGCAGCTTTTCAAATTCCGCCTCGGCCTCGTCCTCCACTGCGGATTGCATGGTGTTGACCAGCAGACCGATGAACAGGTTCAGAACAGAAAACGCGGTGATGATGATGAAGGGAACAAAGAACGCCCAGGCCGTCGGGTGTTCAACCATCACCGGGCGCACAATGCCCATTGACCAGCTTTCCAACGTCATGATCTGGAACAGAGAATACAGTGATCGACCAAGCGTGCCAAACCAGACATCAAAGGTCGGCCCATACATCAGCGTCGCCATGACGGCAAAGACGTAATAAACGATCGACAACATGATGATGACCGCGCCCATCCCCGGCAGCGCGTCCAGCAACGCCTGCACAACGGCGCGCATCTGCGGCACAACGGATAGCAGCCGCATCGCCCGGATCACCCGCAGACCCCGCAAGGCCGACAACCCACCCCTGTCCGGCAACAGGCCGATGCTGACGACCAACAGGTCGAAAATGTTCCAGGCGTTTTTGAAGAAACTCCAGCGATAGGCATAGAATTTCACCAGCAGTTCGGCCACGAAGATCGTCAGAACCACCTTGTCGATCACGTTCAAAAGGCCGCCGATTTCTGCCATGATAACGTGGGATGTCGACATGCCCAACGTGATCGCGTTGAAGATGATCACACCCAGGATCGAATTTGTCACCGCCTTGCGTTCGACAAACGCCCGAGCTTTGTCGCGTGACGTCTGTGAGGTGTTTTCCGTCATCTCATCCATGATCCCGATTCCCGACTGTCAGAGCCATCTTGTGCCGATCCAATGCTATGTCATCTTGCCTACTGGCCCACTCACAAAAGCTTTTCTGCCAGGACGTCGTCAAACTCTACCCCGATTGAATCAACCAGAACCAGAATGCTATCCAGCGCGCTGAAATCTGTGAACCCAGCGCCCAGCGCCAAATCACCCAGTTTCAGCGCAGCCTCGCCATATTGCACCCATTCGGGTTTCTTGGCTTTCAGGTTCACCATCGCGGGCTTGTACATCGTGCGATGCCGAACACGGGCGCCATCAACCTTGCGGATTGCCAACGGGATATCGGTCAACAGATCGTTGACGGCGGTGTTCAGCTTTTTACTAGAGGCCACCAGCTTGGGCAGTTTCTTGGATTTGTAATTGGCCTGTTTCAGCATCTTGCCGATCTTGTCTTCGATCTGCTTGTCCAGGGCCGCCTGATCCGTCAATGCCTTGTTCAGCTTGATCCCCATTTTCGACAGGTTGATTTCAACCTTGTCGAGCTTGCCTTTGAAATCGAACATCGCGTTTTCGCCGTTCGAGATGCTTTTCATCGACACGGAAAAAAACTGCTCTACTGCGGCTTTGGCCAGTTCCTTGGTAGCAACCTGGCCTTTTGTGTTGTCGGCATAGGCGTCCAGAAGATAGCGCAACTGCTTCCACAGTTCCTGTTCCGCCTCATCCACGTCCCGCTTTAGCCGTCGCAGCACCTTGTCCAGCGCAATCACCGCTTTGACGTTGGCGTAAATCGCCGCGACCAGCCCCGGAACCGCCGCGCCGCCAGTGGTGGCGACCCCACCAATGGCAATTGCAGTTCCCAAAGAGGCCGTCGCCACCGACAAAGACCCGATTGTCACCTTGACCGCCGACTTGATGACATAGCTTTTACGATCTTTGCGGACCTGTTGCCATTTCTTGATCAGTTTGCGGGACTCGGTCAGCATCCGCGCCTCGGCATCTTCAAAAACCTCTGGCGCGCGTTTCTGCCATTCTTTTTCAACCCAGCCTTTGGGTTTCAGTTCCTTACCAAATTCGCGGTCGATATCCGTGGCCACTGCCGCAAGATCGGTCACGGTTTTTTTGTATTCTACGCTGACCTTCTTGAATAACTTTTCAGCCAGAACCGCGTCATTTTCGATCTGTTCCTGCAGTTCCTTGTCGACCTGCAGATAGACTTCGAATTTCAGGGTCTTGGGCAGAACTGTATGTTTCAGGTTGGTGGCAGCCTTTAGCGGCCGCTTCATATCATTTGTACAAATGGGAATGTTTACGGTTGCCATATCGGTGCCTCACTCAACTGCATCAAACGAATAGGTGAACCCATCATCCTGGACATCGATAGCCACGCGGTTGATGTCTTTACTTTCCATCATCCGGCGCAGGAATTCCGCCGAGATATCGGGCAGCATGGTATTGGTGACAATCGCGTCGATCATCCGGCCACCGCTTTCCAGTTCCTGGCAACGTTCGACAATCTTGTCGACCACCGCGTCAGAGTATTCGAACGGCACACCGTGTGCCTCGGTCACGCGTTTCTTGATGCGGTTCAGTTGCAGAACGGTGATCTTGGCGATCATATCGGGCGACAACGGATAATAGGGGATCGATACCAAGCGCCCCAGCAACGCCGCCGGAAAGATTTTCAGCAACGGATCGCGCAGCGCCTTGGCGATGCCTTCGGGTTCTGGCAGCAGATCAGGATCTGAACACAGATCCATGATCAATTCCGACCCGGCGTTCGACGTCAGCAGGATCAGGGTGTTCTTGAAATCAATGGTGCGGCCTTCGCCGTCTTCCATCACGCCCTTGTCGAACACCTGGAAAAAGATCTCGTGCACGTCCGGGTGGGCCTTTTCGACCTCGTCCAGCAGCACCACTGAATAAGGCTTGCGCCGAACCGCCTCGGTCAGCACCCCGCCTTCGCCGTAGCCGACATAGCCGGGGGGGGCGCCTTTCAGGGAACTGACGGTATGCGCCTCTTGGTATTCGGACATGTTGATGGTGATGACGTTCTGTTCGCCGCCGTACATCACCTCGGCCAGCGCCAGCGCGGTTTCGGTTTTACCCACGCCGCTGGTGCCTGCCAGCAGGAAGACCCCGATGGGTTTGGACGGGTTGTCCAGCCCGGCGCGGGATGTCTGAATGCGCTTGACGATCATCTGCATCGCGTGATCCTGGCCGATCACCCGCTTGGCAAGGTGTTCTTCGAGGTTCAGGATGGTTTCGATCTCGTCCTTGACCATGCGGCCAACCGGGATGCCGGTCCAGTCGCCGACAACGGATGCTACGACCTGAGCATCAACAATAGGCTGTACCATCGGAGATTCACCCTGGAACTCTGTAAGTTCCGCGCGTTTCTTTCGCAGCTCGGTCAAGAATTGCGACCTGTCCTGATCGCTTGCTTTGGCGTCGTCGGCAGATACGGATTCTTGGTTTTCGCTTTTTGCGGCGGCATCCTTATCTGTCGCCACATCTTGATCACCTGCGTCAGAGGCATCGGTCACAGGCAGTTCCGCACCCGTAACCTTTGACCACCAATCTTTGATCGACGAAACAATGGATTTTTCCATTTCCCATCGTTCTTCCAGCTTGGCGCACCGTCCTTTTTCCTGAAACAGCAGTTCTTCGACATACCGCTTGCGTTCGACGACATCGTAACCAGAGTCATCTTCGCGTCCAAGTATTTCAAGTTCGGTTTCCAGCGACTGAATGCGCCGCTGAGAATCATCGACTTCGGCTGGAACGGCATGCTGAGAAATCGAAACACGAGCTGCCGCTGTGTCCAACAAACTAACCGATTTATCCGGAAGCTGTCGTGCAGGAATATAGCGCGCCGAGAGTTTTACCGAAGCCTCAATTGCCTCGTCCAGAATTTGAACATCGTGGTGACGTTCAAGCATACCCGCAATTCCGCGCATCATCTTGATGGCCTTTTGCTCATCAGGCTCATCAACCTGAACCACCTGAAATCTGCGGGTCAGGGCAGGATCTTTTTCGATATGCTTTTTGTATTCGGCCCATGTTGTTGCGCCAATTGTTCGCAAAGTACCCCGCGCCAGGGCAGGTTTCAGCAGGTTGGCGGCGTCGCCGGTTCCGGCAGCCCCCCCCGCCCCGACCAGTGTATGTGTTTCGTCTATAAACATCACGATTGGCGTCGAACTGGCCTGCACCTCTTCGATGACCTGCTTCAAACGGTTCTCGAACTCACCCTTCATACTGGCCCCAGCCTGCAACAGACCCACGTCCAGCATCAAAAGCCGAGCGCCTTGCAAGGCAGGCGGCACATCCCCGCGCGCGATGCGCAGCGCGAACCCTTCGACCACCGCCGTTTTGCCCACGCCAGCCTCGCCCGTCAGGATCGGGTTGTTCTGGCGACGGCGCATCAGAACGTCGACAATCTGGCGAATTTCCTCGTCCCGACCAACAATAGGGTCGATTTCACCGTTGCGCGCTTGTTCGGTCATGTCCGTGCAGAACTGAGACAGCGCCTCTTGTTCGCCCATCTGGGCGGACATCGCATCCGAGGCTTCGCCCGGGACAGCCCCGCCGCCCGTTTGCGTGCCATCCTGCGGCACCAGCCGTTCTTCGGGGGAACCATCGGTGGCCGCGTTGAAATTGTCGGCCAGGTCGTCTGGGCCGATGCCGGCCAGTTCCGTCGAAATACCGGACAGGATGTTTCGCAAGGCCGGGGTTTTCAGCATCCCCAGCAACAGATAACCGGTGCGCACCTGATTTGCGGAATACAGCAACGAACCCCAGACCCAGCCGCGTTCCATCGCATCCATCAGATGATCAGACAGGTCGGAAATCGTGCTGGCCCCGCGTGGCAGCATATCCAGCGCGCGGGTCATCTCGCTGGCGATTTTGCCCGGGTCCAGATCGTAATGCTGGATGATCCGGTGGATATCACTGTCCTGCCCGTTCAGGATCTGGTGCATCCAATGCACCACCTCGACATAGGGATTCCCCCGCATCTTGCAGAACACCGTTGCACTTTCAACGGCCTGATACCCCAGCTTGTTCAGCTTGCCAAACAGCGCTACGCGGCTAATCTCGGTCATCCCTGATCCTTCCCTGTTCTTTTTGTTCAAGCCGTCAATGCGGCGCGTGTTGTGCCCCCGCGCCGGGATAGAGGAACAGATCCTCGACATCGGCGGGGGTTTCATCCAAGTCCTTGCGGCTGGCGATCCAGCTGGTGTGACCCAAACGGGTGCTGCCACCCAGACTGGCGCGCGGCACCTCGTCACCGGCCAGCACCAGGTTGACGTCCCAATCCAGCGCGTCCCCCGCATAATTGCGCACGATCGCCCGCAACCGGTCAAGCGCCTGGCCACCTGGCAACAACCGTTCGTAATCGTCCAGCGACAGTGGCCCGATCTGGATGCGAAACTTGGCTGCACGGCTCCAGACTTTTTGGCCGATGCTGGTGGATCGGCCCAACCCCGCGGCCGCACCCAGTTTCCACTGGTCATCCGGTTCCAGATCCAGCCAGCTACCGACAAATTGCTGCACCCGCACCGGCACATCAAAAAAGGCCGACAGGATGGAAACCAGCCCTTCAGCGTTTTTCGGCCCCTGCGCCAGATGCCCGGCGAAATGCAGCTTGGCCAGATCCGGCATCGCATCGCGGCCCATCAGGTTATCGGCGTGATAGCCGGCAAGGGCGGCCACCTTGCGCGACATCGGATCGTCGTTGCGATCAAAGCTGGGGGCGGGCTGACCAGCCGTCCAGGCGCGGTAAAGCAGACTCATCATTCGATGGGTCAGCATGTTGGCAAAGGCCACAAGCGTTGGGTCGCGGTGGTTGCGCAACCGGTCGCGGGCATATTCAGTCATATGCAGCGGCAACGGCCCCTGCGGTCCAAACAGGCCGAAAAAGCGGTTGGTCAGCCGGGCGGGTTGGCCGCTGGTGCCAGGGCGAAATTCGGCAATTGATGACGGCGGAAAGGCCAGCTCGGCCTCTTGGCCCAGACGGACATGATCCTGCCGTGGCCGACGGCTTTCCCCCAAACGCGGAGCATCGGCAAAAGCCGCTTCGAGCACCCGCAACGCTTGAAAAACATGGTGCTTTTCAGGCTCTTGAACAAGTCGCTCAAAATGGCTCAGATCATCCGGCCCAGACCTTTTTCCGGTCGCCATCTGGCAATTTCCCCACGTTTTTGCGTTGTTAATACGGTTTCTGTAAAACTGTTGATTGTGGCATAGCGTCGGAAAAAACGCTCTAGCACGGCGCCCAGAACATAGACGCTGGTGCCCTCAAAAAAACTTTCGTCAAAGCTGATCTTGATTTCCAGACCACGCAGCGCGGTTGATAGGACTTCGTCGCTCATCCGGCGGACAATCGGACGGCTGGTGACGGCCACAATGCCCTCTAGCTGCTTTTCGGTGACCCGGTCGCCCAATGGCGCATAAAGCCCAATCAGTTCGCGCAGCGCTTCAGCCCCGTCAGCCTGACCGGATTTGGCAATCGACAGGTAATTCAGGCTAAGATGGCTGATCAGCCGCCAGGCGGTATCGCCCTGCGCCAAAGTTGGATGCGGCCGGGTGGGCGACACCGGTAAGCGAACCGCCTTGATCGGTCCGCCTTCGGGAAGTTGAAAAACATTGGCGTCGCCAGAGGCCAGCAGCATCGGCAGATCCCGGTTGGTACATAACGCCCGCACCGCCAGCTGTTCCATTCCGGCAGCATAAGGCGCCTGCGCCCGGTCCACCAAAGTCAGGTACACCTCTGACCCCAGATAAGATGTACGCACCCCGCGCAACCGCTCTTTTTCCGACCGTTGCCGCATCCGGCGGCGCATCGTGTAATAGGCCGGGTGGGTTTCGCCGGAGGCAGTGAAATCTGTGGCGGAATAAAAGGGGCGGAATGTTATGTCATCGGCGCCTTCGCCACTGATGCCAACCACGCTTTGCAACGCGTAAATTTCAAAATCCATACCCGCAGTGCGGTTGGCAACCACATGCTGTTCGGTGTCGCGCGCCGATACCTGCACCCGGTCGCAGCGTTTTGGGAACAGGTTAACGGCGGGCACCGCGTTCATGGTAAAGGCATCAGGGGCGATCATCGGCGCCACTTCGCGGCGGCCCTCCTTCAGCAGGATATAGATATCAACATCCGACCCGGTGGCTTTTTTCAGCGCCGGTTGCAGGCCCTGCAATTCCACAAACAGGAACCGTTCAGGCATCGCAAAATATTCCTGCAACAGCCGGTAGCCGTCAAAAGACTGCTTTGGAGTGGGCAGCAGGGCCTCGTCTTGTTCAAACCCGCGCTGCTCGACCGCGCCATCGGGCAGCTGTTGCGTCCAGTCGGCGCGCCGGTCGGTCGAGCGCCCGACGAGCCCTCGTGTCTGCGTACACAGAAGTTCCAGCAACAACCAGTTATTGCCCGCGCTGCCGTTCAGATGCAGCATCAGATTGTCCATTGCCAGATCGGCAATCGCCTCACCGTCGCTGCGGCGCAAGCGCAGGCGGATACCGGCACGGGCCTCGATTGATCCGGCGACGCCAGCAGCCACTAGTTCGCCCCGGCCATCGATATATTCCGCCTCGGCGATTTCCACTGGCCAGATCGTCGTTTTCGCAGCGGTGCGGAATTCGCACGGGGTCTGCTCGCCTTCCATCAGACGGCTGCGCAACACGCTGTGGCGCGGCAAAACATAGCCGTCTTTGATGGCGGCATTGGTCGTGTCCGGTTCAAACGCGGCGATCATCATCGACGGGGTTGGCGCCAGATAATGCGGATAGACGATTTCCAGCAGGTTGCTGGTAAAGGCCGGGTATTGCAGCTCCAGCTCCAGCTGAACGCGGGCGGACAGGAACGCCACGCCTTCTAACAGGCGTTCAACATAAGGATCGAGAACCTCGACCCCTTCCATGCCCAGCCGCGCGGCGATCTTGGGATAGGCCGCCGCAAATTCGGCCCCCATATCCCGCAGATACATCAGCTCGCTTTCGTAGTGTTTCATGAGCCGGGTATCCATGAGCTACAGGCTCCTTTCCACGGAAACTTCGCCAGTGGTGACATCGACCTGGCTGCGCAAATACAATTCCAGCGGCAGCGGCTGGGCCCACATATCGGCGCGGATATTCAGCGACACCGTCATGTCGCTGTTGTCATCCTCGGACGTCAGGGAAACATCCACTGACCCTTCGATGATGCGGGGTTCGTGGATGGATATCGCCCGTTCAATCGACCGGCGAATCCGTTCGGCGCGTTCGGTCGTGGAATAAGCGCCCGACACTTCGCTAAGGCCATAGTTCAACACGGATCGCGCCACATGCGGCAGGGCCTCGGTGTCAAAGGTGTTTTCGATATTACTGGTGTTCAGCAGCCAAGACAGATCGCGCTGAATGATCTCGCGCAAGCGCACGATGTCGATCACCCGCGTGTCGCGGGATTCCTTTTGGGAGCCGGGCTCGTTATCGGTCAGCCGGTCCAGAAGGGACGGCTGCAATCGCTCGGAAAGGGTTTTGTCAGCCATCGTCGGCCGCGTCCCGGGCCGCGTCTGTTGACCCGGCCTCGCCCGCGTCGTCCATTTTCAAACTGCGAATGTCCATCAGTGCGATATCGGCCTGATCCGTGGCCAGCAGGCGCTGACCTGTGCCGATAAATGTCTCGTCCCCGGCATCTGTCCATGTGGTCGCGCGCGCCAAAAGAGCCGCAGCATCGCCGCTGACCACAGTTCCGGCGTAACGGGTTGGGATAAGGGCGACAATTTCACCGCCATTGACCAGTTTCAGGGTCGCCGCCGTCCAGACCGCATCGCGTAGATCCAGCGGCGGATCCATCGTCAGGGTGTCAATCGCGCTGAACGGCAGCCAGAAATAGCGCCCGTTCACGATCACTTCCAGAACCGGACCCAGACGCATATCGGCATCTGCAATCCATTCAAACCGCTGGCCATTCACTTCGCCCGAACAGGCGGGGGCGGCGTCAAAGGCGCGGGTGCGCAATTCCGCGGCCTTGTCAGACTGGCCTTTGGCCAGAACCTTTTGCGCCTCTATCAGCAGGGCCAGCCATTCCTGTGGCTCGCCGAAAATCA
The DNA here is from genome assembly GCA_002367285.1 of Rhodobacteraceae bacterium UBA3087. Taxonomy (GTDB): domain Bacteria; phylum Pseudomonadota; class Alphaproteobacteria; order Rhodobacterales; family Rhodobacteraceae; genus Aliiroseovarius_A. Next base: position 5,884 of record DFBF01000072.1, on the reverse strand, counting down.
GCGGTTCCTTTTCGCCGGCAAACACCTTTTCGCGGTAAACTTCGCAAATGATTGCCTCGCGATAGGTCTTGGCCATCATGGTGGCGGATTCGTCCAGCTCGGCGCTTAGCTTTAGCTGGGCAATCGCACGCTTCCAGTCCCCAAGGACACACAAAAGCTGAAACAGGAAAACCCGCAGACGAGCATCGGTCGGGTCGGCGCGCACTTTGTCCTGCAATGCCTTTAGGGCAAGATCAATTTCCCCCGCTTTAAGGTACTCTTCGGGTGTCATGCTGATGGCTCCGATCACTTGAGATCAGGGAAAAACGGACTCCGGGCGTGCAACGACGCCCGGAGAAGAAGAAGGCAGGCTTATTCAACCTTGCCGGACTGTACGTTCCACTTGAAGGTATTCTTGGTGGCCAGCTTGCCAGTTTTCTGGTCGGTCGCCTTGTACTCATGCTCCATCGCCGTATAGGCTAGGGACCATGTTTCCTCAGGAATGCCATCTTCGCTTGCCGAAATGGCATAGCTGTCGATAATCACATGCTTGAATGTCCATGTCGAATAGTTCAGCAGACCTTCAGAGGCGCTGTCGCCGGACCGGCACCAGTGCATGATGATTTCCGGGCGAACGGTACCGTTGGCAACCGAAACCATCAGATCGTTCGATGCCAGACCCATTTGCGACGTCAGTTCAACCTTGCCAAAGTTCGAATTGGCGTGACCCCGCTGGGTTGATCCCAGATCAGTCATTTCAACGGCGCGTTCGACGTTCCAGCTGGCGGATTGCACAACAATCCACTCTTTGTGCTTATCTTCAGTTCCATCACCCTTGATGTCGGAGATCTGTACAAACAAATTAGCGGCCATAATATTTTCCTCTCATGATAAAGTTTGGTGGGTGGTAATGTAGGTCGTAATCCCTAGCGGGTGTTGTCCGGTTAGCCGCCTTTTTCCGACGGCAGTTTCGATACCAGACGCAGAGACACTGACAGCCCTTCGAGCTGATAGTGTGGTCGCAGGAAGAATTTGGACGAGTAGTATCCGGGGTTTCCTTCGACTTCTTCAACGACGACTTCGGCTGCTGCCAAAGGCTTGCGCGCTTTTTCATTCTCTGACGAGATTTCAGCGTTGAAATCGACGTATTGGTTGATCCAGTCCTGCAACCAGCCTTCCATGTCCTGGCGGCTTTTGAAGGACCCGACCTTGTCGCGCACCATACATTTCAGGTAATGTGCAAAACGGCAGGTGGCGAACAGATAGGGCAGGCGTGCGCCAAGGTTGGCGTTGGCCGATGCGTCCGGATCGTCATATTCCGCAGGCTTGTGCAACGATTGCGCGCCGATAAAGGTCGCGACATCGGTGTTCTTGCGGTGGATCAGGGGCATCATGCCATTCTTGGCCAGCTCCGCCTCGCGCCGGTCATCAATGGCGATCTCTGTCGGACATTTCTGATCGACGCCGCCATCGGTGGTCGGGAAGGTATGCGAGGGCAGGCTTTCCAGTGAACCGCCGCTTTCCACGCCACGAATCCGCGAACACCAGCCATAGGTCTTGAACGACCGGGTGATGTTCATCGCCATGCCATAGGCGGCGTTTACCCAGCCGTATTTAGTGGCGTCCGTCCCATCGGTGTCTTCTTCAAAGGCAAACGCCTCGACCGGATCGGTCTTGGAGCCATAAGGCAGGCGCCCCAGGAACCGCGGCATGGCCAGCCCGACATATTTGGAATCCTCGCTTTCGCGCAGGGACCGCCAGGCAGCGTATTCCGGTGTCTGGAAGATTTTGGTCAGATCGCGCGGGTTGGACAATTCCGACCAGCTGTCCATCTGGAACAGCGACGGCTGCGCCCCGGTGATCAGCGGCGCATGGGCTGCAGCGGCAATCTTGGACATCTCGCCCAGCAGTTCGATATCGGGCGGCGAGTGGTCAAAGTGATAATCCGCAACCAACGAGCCATAGGGTTCACCACCCAACTGGCTGAATTCTTCGGTGTAGATCTTTTTGAAGATCGGCGACTGGTCCCAGGCGGTGCCTTTGAACTTGCGCAGGGTCTTGTGCATATCCTTCTTGGATATGTTCATCACCCGGATTTTCAGCTGTTCATCGGTCTCGGTGTTGTTCACCAGATAGTGCAGACCACGCCACGCGCTTTCCATCTGCTGGAATTCCGCGTGGTGCAGGATGTGGTTGACCTGTTCGGTCAGTTTCTTGTCGATCTCGGCGACTATGCCTTCGATGGACCGCAGCGCATCGTCCGAAATAAGCGCCGTGTTGGCCAGCGCCTGTTCGGCCAGTGTCTTGACGGCCGATTCAACGGCCGTTTTGGCCTGATCGGATTTCGGGCGGAATTCCTTTTGCAACAGGTTCGCAAATTCGGACGAACCAAATGCTGTGGCTTCACCGCCAGCTTCTGCCTGGACTTGTTCTTCGGCCATTGGGCTCTCCTATTCTTCGCTGTCAGCTTGGGGCGCGGGCTGGGCAGCCAGCGTTTTCAGCAGGCTTGGGTCCTGGATGATCTTACTGATCAAATCCTCGGCCCCGGTTTTGCCGTCCATATAGGTCATCAGGTTGCTCAACTGGGTGCGGGCATCCAACAGTTCCTTCAGCGGCTCAACCTTGGCGGCGATTGCAGCGGGCGAAAAATCGTCCATGCTTTCAAAGGTGATATCAACCGCCAGATTGCCTTCGCCCGTCAGCGTGTTGGGCACGGTAAAGGCTGCGCGTGGCGCCATGGATTTCATCCGATCATCGAAATTGTCGACGTCGATCTCAAGGAATTTGCGGTCAGCGACGGCGGGCTGTTCAACCTCGGACTTGCCGGCCAGATCGCTCATCACGCCCATTACAAACGGTAACTGAACCTTCTTTTCAGCCCCGTACAGTTCCACATCATATTCGATCTGAACCCTGGGTGCGCGATTGCGCGCTATGAACTTCTGTGAACTATCCGCCATCTAGTGCTCCTTAATCCTAATCTTGTTGTTTGTTGTGACTGCAACGTATTCATAGATCTTCAATGCTATCCGGACCGGTTCCCGGTTTGCGTTGCGGGTTCAGTCATCGTCGTCGATGCCCCCGATAAGATGAACATTATCAACCCCCTGAGGCGCCATGTCCTGCATGATTGTCAGGAAATCCGCGTTGACCAGACGCTTGGCCCTTTCGATGATGATCGGAATCGGACTAGAGGGTTCGTTGCGCCTGTAATATTCGACGATCCGGTCCAGCGCGTTTGAAACATCACTTGGCGAATTGATACCGCCAACAGCCCTGCCCCCGCCAACCACAGGCGCGCCGTCAGACGCTGCTGTCTCTTCGGTTGCATCGTCATCGTCTGCTTCTACTTCGGCCCCGGCATAGTCGGCCAGGCGCCGCTTGACCTGCATCAGCAATTTAATCAGCCCGTCCAGCTCTGGGCCCTGCCCCGGAGTTTGTTCGTCAAACACCGCGCTGATGGCCCTGATGTTTTCTTCAGAGGTTTTTGCCGCTTCCAGCAATTCCACCAACTGGGCCTCATCAGTATCCTGAAACGCAGCGGATACAGTTGCGGTGTCGGGGATATTTTCCATGCCCGCTGGGGCCGTCATCATACCTTCGGCGATCTCTATCTCGCGCAGCGACAGACGGCCAAAACTGCGGCTGTCGGTCAATGGCGCGCGGCTGACAGAACGGTACACCGGCGATGGGCCACCCAGACCGTCGGGCTGACCACTTAGACCCTGAATTGCGTTGATCCGCATGGTGGGATCATTGTCGTCATCTTCGTCCAGCTCTGGGTGGCAGGTGTCCCAAAACTGTTCCAGACAGCCCCGGATATAGGTCGTTGCCTCGGCAAAACCGGTCAGGCCCTCGGTGTGTAAAACCGCATCCGCCAGAAAGATCGCCGCGCGCAAATCGTGGCTTTTTTCCAGAACAGCCAGCGATGTTTTCGCCAGATCGCGATAGTCGGGATCTTCGGCTTCTGTAATTTTGTCACCGATTTGGGTTTCTTCACCAGGCTGGCCTGCCAGCTCCATCTCGGTAAACAGGGGATCATACTCAAGATTCTCGCCACTGGGCGAGTCATCTCCTTTGGACTGCAAAAGCACAGCCGAATCCATCTGCTCCCTCCAATATTGGGCTATGTGGTTATTCTATGCGAGTTTGCCCGCGTCCTTGAACGCAAGCTAGTCGCCGTTTCGCACGCCGTTATAAAACAATACCTTGACCGCAAGTCAGCCTTATCGTCTTCTCAAAGTCAATTGATTTTCGAACCAGATGCAGGAGTTCATTGCCATGGCCGATCTGAAAGTCGAAGGCGAAGCGCTGAAGAAGCTTGTCAAATTGGGCAAGAAAAAACGCCTATCGTTTGCTTTTTGCCTGGGTAAGCAGAACGATCATTTGGTTGTGATTGACCGGCGGAAAAGGCCTGAAATCATCGGTAAGGCCGCCAAAAGCGAAAGCGGCGCGACCAAGGTTGCCTATGGTACCTTCGTCATGAATGCCAAAACCATGGAGCTGACCTGCGAAAAGGTTGTGCCCGCCATGGCCAAGGTTCTGAAGAAGTACCTGAAGTCGCAGAAAGTCATGGTCAATGTTCTGGTCATGGATGCCCAAGGCAATGTTCTGGAAAGTGACGAAGAAGACCTGCCCGATGACCCCAGTTGGGATGTCGATGATCCCGCTGATGCGGAGGCTGACGATCTGCCCACCGCAGCCACCCAGTCGAACCATAGCGCCGCAGATCTTGCCGCGCGGATCAAGGCCGTCCAGCCTGCTATTGCCGCTGCCCCTGCGGATGCAGGCGCCAAGCTGGCCAAAGTCATCAAACTGGCCGTGTCCCAGATCAAATCCAGTGATATGGATGCCGCCGACAAGACTATAACCGCACTGGAAGGCGCTGCTGCGAAACTGGGGCAAGCCGCTCGGCCCCAGGCCCCAGCAGACCTGGCAACAGCCGCCCCCGCGCCGGATGTGCGGGCGCTGGCCGCGCGGGCCACTGCACTGAAGGGTGTGATTGCCGACATCAATGGTCCGGCTGCGGAAAAGCTGACCGCTGCGCTGGGCAATGCGGTGAAACAGATCAAGGCAGGCGTACTAGAGACCGCTGATACCCTGCTGACCCGCATCGAAGACGCCGTAAACAAGGTGGCTGCGGCCCCGACCGACGATACGCCTTCCCCCGAAGCCGCCAAATGGGCGACCGCAGAATCGCGGCTGCAAGCGGCTGTCGACAAATTGGTGCAAGAAGGGCGCGGCGATCTGGCCGCGATCAACAAATTCTTCGATTTCGGCAAGGATCAGGCTGCGGCAGGTCTTTACGACAAGGCAATGGCGGCAGCCGCACGGGTGGCTGACCTGATCAAGCAGGCCGCCGCCGCACCCGAGGTCGCACAAGGCGCGCCCGGGAATGCAGCGGCCTATACCAAATCACGCCTGAACTGGGTCGAAACCCGGGGCGGATTGCGCAAGGATATGGAAGGTTTAAAAGCAGCCATCGACAAGGCGACATCCGGAATTGAAGGGCTGGAACAGGTTCCTGCAAAATCCGGTGGGCTGCTTGATTATCTCAACGGAATCGACACAAACCTTGAAGATACGCTGGAACAACTGGCATCCGCATCGGACGCCGACCAACAGGAAAACCTGAAATCAGCGGCCCGCAAGATTATCGGTGATTATCGCGGCGTTCTGGACACGGATTTCTTCAAAGCCGTGGACAATAATGGTTTTGTTACCACCAACATCCGCGCCAATGCGTTGGCCTCGTTGCAACAGGTAAGCGCGGCGCTGGAAACCTGAACCAAGGCGGCGCACTGGCCGCAACTAACCGGAGGTGCGAATGCCCTTGCTGAAATCCCTGATTGGCAGCGCCGTTTTGGCGGCCTGCCTCGGTCTGCCCGTTTGGGCTGACCCTGGC
>DFBF01000175.1:8111-9949 GCA_002367285.1 Rhodobacteraceae bacterium UBA3087 | reverse complement strand
ATATTGATCGTGTCCTGGCCTGCCAGCGCAGTGCTGGTCATCAGCGCCAGTGCGGCGGCGGTAAGCTTCAGCTGTTTCATGTGATCTCCTTCGTCGATCCCGTCATGCGGGTGCCCCGCCATGAAACGCGCGATGCGCCGCCAAGGCAAGGGGGACCTTCTGACGCAACGTCCCTTTGATTTCTGCCGCAGCGCAGCATATACAGGGGGCGCGAACCGGAAACTGGGAGGATTTCATGAGCGCATCCGCACGGATCACGGCCCCGACGCCGTCCGATATTCGCGCCCGTAAAGGGGGCGATCCGCTGGTCAGCCTGACAGCATACACCACACCCATGGCCCAGATGATGGACGACCATGTTGACATCGTCCTGGTCGGCGACAGCGTTGGCATGGTGCTGCACGGCCTGCCCGACACGCTGGGCGTGACGATGGACATGATGTGCCTGCACGGGGCGGCGGTGAAACGCGGCCTGGCGCGCGCGATGATGGTCGTGGACATGCCGTTCGGCTCCTATGAAGAAAGCCCTGAACAGGCGTTTCGCAACGCCGCCCGCTTGATGCGGGAAACCGGCGCGGCGGCGGTCAAGCTGGAAGGCGGCGTGGCCATGGCCGACACGATCCGGTTCCTGACCGCACGTTCGATCCCTGTCATGGCCCATATCGGCCTGACGCCACAGGCGATCAACACGCTGGGCGGCTATAAGGTGCAAGGGCGTGGCGAAGACCGCGACCGCGTGTTGGACGACGCCAAGGCTGTGGAAAAGGCTGGCGCCTTCGCCGTTGTGCTGGAAAAAGTGCCCGCATCCCTGGCCGATGACATCACCGATCAGGTCGCCATTCCCACCATCGGAATTGGCGCATCCGCAGGCTGTGACGGCCAGATCCTGGTGGTCGACGACATGCTGGGCCTGTTCACCGCGTTCAAGCCGAAATTCGCCAAACGCTATGCCACGTTGGGCGCTGACGGGGGCGCGGCCATCGCCGCCTATGCCACCGAGGTGCGCGCGCGCAGCTTTCCCGCGCCCGAACATGTCTTCGCCGATGAGGTGCCCACAACATGAAACTGGTCCGCACCAAGGCCGATCTGCGCACCCTGCGGCGCAGCTGGATTTTCAAAGGCGAACGCGTTGCCGTCGTGCCCACCATGGGCGCGTTGCACGCGGGCCACCTGTCGCTGGTCGAAGCCGCCAGGAAAGGCGCCGACCGGGTTATCGTTACGATTTTCGTGAACCCGAAACAGTTCAACAACCCCGGTGATCTGGACCAATACCCGCGGACCGAAGACACGGACGCCGCAAAACTGGCCCCCTATGGCGTCGACGCGCTGTATGTGCCCACACCCGACCAGATTTACCCGGACGGCTTTGCCACCAACGTCAGCGTCTCGGGCGTGTCCGAGGTTTTGGAAGGCGCCCACCGCCCCGGCCATTTCGATGGCGTGGCGACGGTCGTGTCGAAACTGTTCCTGCAATCGCGCGCCGATGTGGCCTATTTCGGCGAAAAGGACTTCCAACAGTTGCAGGTGGTGCGCCGCCTGTCCCAGGACCTGGACATCGAAACCGAGGTTTTCGGCTGCCCCACCGTGCGCGAGCCGGACGGCTTGGCCATGTCATCGCGCAACGTGCATCTGGGCAGCGAGGCGCGCGCCGTGGCCCCCACCATGTACCGCGCCATGCTGGCGGCGGGCACGGCGATCCAGGGGGGAACGCCGGTTGACCACGCCCTGGAAGACGCCCGCGCCGCGATCCTGACGGCGGGCTTTGACCAGGTCGAATATATCGACCTGCGCACGTCCCAAGGGCTGAAACCCGCAGGTGATTTGTCCCAACCGGCACG
>DFBF01000175.1:7553-8044 GCA_002367285.1 Rhodobacteraceae bacterium UBA3087 | reverse complement strand
CGAAAATGCATCAGCCAGCGAACCGTGACACCGCGGTTCGGAAATTTTCACGCGCAAGTTATCCGGCTTGCTCTCTCCAAGTTGAAACCGCCCGCCTTGCACTTTAAGGACGTTAAACCCGCCCCGAGAATCCCATTAAGGACGTTAAACTTGGGCCGTTTTCGACGTTAACGTTATGAAACAAGCAGTTCCTGCAACACCAAGGCCATCACACCTGCGCTGTCCTGCATATCCTGCACACCGACCCATTCGTCGGGTTGGTGCGCCAGATCCAGGATGCCCGGCCCGTAAGCGATGCAGTTCTTCAGCCGCCCGATCCGGTCAATGTGTTTCTGATCATACGTGCCGGGGCTGACCACGTATGAGGGCTGTTCGCCCAGCACCTTTTCGATCGCCGCCGCGGTCGAAGTCACAACCGGCGCGTTCTTGTCCGTCATCGTCGGGATGACCTCGTGCATGTCGCGGATCTCGTATTCGAACTCGGGGCGTTC
>DFBF01000175.1:0-7415 GCA_002367285.1 Rhodobacteraceae bacterium UBA3087 | reverse complement strand
ATCGAATTCACGTTCAACGTCGACTGTTTCGCGCCCTCGGGCACCACCGGCATATCGGTGCGTTTCGTCGCGAGCAGCGGATACAGATGCGCCTCCATCTCGGCCAGAACCGCGCTCATGTGGCGAATGGCACTGTCACCCAGAAACGGCATGGAACCATGGGCAATCCGCCCCTTGGTTTCGATTTCCGCCCACCAGACACCGCGATGGCCCAGACAAATGCGATCTTTGTTCAGGGGTTCGGGGATGATCACATGCTGCACGCGGTCGGGGTCGAAATACCCCTGTTCCGCCAAATAGGCGACACCGCCATAGCCGCCGCTTTCTTCATCCGCCGTCGCCGAAATCTCGACCGCGCCCTTGTGGTCGGGGTAAAGATGCACAAACGCTTCGGCGGCAATGATAGACGCGGCCAGCCCGCCCTTCATATCGCAGGCGCCGCGACCGTAAATCTTGCCGTCTTCCAGCTCACCACCAAACGGGTCTTTGGTCCAACCATGGCCGACCTCGACCACATCATGGTGCGAATTGAAATGAACGCAGTCGCCGGGTGCGCCACCTTCGTGACGCGCGACCATGTTCCAACGCGGGTATTTCACGCTGTCGCCAATCGCCCCCTCGGCGCGGATCATTTCGACCTTGAACCCGGATTTCGCCAGCCTTTCCGCCAGATAGGCGCATATCTCGCGATAATTATGCCCCGGCGGGTTCAGCGTGGGAATGCGGATCAGGTCCTGGGTCAGGGCGATCAGATCGTCCCGCCGGGCGGCGATTTCGGTAAGCATTTGGTCAGTCATGGCCACAGCCTAGGCTGGTTCACGCGCGGGCACAACGGGGCGAAACCGCTCAGAACAGAGTAATGCCGTTCTCTGTGACCATCCCGTCCAGCGGCTGATCGGTCGGCTCAATCGGCAACCCCTCCGCCTGCTGCGCCTCATAGGCATAGCCATAGGCCAAAGTCGGGCGCTTGGCACGCAGACCTTCCAGCGTACGGTCGTAAAACCCGCCACCATAGCCCAGACGATTGCCCGCCATATCGAAGGCCACCAACGGCACAATCACCACCTCAGGTTCTAGATATTCGCACGTGGCAGGGACGGCGGCGCCAAAGGCTCCTTCGACCATCTCGCACGCGGGCGTCCATTTGGCGAACGTCAACGGCTGACCAGCGGCTTGGATCACCGGGACCACAATGGGTCCCCAGGCCGACAGCGCCGCCATCGCCGGAAGCGGCGTGATTTCGGTGCGGATCGGCATATAGCCGGCAATCACCTTGCCCTTGTGAGGCATCAAAAGCTCCAGCAGATGTGCGACCCCGGCCTGGGCACGGGCCTGGGCGCGGGCCGGTGCATGGGCCGCTTTGCGCCGGGCGAAAGCGGCCTTGCGTGCTGCGGATTTCACATCCGTCACAGCAACATCACCGCAGCAAGCCCCAAGAAGGCAAAGAAGCCAACCACATCTGTCACCGTAGTCACAAAGGCCCCCGATGCCAGCGCCGGATCGATGTCCATCCGCTCGAGGGTGACGGGTACGATCACCCCCGCCAGTCCGGCAATGATCAGGTTGATGACCATGGCAACCCCGATGACCAGGCCCAACATCGGCGTGCCAAACCAGATCACGCCAACGATGCCCATGACCACGGCAAACACCACGCCATTGATCGCGCCCACCAGGACCTCGCGACGCACGACGCGCCACAGGTTGGCCGAGGTCAAATCCTTCGTGGCCAGCGCGCGTACAGCGACAGTCAGCGATTGTGTGCCCGCGTTGCCGCCCATCGAGGCAACGATCGGCATCAGCACCGCCAGCGCAACGAACTGCGCAATCACCGCATCGAACTGGGCGATCACCAGGGACGCCAGGATCGAGGTGACAAGGTTCACCGCCAGCCACGGGAACCGCCGTTTGGTCGTGTCGATCACCCGGTCCGACAGGCGGCTTTCCTCGCCAACACCGGCCAGACGCAGGATGTCTTCCTCGTGTTCTTCGTCCAGAATGGCCATGGCGTCATCAATGGTGATGACCCCGACCAGACGGTCGTGCCCGTCCACAACGGGGGCGGAAATCAGGTGGTACTGGTTGAAGGCATAGGCGACTTCGGCCTCGTCCTGAAGCGCCGGAATGATCCGAAAGCTGTCTTCGGCGATGTGCTGCAACGGCACCTCGCGCGGGCTGCCCATGATGCGCCCCAGCGTGACATAGCCGGTCGGGCGCATGCGGGGATCAACCAGGATCACGTGATAGAACTGTTCGGGCAGATCATCCTGACTGCGCAGGTAATCAATGGCTTGGCCAACATCCCAGTGTTCGGGCGCCACAACCAGTTCGCGTTGCATCAGACGGCCGGCGGATTCCTCGGGATAGGCCAGCGAACTTTCGACCGCGACCCGGTCACTGGCATCCAGCGCCTCCAGAACCGCCGCCGCCTGCGGTTGATCGAGGTCTTCGATCAGGTCGACGACATCGTCGGTTTCCAGCTCGCGAACCGCGTCGGCCAGAACCTCTGGTGCCAGGGCGCCCACGATGTCTTCGCGCAGGGCCTCGTCCAGTTCCGACAGGATCTCGCCGTCAAACGCGCGCCCATACAGGCGCACCAGTTGCGACCGGAACGGTTCATGCAGCTGTTCCAGAAGGTCGGCGATGTCGGCGGCGTGCAAAGGTTCCAGCGCGGCGGCCAGCGCCTCGGCATCGCCCGCGCGAACAGCCGACAGGATCGGGCGAATGGTCACCTGATCCAGCTCATAGTCACCCTCTTCGGGAACATCGTCGGTGTGGGTTTCATCCAGCATGGCCGCCCCCTGTTCGTCGCGCCGGACCATAGGACAGAGCGCACGGGAAAGAAACAGGGCAAAGGTGATTGCAACGGGCAATTTGGCCCCCTACCCTGACGGACGCCCCTATGAGAGTGACCGACATGCAGCTGATCCTTGGCCAGACCCTGAGCTTTACCGGCGACCCATTCCATGCGGACCCCGAAGAAGTCGTCCAACACCACAGCCATGGCGCGGTGGCGATCGACGGTGGCAGAATCACAGCGGTCGGCCCGGCAGACCGTCTGCGCCAGACTCACCCGCTCGCCCAAGTGACGGATTATGGCGACGCGCTGATTTCACCCGGGTTCATCGACGCCCATGTGCATTACCCCCAGACGGCGATCATCGCCAGCTGGGGCAAGCGGCTGATCGACTGGCTGAACAGTTATACCTTTCCTGAAGAAATCCGGTTTCACGACCCGGCCCACGCGGCGCAGATCGCAAACACCTATTTCGACCTTGTGACGGCGAATGGCACCACAACGACGGTCAGCTATTGCACCATCCACCCGGCCAGCGTGGACGCCTATTTCACCGCCGCACAGGCGCGCGGAATGCGGGCACTGGGGGGCAAGACCTGCATGGATCGCAACGCGCCCGACGGGCTGCGCGACTCGGCACAGACGGCTTATGACGACAGCAAGGCCCTGTTGACCCAATGGCACGGCACCGACCGCCTGTCCTATGTCATCACGCCGCGTTTTGCGCCCACCTCGACGCCCGACCAACTGTCGGCCCTGGGCACGCTGTGGGGCGAACACCCCGACTGCCTGATGCAAACCCATATCTCGGAACAGGTCGAAGAAATCGACTGGGTCGCCAAGCTGTTCCCACAGGCGCGCGACTATCTGGATGTCTACGAGGGCTTCGGCTTGGCCGGGCCCGGTGCCCTGATGGGCCACGCGATCCACCTGACCGACCGCGAACGCGCCCGGCTCAAGGAAATGGATGCCAGCCTGATCCACTGCCCGACCTCGAACACCTTCATCGGCTCGGGCCTGTTTGACATGGGCGGGCTGATGGACGAAGGCCAGCGGATTGGCCTGGCGACCGACACCGGGGGTGGCTCGTCCTTTTCCATGCTGCGCACCATGGCAGCGGCCTATGAGGTGGCGCACCTGCGCGGCACCACCCTGCACCCGGCGCAACTGTGGTGGCTGGCCACGGCGGGATCTGCCCGCGCCCTGCGCATGGACGACCGCATCGGCACACTGGCGGCGGGAATGGAGGCGGACCTGGCCATCATCGACCTGGCCTCAACCCCCGCCATTGCCCAACGGGCAGCCCGTGCAGACAGCCTGTGGCAGGCCGTGTTCCCAACCATCATGATGGGAGACGACCGCGCAGTGATCGCGACCTGGGTGAACGGCAAGGCGCTCTGACCCCAAACGCCGCGCCCAGGGATTTTCGCAGAAAATCCACACCCGCCCCGCAGGTGCAAATTATGTCAAATAATATGGCGTTGACGGTGGCCTCGCTGCGCTCGGCGCTCGCTCACCCCATCAGCCGTGCAGCCAGCCGGTTCTGATGCTCAACCACACGCGGCAGGTCCAGCGTGACCATCTGCCCATCGCGCACCACTTGGCGCCCTTCAACGAACAGGTCACGCACTCCGGTCGGTCCCGCCAGCAACAGCGCCGCCTTGTCCCACGACCCCGCAGCCGCAATGCCCGACACGTCCCAAACAGCGATATCGGCGCGCTTGCCCACGGCGATCTGGCCGCAATCATCACGCCCCAGCACCTCGGCCCCGCCCCGCGTTGCAATCCACAACGCCTCGCGCGATGACATCTGATCCGCACCGCGCGCCACCCGCTGCAACAGCATCGCCTGACGCGCCTCAGCCACCAGATTGCCAACATCATTCGAGGCCGATCCATCGACCCCCAGCCCAACCTTGACGCCTGCGTCGCGCATCTGGCGCACCGGCGCTATGCCCGATCCCAGACGGCAATTCGAACACGGGCAATGCGCCACCCCGGTGCGCGAGCGCGCAAACAGGTCAATCTCCTGCCCGTCCAGTTTGACACAATGGGCATGCCACACATCATCACCGGTCCAGCCCAGGTCCTCGGCATACTGCCCCGGACGACACCCGAATTTTTCCAGCGAATAAGCGATATCTTCGTCATTTTCAGCCAGGTGCGTGTGCAACATCACCCCTTTGTCGCGCGCCAGGATGGCGGCATCCCGCATCAGCTCGCGACTGACGGAAAACGGCGAACAGGGCGCCACGCCGACGCGCACCATCGCCCCCTCGCGCGGATCGTGAAACGCATCTATGACCCGGATGCAATCATCCAGAATATCCGCCTCGCGTTCCACCAGACTGTCGGGCGGCAAACCCCCGTCGCTTTCGCCAATCGACATGGCCCCCCGCGTGGGATGAAACCGCAAACCGACCGCGCTTGCGGCCTCGATCGTGTCTTCCAGCCGCGCGCCATTGGGATACAGGTACAGATGATCCGAGGACATGCTACAACCGCTCAGCGCCAGTTCGGCCAAGCCCACCATGGCCGACACCCGCATCTCCTCGGGGCCAAATCGCGACCAAATCGGGTACAGCGCCTGCAACCAGCCAAACAACAGCGCATCCTGCCCTCCTGGCACCGCTCGCGTCAGGGTCTGGAACAAATGGTGATGCGTATTCACCAGACCCGGTGTGACGACACAGCCGGTCGCCATCACGACCTCGCCAGCCGTCTGCAACCCATGTCCGACAGCCGCAATCACGCCGTCACGGATCAGAACATCCGCCCCCGACAATTCGCGCTGTGCATCGTCCATCAGCAGAACCGAATCAGCATTTTTCAGAAGAATTTCCATACGTTGCCTCCTGGAACGCCCATTTCGGTGAGACAACGAAAGGCACGGCCAGAAAGGGCAAAGGACGCACGTGCTCTACGAGCAATACCTGCCTGATCGGCCCCTGCCAACACACACTTGTCAAAAAAATGCCGGTGCGAGACAAACCCCACAAGCCATTGCCATCCGAGCGACGTCTGCCGCGCCGCAGGCGCGGCCACGCCCAACCAAAGGCGACGCCGAAGGCGGCTCCGATGGGCGGGAGCGCTATGCTTTGGACAGAATCGCCAAAGCAGCCGCGTGGATCTCAGGGTTGGCTGCGGCCACGACTCGGCCGCCCATATGCACGGGGCCGCCGGTCCAATCCGTCACGATGCCGCCAGCGGCCTGAATCACCGCCATCGGACCCTGGATGTCATAGGCGGCCAGCCCGGCCTCGACCACCAGGTCAATCTGTCCGGCAGCGACCAGCGCATAAGCGTAACAATCGAGACCATAGCGGGTGAGCTTAACCTGCCCGGCCAGGTCATGAAACGCCGCACGCTCTTCGTCACTGCCGACCTCGGGAAAAGTGGTAAACAAAATGGCCTGATCCAACGGGCGCGGCCCACGTGTGGACAATTCCTGTCGCCCCGTTGGGCCATCGACCCATGCCGCCTCAAATCCCCCGAAAAACCGTTCGCCAATAAAGGGTTGGTCGACCAAGCCCATCAGCGGACCACTGTCGTTCATCACCGCAATCAGCACGCCCCAGGTGGGTGTGCCCGACAGGAACGCGCGGGTTCCGTCGATCGGGTCCAGCACCCAGGTCAGGCCGCTGCGCCCCTCGGTTGTGCCGTATTCTTCGCCCAGGATACCGTCCTCGGGACGCAATTCGGCCAGCACCGCGCGCATGGCACGTTCCGCCGCGCGATCCGCCTCGGTCACCGGATCAAATCCCGCCGCGTCCTTGTTGTCCGCCTCAAGCCCGACCGAACGGAAATAGGGCAGGATCGTCAAACGCGCCGCATCGGCCAGCGTGTGAGCGCAAGCCTCAAGTTCGGTTTTCAGAGTGTCGGTCAACATTATCCAGCCTCCGCTTGTGTCTGGACACAGGCGGTACAGGCGGGCCAGCCTCGGGTCAATGCGTCACGCGCCGGCTTAGGCCGCGTCGGACAGGACCCGGGCCAGCTCAAACAATTGACGGCGTTGGTTTTCCGGGATTGCATAATAGCTGCGCACCAGTTCCAGGGCTTCCTTGTCGGCCAGGATATCGCCGGGCAAGGTTTTGCCGCCTTCCATGGCCGTGTCCGCCTCGAGCCCTTCGAAGAAGAAGCTGATCGGCACCGACAGGGCCTCAGAAATATCCCAGAGCCGAGACGCGCTGACCCGGTTCATGCCCGTTTCATACTTCTGAATCTGCTGAAATTTGATTCCGACCTTTTCGGCCAATTGCTGTTGCGTCATCCCGACCATCCACCGGCGGTGGCGAATGCGTTTTCCGACATGGACATCGACAGGATGTTTCATCAGCAGGCTCCTCGTTACATCTGGTGTGCTATGATCAAAAAACACAGCGGGGCCCACAACCTCAACCTGTCTTTTTGGGCAGTTCGGGTGCAACTGTGATTATCTTGCAAATACAGAAAGTTATACCGAGTTTTGCAGAGTTGATGCTATCTTTTGGACACTGTCCGCTTCGAATTGGGCACTCGTTATGCGTGTTTTGCATTTTTCTTCGCATTTTGCGAATCGCCTGACCGCATACAGACGGACCGCACATGAACCCTAGATAACCAGTCAGGTTCCCCCCTC
>DFBF01000032.1:2986-3243 GCA_002367285.1 Rhodobacteraceae bacterium UBA3087 | reverse complement strand
GGGCTGTCAAACACCTTGTCCTCGGTCTCGCGCCGCCACAGCAGGTCGACCATTGGCTGGGCCGCATTGATCAGCGCCTGCATCGCACCCGCCCCCTGCGCCTTGATCAGGTCATCAGGGTCCAACCCCTCGGGCAGGATCGAAAAGCGCACCGATTGTCCGGCTTCCAGCAGCGGCAGCGACGTGTCGATCACCCGCATGGCCGCGCGCAACCCCGCCGTGTCGCCATCCAGCGCGATGATCGGTTCAGGCGAAAT
>DFBF01000032.1:0-2898 GCA_002367285.1 Rhodobacteraceae bacterium UBA3087 | reverse complement strand
TGGCCCTTGCCAGCGGCCTCTCGCGCGGGGGCGTGATTGAACAGGCTACGGCCTTTGTCGAACAGTTCGGTTTCCGGCGAATTCAGGTATTTCGCGTTGTCATTGGGGTCCATGGCGCGACCGCCAAAGGCAATGCAGCGCCCGCGTGCGTCGCGGATCGGGAACATGATGCGATTGCGAAACGTGTCATAGGGCTTGCCGCCCTTGCGGCTGGGCTTGGCCAGACCGGCACCATGGATCAGGTCTTCTTCAACCCCCTTGGCGCGCAACTGGTCCCACAACCCCTGCCAGGCATCGGCGGCAAAGCCGATCTCCCACCGGTCCAATTGTGTATCCTTCAGGCCACGCCCGGCCAGATAATCGCGCGCCGCAGCCCCCGCCGCAGTTTTCAGCTGAAGGCGGAAATACTGCACGGCCATTTCCATGACCTCGGCCAATTGCGTGCGCCGGTCGGCCTTTTCCTGCGCCTTGGGATCGCGCGCAGGCATCTGCATGCCGGACTCGGTCGCCAGGATTTCAACCGCTTCCATAAAGCCGACATTCTCGGTCTCGCGGATAAAGGAAATCGCGTCGCCCTTGGCGTGACAGCCAAAGCAATAATAATATCCCTTGCGGTCATCCACATGAAAGGACGCGCTTTTTTCCTGGTGGAACGGGCATGGTGCCCACATGTCACCCTTGCCCTGATTTGACTTGCGCGCATCCCACATGACCTTGCGCCCCACGACCTGAGACAGGCTCGTGCGGGTGCGCAACTCATCAAGGAAACCGGGTGGCAGGGACATGACGTTATATATCGGGTCTGGCGGGCCGAGAGTCTAGAACCCACCGCACCCGATCACGCCCGATTTTTCGCAGAACACTCACCCGCCCTGCGCGGCAACGCTTTTCATAGCAACGGACAGCTCGTGCACAGCGGTTGCCGCCATCGAGCGGAACACCAGAATATCAAAGCTGCTGACCCCGACCCGTGTGATCGACGCCGTCATATGCCCGATCAGTGACCGCGCCGTGTGGCCGCGTTTGAACACCGCATCGCGCAGGTCCAATGGGCACAGTCGTGCCAACACCTCTGTTGCGCCCGCCCCCTCAAGCCGCAAAACGGCCCAGGCGTCGGTTTGATCAGTCATGGCAAACTGCCGCGCCAGGGTGCTGTCAGCCGCGGGACCGATCAAAAACGCCTGCCCCCGGCCCGTCCAGACCGCCCGCGTCCCCGCTTTGCCTGTGGCGCGTCCAACGGCGGGAAATGCCATGCCATGCGCGGCCTTCAGCGCAGCCAGATCGGCGCCCACCAAAGGCGACAGCGACGTGATTGCACCTGTTTCGACCTCATCTAGGGTCACGTTGCCCACCGAAACCGGAACCAGCCCTGCACAGGGGGATTTTGCCACCAAACTAGCCACGAACGCGCCCTCCTTCGGGATCAAAGAAAACCGGATCACAGACCTCGCAAATCGCATCAACCTTGCGCAGGTGATCGACCATGCGCACGCGATCCCCGTGCCGCGCCTGGCCGTCTTTCAGGAACCCAAGCCCCAGAAAGCTGCCCAGCGTCGGCGAAAATCCAACCGAGGTCGTATAGCCCAGATCATTCACGCGCGTGGGCTCGGCCCCTTCGTCAAACAGATGCGCCCCGGCGGTCAGCTGTTTGACGGCACCCACAGGTTTCAGCCCGACCAACTGTTCGCGCCCAGGTTCATTCAACCCGATGCGCGTCGCCGCCGCCTTGCCGATGAAATCCTTCTTGGCCGACAGCATCCGGCCCATGCCAATGTCCTGCGCCGTGACGCGGCCATGGATTTCGCTATGGGTGATGAAACCCTTTTCGATCCGCAGCACGTTCAGCGCCTCCATGCCATAGGTGCCGCCCTCAAAGGCCTCGGCCTGCGAATTCAACAAGCGCCACAGCCCTTCGCCGTACCGAGCGGGCACCGCCAGCTCATAGGCCTGTTCACCCGAGAACGAGATGCGGAACAGACGCCCCCGGACCCCGGCCACGGTGACCGCGCCACAGGCCATGAAAGGCCAGGCCTCGGCGTCCAGACCGTCATCCAGAACGGCATTCAGCAAGTCACGCGATTTCGGACCGGCAATGGCAAACTGCGCCCATTGTTCGGTGGTCGAAATCAGATGCACATCCAGATGCGGCACCAGGGACTGGGCGACGAATTCAAGATGCGCCATGACCTGACCAGCCGCGGCGGTCGTGGTGGTCATGACAAAGTGGTTTTCCCCAAAGCGTGCGGTGGTGCCGTCGTCCATCACATGGCCGTCTTCGCGCAGCATCAGCCCGTATCGCACGCGCCCGACCTTAAGGGTGGAAAACATGTTTATATACACAAAATCAAGGAACTGCGCCGCGTCTTTTCCCTGAATATCAATCTTGCCCAAGGTGGACACGTCGCAGACGCCCACGGCGTTGCGCACCATGGTAACCTCGCGATCACAGCTTTGACGCCAGGTCTTTTCACCGGGCTTGGGGAAATAGCTGGGGCGATACCACAGACCGGCCTCGATCATCGGCGCGCCAGCCTTGACGCTTGCCACATGCGATGTCGTGAACCGTTCCGGCGCAAAGCCTTTGCCACGCGCCCCGGCCCCCATCGCCGCGATGGACACGGGGTTAAACGGCGGGCGGTAAGTCGTTGTTCCTGTTTCAGGAATATCGCGTCCGGTCGCGTCCGCCAGCACCGCCAACGCGTTTACATTGGAATTCTTGCCCTGGTCCGGTGCCATGCCCTGTGTGGTGAACCGTTTCATGTGTTCGACACTGGCATAATTCTCGCTTGCCGCCAGCCTCACGTCCTTGACGGTCACATCGTTCTGAAAATCCAGCCAGGCGCGGGCCTTGCCGTCGATCATCCACAGGGGGGTGATGGCATACCGACCATCCTCGGC
>DFBF01000159.1 GCA_002367285.1 Rhodobacteraceae bacterium UBA3087 | reverse complement strand
AGCGCATCTCGGCCACGAAATGCAGCCGCCCACGCCGCACTTGACCGATAGCTCCACGGCGCAGCAACGCCCGGCTCGCGGTATCGGCCCAGTTCACCCGCCAGATTTCCACGGTGGCATTGTCCCAGCGCCCGTCGAGAATGTCGGTCTCGGTGATGGTGGCTGAGGTCAGCACGCCCTCGGCCTCCTGTGCGTCGACCGACAGATCGGAACCGGAGCGGATTTCCGAGGCGGTGAAACCGGACTCAGGCTCGAACGTGGTGCCATCGAACGTCAGGGGCTGGTCGTGATCGGTGAAGCCGAACACCGTGCCGTCGTTGCGCGTCAGCCGCCAGCACCAGGCCAGTGTCGTGGTGCCACTGTCGAGATGGGTTTGCAGGCTCTGTGGAAGTTGTTTCACCGGCGCACCTCAATCAGGGGAATGGATGTGATGGATCCGAGGCGCTCGATGTCATGGGTAACGTCGAGCTGGTCGGTATCGAATCGCACCGGCACATCGAACTCGAACCCTGCAGTGATGGCGGTGCCGTTTTCCGGAGCTGCAGTGAAGGTGACGAGGCCTGTCGTGGTATCTACCGACCACTCCGAAGCCTGCGTCACGCTATCCAGCGCCACCGAAACGGTTCCGACCACCGGTTTCGTGATGGTCCGCGCCCATGTCTGTGCGCCGGAGGAATAGGCCTTCACCAATTGGAACGCCGTGGTTGCTCCGTCGCCGGTGCCGACTACCTGATCGGTTGCAGCTGGCGTGCCCGATGGCAGGCAGGATTTGTAGTCGCCCCAATCTTTCCAACGAAACCCGTAGAGCCGCCCGTTGCGGGCCTCGAAAAACGCGACCACAACCGCCAGACCATCAGCACGGCGAATACCATACGCCGCATCGTAACGGCGGCGCGAATTGGCCCAGCTGGCATTCCTTTCCTCGTCACCCGAAGCCAGCTCGACAATCTGGGTGCGACGTTCCGGGCCTCCCCGAGCACCACGGCTGATGTTGTCGGGAAATCGGACCTCGTGAAACGCCATTACATTCCCCTCCGTCCCATGGCGACAGCGCGAGCAATGTCGGCCGAGATCTGGGTGCGCGATTGCCGGAAGCTATCGACGTCGCGGGTCTGAATGTTGATGGTGATGTTTTGCGCACTGCCTGCACCGTATTGGGTCGCCTCGCGCCGGTTCAGCACCCGCTCGCCCTTTTGCAGGATCGCAGGCACCTCATCAGGACGCAGACCCGCCCAGCCCCCGGAATGCATGCGCGGTGCACCGGCAAAGGCCATGGCCGGAACCCTGCGTGTGGGTGCGGCACTACCAGCCATGCCACCCGCGTGCAGTACTGGTGCAAACAGATTACCGAGGTCGCCCAGCGCGCCCGACAAGACATTGGACAACGGGCCAAGGATGAATTTCCGCGCTGAGAGTTTCGCCATGTCCGCGAGGATCGAGGACACCAGCGAGCTGAAATCCAGCTTGCCGGTTTTGACGAACTGTCCGATGGCAGATTCTGCATTTGAGAAGGCTCCGGAAAGCGCGTCGCCAATGCCCTTGCCGATGTCCTTTGCCTTGGTCGCATACTCCTTCAACGACGCGGCTGCGGCCGCCCACGCTGATTTGGCAATCTCTGCGGCTTTTCCGGCCGCACCACCAGCCCGGGTGACATTCTCGGCAAGGCGTGTGGCTGCATCGCCGGTTCGGTCCAACGCATCTTCGCCGTCCCCTGCACCGGTTTTCATGGCGTCGCGCAGTGCCTGCATGGATTTCAGCGGCCGGGTGATGTTGCCCGCGAGAATATCCGCCTGACCCCCGAGATTGCTGGCGTAGAACCGGTATTCCTCTGCGGTGCTTCGCAATTCATCCACGGCCTGACCCGCCATGCCCGCATCAAACGCCAGAGAGTTTGCCAGACCGGTCATGCCGGGGATCTTGAAGGCTGCGCCGGAGATCACCTTGAGGAAACGCGCCCATTTGTCCTGCATGGCGGCCAGCGCATCAAACCATGCCGCTTGCAGAGCGTTCGCAACCGAGCGCATGCGCAGGACGATTGACCAGGCTCCATCCCCGATCCGCTCCCAGACCTCGACCGCGACATTCTTCAGCAAGCCCATGGCCTTGCCAAAGCCGCCAGCGCCTCCGACAAGCCGCCCGAACCAGTAGATCAGCTCACCCGCCCCAACGATCAGTGCGCCAATACCGGTACGGATCAGGGCACCACGTAACGCAACCAGTGAGAACGACAGCCCTCGGACGCCCAGCGCGGCAACAGCAAGAGCCTTGACCAACCGTAGACCCAGAACAGCGGCGAAGGTGGCGGCAATGGTGGCAATCTCGCCGAGATGGTTGAACAGCCCTGTGATGGCACGCCCCAACGGCCCGGTGACTTTGCCAATCGCGGCCATGGCATCCGCTATGGCCTCAAGCCCCGGAGCAGCGGCAACGGCCAGTTGGTTGGATATTCCTCGCCACAACAGCCCCATGCGCGACAGCGCATCATTGGTGCGCTGGATTTGCGCTGCATCGCTTTCCGACACCGCCACTCCGAAATCCTGCACATCCACCGTTGCCTGACGCAAGGTGGCACTGTCGATGCGGGTGAAGATCAGACCGGCCCGATCACCGAAGATCTGCGAAGCCACCGCCGCCTGCTGCGCGCTCGGGATGAACTTCGCAATCGCATCCTGAATGGCGGCGATCTTCGCATCCACCGGCAGCTTTGCCAGATCGGCGGCGGAGAGGTTCAGCTGCTGCAACGCCTTGACCGCCGGACCGGTTCCGGCAGCCGCCTGGGACAGACGCTTGGTCAGCTGGATCGTTGCCTGCTGGATTTCCCCCATGGACACCCCGGCCAGATCTCCGGCCCGGGTCAGTACCTGCAGGCTTTCGGTGGTGGTGCGCAGGGACGCCGCCAGTTTCGCCTGCTCGTCGATGGTTTGCAGACCGGATCGCACCATGGCAATGCCAGCAGCAACAGCGGCGGCGGCCATGATCCCGGCGGCGATCTTTGCCCGGCGCACAAACCTCGCCAGCTTTGCGTTGGCAATCTCTGCCTCGCGCAACACCTTGCGAAATCCGCGCTGGC
>DFBF01000228.1:10056-10298 GCA_002367285.1 Rhodobacteraceae bacterium UBA3087 | reverse complement strand
AGCTCGGCTACCTGCCGTTCAGCCCATCCGGTGGCGCGTTGCTGCTCCACCTTCTGAGCAAGCTCTATGAACGCACCAGCGTCGTCATCACGACCAACCTTAGCTTCAGTGAATGGGCGCAGGTCTTCGGTGATGCAAAGATGACAACGGCATTACTCGACCGCCTCACACATCGCTGCCACATCCTCGAAACAGGCAACGACAGCTACCGCTTCAAGGCCAGCTCAGAGGCTGCAAAGAAA
>DFBF01000228.1:3813-10041 GCA_002367285.1 Rhodobacteraceae bacterium UBA3087 | reverse complement strand
TGACCAAAGCATAGCCGCCGATACATAACTAAGAGCGGGTCAAATCTCGGTGACAATACCGGGTCAGTTCTCAATGACATTCAACAGCCAATAGGCCGCAAAATCTAATAAAATGTAAGGTACCAGGCACTGACCGCAGCGACAAATAATCGATACAAAATTACAGGATTTCGATACAAATCCGTACCAACGTGTGATCCCTATTTCCATTAAAGCATTGATATTTATCTTGTAAACTGAATTTTTTAGTTGATACCTAATTCGATTCCAGGGTCGCCCACCACTTACCCCATCAGAAAATGCGAAGAAAGCCGATGCCCCGCGGCATCCGGGCGGTAGATTCTCGCGCATGTGGCGGCAAGTTTCCGCCAACTGGAACCTGTGCGTTTACCTTTCATTGACTAAGACCTGTCAGCAGTGGATCAAGACTGAAATCACTCACTGGGACAGAGAACAACACATGATCCGACTTGCCTCGCTAAAGCGCACGGCGTTTGCTGTGCACATGGCCCTTTTGACCTTTTCCGCAACCCACGCCCACGCGGCCACAACTTGTGGTGACGCGCTTTCGCAGGCCATACCCGAACGATCCGCCCGCGCCGATGGCGGCAGCAACGTGATGGATCGGCTGATGTCGTTGGGCGGCAGCGCACGCGATGCGGCCGTGGCCGACGAAGTGCTTGCCGGCAATGTCCCCGCCTCGATGCGCCAACTGACAGCCGTGTCGATGGACGGCCAGACCGCAGATGGACGCAAGGTCAAAGTCACCCTGTGCGTCACGCCTGATTATCTGGCCGTGGGCAGCGATCGTGACAATGTGCGCGTGCCGCTGGGCCTGCCCGCCGCCGCGCGGATTGCCGATGAGCTGGGCTTTTTCCTGCCCACCACACGCATGGTCGACGCAATCTATCAACAGGCCGAGGTGCAGCTGAGCCCCTCGCCGATGGACCCCACCAACGCCATGGTGACCACCGCCTATCTGGTGCGTCACAACATCACCGTGAACGACATGCGCGCACGCCAGACCCGGCGCCTGGATGCGCTGACCGCTGGGCAGAAGAAAGACGTCGTTTTGACCACGCGCCTGTTTGCCAAGCGTGGCAAGGTGGCGATTTACGGCTGGCACCGCACCAACGGGCGGCCGATCCAGCCGCTGTCGACGGTGCATGGCGCGGAATATGCAGATTATTCCCACGGTATTCGTCTGGTCAGCCAAACGGCCTTTGTGAATGGCGAAGCGGTTGATCTGGCTGACGTGATGCAGGATCCGCAACTGGCCGCATTGGTCAGCTCGGAAGGTCCGGTCGATCCGGCGCGGCTCCAGGCCTCGCTGTACTAAGCGACCTGCCCTGGCAATTGGAAACGCCCGCCGGATCGGCGGGCGTTTTGCGTTTCACTCAACCGTATTGCAGCAGCGAAATCCCAGGTGGTAATTGGCGTGGCTGGCGGTGCTCATCACCTTCGAGCCATGCCAATAGGGCGCGCGCCAGCGGCACCAATCCTGATGCGCATAGTAGCGGTCGAAAATGAACCAGCTGCCCTTCATTTCGGTGACCCCCAAAGTGGTCGATCCGGTTGACGTCATCTGACTGGGCGACATCGGCAGGTTCATGTGTTCCGCCGCATTGCCATGTTGATCATAGACACCCAACGGGCTGACACAGTCGGGAAACGCGCCGGTTGGATAGGTATTCGAGCCGCAGGAATTGAAGCCCCCGCCGCCACAGCTGGCCGATTTCGAACTGGCCGCTGCGCAGACCCCTTTCTGATAGGCATCGCCATAGGCCCAGGATTTCGTCGGCGCGTATTTTCCATTGTGCCACCGGGCCATGGCCGCGACCGATCCCAGATCAAAGCGGTAATCGGGCGGGGTCAGTGCGCCGTCACACGCGCCCTCCCATTCATGGGCGTCACACAGGCGTTTGCCCATCGCCGCGCAGACCTGCGCCGCCTCGCGCGCCTTGATCCAGACCACGGGGTACGAGCAGGGAATATTGGGGAATTCAAACATGTCGATACAGGCGGTCGCGTCTTCAGGGCGCTGTGTGGCCGGGTCATACAGCGGCACCATATAGCGTTCGCCACAGATGCGCCGATTGCGCGCATTGTCATAGCTTTCGGGCCCTCCGGGGATGCGGGCGGCGCACTCGGCCGGGCTCATCGGATGGCGGGCAATGGCCGGGTTGCCCTGGCCAGCATATCCAGAGCGGGCAAAGATGGCCTTCAACGCCTGCATCTGCGCGGCGGACGGTTTGTGCACCTGTTCGATCTGGTCAAACATGCGCGCATTCTGCCCGGCCAGGCTTTCGCCCAGTGCGGGCGTGGCAAGCGCCAGCAACGCCATAAAAAAACGGATCATTTCAGTCCCTCCTTCACGGTCAGGTAAAAGAAATCGCGATTGTCGACATAGCCCAGGAACCGCGGGATCACCGCGCCGTCATTGGCGCGTTTTTCGATCAAGGCCATGCCGGGCATCAGGTGTTCGACATGCATCGTATCCTGATCCTGCACAAACAGCGCCAGATGCGTGTGTTCCAGCGCGTTCATGTCCAGCAACATGGCATAATCACAGCCATAGCCCTGGAAGGTGCGCGCCATGGCCGACGGTGTCGCGGTCGAAAAATAGCCATAGATCAGATACCGCGTGTCATCGGTCGTCTTCATGCAGGCCCCCGCGCGCAGGGTGCGCAGACGGGCCTCGGCGTCGCCCGACCAGTTGCCCGGCCCCCACCTGGTGACCAACGGCCCGGGAATGCCGTCTTCAATCAACGGCACACCATTTTGGCGCGCGTACCGGATGCGTGGCAGCAGGGCGTCGTCGGCCTCGGTCCAGGTTTTCATGCCGATGGTGCCATCGGTCAGAACATACAGCGTCGACAGATGCGGCCATAGCTTGGACAGCACCACGCCGTTTTCCATGAACCCATAGTGGGTGCCATAATTCAGGCGGATATAGTCCCCCCATTTGAACGCGCCGTGTGACCGTTTGAACCCGGCGGTAAACACGCCGACCACACTGTCGGCCAGCTGCGGCGGCACCATGCCCAGCCGCACCAGCGGATTGGAATTTTTCACGCCATCAGGCCCTGGCATGCCCTTGGGGCGCGCATCCAACGGTGGGCGCGGTGACCAGCCCAGGCCGGGGTGATCGGTGCCCACGGCATATTGCACATCAAACCGCGCCAGATCGAAGGCGACGAAATGCGCGTTGGCGCGCCGTTCGACACTGTCTAACCCGTTGGTCACGCCGTCGCCCGCCAACACCGCATCGGCCACATGTCGCGGCTGAATGGTCGAGGTGAACACGCCCTCAAGCCCGGTGATCGGATACCACAGCCCCATGGTCATGTGCTGGCGGTCCGTGCCCTCCATGCCCAGATCGTTATAGGTGGAGACAACGGGGCGGTCCGCCAGCGCTTCGTCCATCAGGGCGGCGCCGGGGCCCAGTTCCAGACGCCCCTGCCCCGTGGCCTGCGTCGCCTCGGAGGTGGTCATTTCACTGTCACGAAAGAACGTGCCCTTGACGAAATTCACGATTTCTTCGCCACCCCAGACGTTTTCACGCAGGAATTCGGTGGTGGCTTCGAGGTTCGACCGCGATCCCGTGACCCGGTTGCGCAGATAGATTTGCCCGCCACAAAGCGGTGCAAACGGCAGGCCCGTGGCCCGTGCGGTGTCCAGAGGCCGCGTGTCGCCACGCCAGGGCGCGCAGGTCAACGTGCGCGCGTCACGGGTCAGGGTCAACGTCGGCTGTGGTCCGCTCGCAAGCGTCAGCCGCAGACTTTCACGGTCCGGGTTTTCCAGATGCCAGGCGTCCAGAACCTTGCCGTCGGCCTGTTCGATCTGCAACAGAAACCAGGTGTTTACCGCCGGGTTCAGCGAAATCAGACGGACCTGCCGATCCTCGCCCAAGGGCGCGACCATCTCGTGGCGAAACGGCTGAAGCTCGGCCATAGATTTGGGGCGCACGGCCTCAAAGGCGTCGCGTTGGGTTGCCAACTCCGCAGTCGATTGCGCAACCAATGGCGACGATGCACTGCCAGCCACAAGGCACAAGGCTATGGTTTTAAATGAAAATCCTGACAAGACGCAACGCCCCCCTCTTCCATGGTACGCGGTGGCTGACCCCCGCTGCCGTCGAAATCCGATCGCGGTTTTCGACGTACCAGTCATAATTGCGCAACAGCGCTTCTTCGTTCGAATACTGTGGAACCCAGCCCAACGTATCACGGATTTTGTCGGTCGACACGAAACTGTCCTTGGCGGCAGTTTCATAGATCCACTTGTACAGCGGCGACAGGTGCAGCGCCTCGAGCAACCGCAGGGTCCAGATCGCAGGGGTGGCCGGAATGCCAACGATGTATTTGCCATACCCAGCCTGATCCAGGACCACCTGAAAGCTCTGACGCATGGTGCCAAACCGGTCGGCGCCCACGTTGAATGTGTCGTTCACTTTCGTCGTGTCCTCGTTGAGACACAGCCAGATCGCGCGGCACAGGTCTTCGACATCCAGCAGCTGATACAGGTTGCTGCCGGACCCCAAAACGGGAAACCCATGACCATCAAAGGCGAAATCATAGAGCAGCTCGAAGGCACCCAGCCGTTCCGGGCCGACAAAGCTTTTGGGGCGCAGAACGGGCACGCACATGCCCCCCTCGCGATAGGCCTGACAGGCATGTTCGGCCTGAATTTTCGCTTCGCCATAGGCGCCAACACCGACCATCGGGTCATGTTCGAACAACGGATGGTGATCGGGCACGCCATAGACGGCCGTTGAGGATATATGCACAAACCGCGCAATCGCGCGCGTTTGCGCCGAATGCAACAGCGCCTTGGTGCCGCCAACATCGGTCGAATAGATTTCGCTTTCGCTGCACAGCGGCAGGGCGGCGGCGCAATGCACCACCAGGTCAACCCCCGCAAACGCCTGATCATGCAGCGACAAGTCGCGGATATCGCCATGCAATTCATCGATCTGCGCCCGTTCTGGGTAATCGAACGGCGCAATATCCCAGGACCGCACCTCGCAGCCCTTTTGCAACAAAAAGCGGATCAGATTGATGCCCAGAAAACCTGAGCCGCCGGTTACAAGAACGCGCATGTCACCTCCCTGGTTGATCTGTTCACAGGAAATTCACCTGCAAGGCTCCGGTTGGCGGAACCTCGTGTCACCCTAGACCAGAATTCGGGCCATTGGGTTGATACACATCAAAGCCCAGGCCCCCTGTGCGGGTCAATCTAATCTGGTATGGTCCGAGTGAACAAACGACAACAAAACGATAAAAACCGGGATACGGGGCCAAGGGATGACAACAGACAGGGCAGATGGGCGGCCTCTGGTCGTGGATCTGGACCGGGCGCTTTTGCGCACCGATCCTGCGCGCGAAGCGTTCTGGGCCGCATTGGGGGACAACGCCCCTGCCACGCTGCGGGCCCGTACGCCTGCGGATCTGGAGGCCATCGCCCCGGTGCGCGCCGACCTTCTGCCCGTGAACCCAACCGCGCTTGAACACTGCGAAAACCGTCAGATTGTAGTGATCTCGGGCGCGGGACAGGCCTTGGCACAGGCCGTGGCTGATGCGCTTGCGCTTGGCGTTGTGACGCTTGAGGTCATCGCCGTCACGCCGGACCGTCCCGACCGCGCAGCAGTGGAACGCGCAGTGGTCGCGCGCTATGGCCCGGCGGGGTTCGACCTGATCTCAGGGGCATTGAGCAGCGCCGCGCTGAAACACGCCGCGCACAAGGTTCAGGACGCAAGCCTGACCACCAGCCCCCGCGCCGCCCTGCGCGAAATGCGCCCGCATCAATGGGCCAAGAACCTGCTGTTGCTGCTGCCGCTGTTTGCGGCGCAATCGCTGCTGAGCCCCGCCATTTGGCCTGTCTTACTGGCAATGACCGCCTTTGCCGCCGGGGCCTCGTCGATCTATGTGGTGAACGATCTGCTGGACCTCGAAGTCGACCGACGCCACCCGCAAAAACGCTATCGCCCCATCGCATCGGGCGCTTTGCCACTGCGCCCGGCCATGATGCTGTCAGCAACCCTGGCCCTGATCGCCCTGGGCCTTTCTGCGGCGGTCAGCCCTGCGGTGCTCGGCTTGGTCGCTGTCTATATGCTGTTGTCCCTGACCTATTCGCTGCGCCTCAAGGCCCTGCGCTGGGTCGATCTGGCGACCTTGGTTGCGCTGTATCTGCTGCGCGTGGCAACAGGGGCCGTTGCGGCGGGCATTG
>DFBF01000228.1:1905-3784 GCA_002367285.1 Rhodobacteraceae bacterium UBA3087 | reverse complement strand
GCCCGCGCGCGCGATCACGGCCACCTGCCCGGGCGGGGGTACTCCACCGCGCAAATCCCCGCAGTTTTTGCCCTTGGCCTGTCGGGCGCGGCTTTGTCGGTGCTGGCCTTTCTGGGCTACAGCCACTCAGCCGAGGTCACGGCGCTCTATTCAACCCCTTGGCTGCTGCGCCTGATTGCGCCCGCCGTGGCGCTGTGGCTGGTGCGCATGGTGCGTCTGGCCCGCGCTGGAAAAGAGGATTTCGACCCACTGGTTTTCGTGGCCCGCGACTGGCATGGCCTGGCCATCATCGCAGTCTGCGCGGTGCTTTACGGGCTGGCGCTGTAGGGCGTGAACACAAACCGTTTGTCCAGATTGTATTTCACCACATAACCGACAGCCAGACCCAGCACCGCGCCGATCTCGCGGGCAACGTCCGTTTGCCAGATCATCCAGGCGCCGGTTTCCGCACCCCAAAAAATCGCCGTCGTGACGACACCCATCAGCGTATACAGCCCGAATTTCTTCGTATGGGTCGCCGCGCCCGTGGACTGGTCAAAAAAGATCCATCGCTTGTCCAACAAGTATTTCACCACCAGCCCGACGCCAGTGCCAACCCCGATCGCCAACACCAAAGCGCCCGCGCCCGTCCAACCGGCCAGAACCAAACGCTGCGCGCCCAGATTGGCCAGCGTCGCGACAACGGCAAAGGCGCCATAGCGCAGGATCAGGGCGGTTGGGGTCAGGGAGGATGGGGTCGGCTGGGTCATGGCCGCAAATGACCACGCGGCGCGCCCTTGCGCAAGGCCCCGCCATCATGCCACATCTGTGCCCACCAAGGAGAGCCGCATGAACATCGCCCATGTCACCGCCCCCGGTCGTGGGGAAACCAACCGCCTGCTGGCGCAGGTCGCCGACGCGCTGGGGCGTGACGGTCTGGCGCTGTGCGGCACGGTTCAGACCGACACGCAAACGCCGCGCTCGCACTTGTGTGACATGGATGTGATCGTGCTGCCCAATGGCCCCGTGGTGCGCATTTCCCAAAGCCTGGGGCCCGAGGCCACGGGGTGCCGACTGGACCCGTCATCGCTGGAAGACAGCGTCGCGCTGACCCTGGCCAATGTGCAGAAAGGCGCCGATCTGATGATCATCAACAAGTTCGGCAAACAAGAGGCCGACGGGCGCGGCTTTCGCGACGCAATCGCCGAAGCCATGGCGCGCGACATCCCCGTTCTGCTGGGCGTGAACGATGCCAATCGTCCGGCGCTCGAGGATTTCTGCGGCGGCGAAGTCACCGCACTGGACCCGACCCTGGACGCTGTCCTGACCTGGGCGCGCGCGCCCTCAGGCTGAGGCCCCCTCGGCCACCGCTTCGCCCACCGCAGCCAGGATCATATCGACTTCCCCTTTGCCCAAGGTCAGCGGCGGTGACAGCACGATCCGATCCCCCACAGGCCGCACAATCACGCCCTTGCCGACGCATTTGGCAAACACCTTGCCGTCAATCCCATCTGTCGGGCCAACCCCGCCCTGGTCGTCTTGTCCGCCACCAGATCGACCGCCATCATCACCCCGTGACCCCGCATATCGCCCACCATGGGCAGGTCGCGCAGCCCCTGCCCGCTGGCCTGCATATACGCGCCAACCGCATGGGCATTGCCCAGCAATCCCTCGCGTTCAATGATCTCTACGTTCTTCAACGCGGTCGCACAGGCGACGGGATGGCCAAAGTATGTCAGCCCCATGGAAAACACCCCGCCCTCGCATTGAGGCCGCGAAATTACGTCATATATCTCATCGAAAATCAGCGTCGTGCTCAGCGGGATATAGCCCGAGGTAATGCCCTTGGCTGACACCAGAATATCGGGGGTATAGTCGAACACATGGCGGATGAAATCCT
>DFBF01000228.1:0-1855 GCA_002367285.1 Rhodobacteraceae bacterium UBA3087 | reverse complement strand
GCGTATGGTGTTGTAGAAGTGAACCAAACGCACCGCCGCGTCATTCACAGTCGAGCCCCCACAGGTGTAATAAACGTGGTTCAACCCCTTGGGCGCGTGGATCGCCAGCCATTCGCCCAGCTCGGCGGCGGGCACGTTGGTGGAATGACCAAACGGGTTGTAATACTGCATCTGCATGACCTGAGCGGCGATGGTTTCCGCCATTTCCCGGCGCCCATGACCGATGTTCACACACCACAGCCCCGCGATGCCATCCAACAGCTTGCGCCCCTGTGTGTCGGTTTCATGCGTCATGGCGGCCTCCCTTTCACGTGACCCTAGGGGGGGGCGACGGGCAGTCCCCTCTATGGGGTATCCCTGAGGTAAGACAGCAGATCACCCTGCCCCGTTGCCGGCATCTGGCGCAGCGCGCTCAGGAACAGCGACAACAGGTCGCCCTGACTGGCAACACCCAGTTTCGCATAGAAGCGTTTGCAGTGAACCTTGATGGTTTCGGGTGAATTGTCGAACGCATTCGCGATGGCTTTCGAACTGTGGCTTTGCAGGATCATCCGCGTGATTTCCCCCTCACGCGGCGACAGTGTATCGCAAACAAACCAGCCAAACGCACGTTCCAGATGCGCCGCCATCCGGCCTGAGCCGTCAAAGCGATCCTGCGTCAGAACGGTCCAGTGACGCCGGGCCAGCGCGCCAATGACGGCAACATGGCGCGCAGTCGCGCAACCCGCGTACGCCCGCGCCCCTGCACACCCAATGACAGAAACAACGCCGCATCATCGGCCAGCTGCAACATCACGCCGCATTCATCACTCAGGTTCATGGTCTTGAAAAACTAGGCATAATATTCAGATCGGCGGAAATCATCAGGCGCGATGCCCGTCAATCCATCCACGCGGTCGCCGGTTTTGTGATGGTACAACAGGTAAAACGGGTCCACACAAAGGCGGCATCCAGATAGACCGCCAGCGCTTCCGGTGTCTGTGGATCAGCGTGGGTCGAGAAGATTTTCACAGGTCGGGCACTGTCGAAAAACGCGCAGAACAGGCGGGGGAAATCAGCCGTGCCAATGCCGTCAATGGCATCAGCCATGCGCGCAATGTCATCCGCGGTCATGTTGGCATCTTGTGTCACCCGCCCATTGTGTCGAATTACGACGCGCTTTCAAACCCTTGCAGAACATTTACCGCATTCACCCCGATTTCAGAGATGTCATACCCGCCTTCCATCACGAACAGGGTCGGCAGGTTCGCCGCCGCGATATCCGCGCCATCGGTGGTGAAATCATCGCGGGTCAGCTTGAAGAAACTGATCGGGTCGGTTTCAAACCTGTCCATCCCCAGCGAGATAATCAGCCCATCGGGGCCGTAGCCCGCGACCTTGCCCAACGCATCCGCCAGGGCCTCGCCCTTGAAGCCCTCGGCAAGCCAATCGTCCCAGGCCACCTGCAGAAAACCGACAAGCCCCGCGTCATGCACTGCCAGGATCGGATCCATGCCGAAATCATCGGGCGCATGCACCGCACCCAGATCGACCGCACGCACCCGGTCGATGATGTATTGCGCCCGCGAGGGGCCTTCGAACGGCCGCACCAGCTCGCCGCCGAACAGTTCGGTTTTCGAATTTCCAGCTGCTGCTTTACGGTAAAAATCGTGTCCATCACGCCCCCTGAACGCAAACCGGCGACCCGAAGACCGCCGGTGTTTACGCCGTGATCGGCTTACTTTTTCACATTGGTCCAGATCTGATCATAGACGGCCTGAGTGGCTTCGTCACAGACTTCGATAAACGCCCCCGCGCCGGTCACACCCAAAGCATAGCGGGCATAGTTCGACATCGCCGCGACGTTTTCCGGCAC
>DFBF01000290.1:3554-7711 GCA_002367285.1 Rhodobacteraceae bacterium UBA3087 | reverse complement strand
TCTGATCACGTCCACATGTTCGTGGACTTCGTCCCGACTTCGAATTATGACAAAGGATACTTTCCCAGAACCGAGGGATGGATGAAGTAAACAAATGAAGTCCGCAGCTGTCATGTCGGCGGCGGCGGGAGTGTTGTGGTGCTTTTTCGGAGATGAGTGTTTCATCTCCAGGAATTGGATTCGGCTGCGCTACGGCGGAAATGGAGCCGGCAAAATTTTCGGCCGGTAAGGAATTTCGCGCAAAGAACATCATGGTTGATGCTTCAAATAGCTCGGCTCCGGTTGTCGATGAATAACAAACTGTGATCTCCACCCAAGCGAGGATGAAGATCCCAAATTTCTTATAATCAGAGAGGGGCAAAAAGGACGGGCCACCAATCCCAGCCCTCGTATTTGTCGCCCTCTTGCTCGACATGAATATAGCGGCTCAAACTTCCATCAGGCGAATGGCCTGTATATTTCAGAATCTTATCCCGGCTTCCGCCGCCAAGACCGATTTCGAAGAAGCGCGAAATTGCGTCATGGCGTAGATCATGGAAGTGTAGGTCGTCGATTTCCAAGATCTTGCACGCGTCAGTGAACAGGCGGCTGATCGTATCTGAATGGTAAGGGAAAATACGCTCGTCGGATCGCGGCATTGATGAGAGGATTTTCATCCCTTCTTCGGTGATCCATGTCTCCACATCGTTGCCGACCGTTTGACGAGGGTGTTTCATATTGCGAATTGTAAGACGCGCCTTGTTATCATCGAAATCTCTCCAAGGGATCAGGGACAACGCTTTTTGACGATGAGCCAGAGCGAAGGCCGCACCTATCAACTTGTGCATTGGGACGCGCCGCGTATCGGCCATGTAGTTATCGTAAAAATATGCCATCAACCGATCCATTTCATCGAGTGTCGGCCGACGGTTTCTCTTAGCTGATCGCGCGATTTGTCCCTGATGGGTGAGTGTAAGTTTAGCCGCTTCAAATTCGGCGAGAGGCATTTGGATCCCGCTGATTGGACCTCCGTATTGAACCACAGTACGCAGGGTTGCCATGTATGAATTGACTGTCTGCGGCAATCGTGGCTTCAAGTCGTAGTGTTCTGGGCAATCCAGTTTCTCATCAGTCGGTGGGGCTTGCACGCCGATCAGCAAGTCTTGCGCCAGCTTGAAAAATGTATGGTCGTCTGTGTCCTCAACTACGAATTTGCCAAACTCCAGGCGCTGGAGGTATGCGAGATTGGCCGTTTTCGTCTTTCCAAATCCATTGGGGGACGCAGCGCAATAATCGGCGATCACATCGGACCAAGTTTTGCGTCGTTTTGATTGGATTACTTTGTCCAACGCGCCTTTGGCTTTCAATTCACTCTCGCGTTGTTTGATCCAACGCTTTGCTGATCGCTCACTTGGAAATGTTTCGGTCAGTGTCAGGACGACTTTGCCCTTTTGCTTCTTTCTAACGGTAGCGGTATAGCTCTGTGATCCGTCCTTCTTTGCGCGCGTCATAATGGTTCCCATGGGGATTTCCTCTCAGATGTGTGTTTCGATATCCGGGAAATCGGCTCAGGAACCGTTGGGCGGTTGGATCCATGCTCAAGGTTCGATAACTCACCGCAGGTGCGTTGACGGGGGCTGCGTCGCTGCGGGAGGTTGCGGCCGTTTCCATGATGGAAAAACGGCGCGGAGGATCGCGTGCGCGGCGGTGCAACATTTCGGGTTTGGTGCAACATTTTGTTGCACCAGGGGCAAAAATGGGGGCAAACAGGCCCCAAACAGAGGAAGACGGAACAGATGGCTGAGCAGGGAACCCCAATAAAACAAGGGAAATCGGATGTTGCTCGCGCCGCTCGCCTGTCCGTGGCACCCATGATGGACTGGTCCGACCGCCATTGCCGGTATTTCCATCGGCTGATGAGCGCGCGTGTGTTGCTGTACACTGAAATGGTCACGGCACCCGCGTTGGTGCGCGGTGGGGCGCTGCATTTGTTGGACTACAATACCGAAGAGCACCCGCTTGCCGTGCAGCTTGGCGGTGCGGACCCGCGCGAACTGGCGCAGGCCACGCGCCTGTGTGTCGAGCGCGGCTATGACGAGGTGAACCTGAACGTCGGCTGTCCGTCGGATCGGGTGCAGTCGGGCACGTTCGGTGCTGTGTTGATGACCCAGCCGGGGTTGGTCGCGGACTGTGTTTCCGCCATGAAGGACGCAGCGCAAGGTATTGACATAACTGTAAAATGCCGCATCGGTGTCGACGATCAAAACGCTGCCGAGGTGCTGCCTGATTTCCTGTCGCGCGTCGGGGCCGCCGGGGTTGACCGGTTCACCATTCACGCCCGCAAGGCCTGGCTGAAAGGCCTCAGCCCCAAGGAAAACCGTGATATTCCGCCGCTGGAGTATCCGCTGGTGCATCAGATGAAATCGTTCTTCCCCTCGCTGCACCTGTCGATCAATGGCGGCATTGCCTCGCTGGACACAGCCAAAGAACA
The DNA here is from genome assembly GCA_002367285.1 of Rhodobacteraceae bacterium UBA3087. GTDB lineage: Bacteria > Pseudomonadota > Alphaproteobacteria > Rhodobacterales > Rhodobacteraceae > Aliiroseovarius_A. The sequence continues at coordinate 5,241 of DFBF01000290.1, read as the reverse complement.
GCTTGAGATCATGGACGGTGTGATGATCGGGCGTGCGGCCTATCACCAGCCCGCCGATATCCTGCTGGATGCGGACCGGCGCATTTTTGGCGCCCTCGACGCGAAATGCGCCCATCAGGTGGCCGAAGAAATGATCCCCTATATCGAACGTCACCTGGCAGACGGGGGCAGGATGCACAGCATCACCCGCCACATGCTGGGCCTGTTTGCGGGGCGCCCCGGCGCGCGCGCCTGGCGGCGCGTCCTGTCGGAAGGCGCCTCAAAATCCGACGCAGGGGTTGCGCTTGTGCGCGAAGCCCTGTCCCATGTGCCCGAAACAGAACAAGAGGCCTTGTAATGCCAGAAATGAGCGCAGTCCTGCCGATGATGGTGATGCTCATGGTGATCGGTGCCTTTGCCGGCGTCATGGCCGGGCTTTTGGGCGTGGGAGGGGGCATCATCCTGGTGCCTGCGTTCTTCTATGTGTTCAGCAGCCTGGGATATGGCTCGGACCAGTTGATGCAGGTCTGTTTGGCAACCTCGCTGGCGACGATCATCGTGACATCGCTGCGCTCGGTGCAATCGCACAACAAGAAAGGCGCGGTTGACTGGCAGATCCTGCGCACATGGGCGCCCGGCATCGTCATTGGTGCCATTCTGGGCGTGCTGGTGGCCTCGTCGCTGCGTTCGGTCGTGTTGCAAGGCATCTTTGGTGTGCTGGGTCTGATTGTTGGCGCCTATCTGGGCCTGGGGCGGGCCGAATGGCGGCTGGGGCAATCCATGCCCACGGGCATAAAACGCGCAGGCCTTTCGCCGATGCTGGGCTTTCTGTCTGTGCTGATGGGCATTGGCGGCGGCAGCTTTGGGGTGCCGGTCATGACATTGTTTGGCGTGCCGATCCACCGAGCTGTGGCCACGGCGGCGGGCTTTGGAGTGATCATCGCCGTGCCGTCGGTCATCGGTTTTCTGATCCTGCCAATCGACGCGACACCGCGCCCGCCGTACACCGTCGGCGCGGTGAACCTGCCCGCTTTTGCCGTGGTCATCGCCATGACCCTGATCACCACGCCCTATGGCGCGCGCCTGGCTCATGCGATGGACCCCAAACCGCTGAAACGCGTCTTTGCCGTGTTCTTGACGCTGGTCGCGTTGAACATGCTGCGCAAAGCTCTGGGGGCATAGACGGGGGTGGTTGGCGGCCTGGCCTCCCTTGGGTGGCAAGAATTTTCGTTTTATGTCAGGGCGATGGGCCGGGTTTCTCATGCGCACGCTGAGGCTTGTCAGGCTGTGAAAGACCCCGGCCAGATCGCCACCTGAACCCGCGCGGGGGCACCTGGTTCGTCGGGGTGAACGCGCTGGACAATGATGCGCAGGGGCGTGTTGCCGGCGGCCCGCCCCTGACTGGCACGGTGATGGATCACCTGGCTGAACGCGACCTTACCCTGCCGCTGGACAAGGGGCAGATCGATATCGCCTAGCCCCATAAGGCCGCGCGGCGCGAGGCGTTTGCAACTTGCCGCCGGATAGACCTGGCAGTTCTCCCCGGCGAGGCTTACCTGCTACGCCGCCACACCCTGCACGGCGTTGCGCCCTGGAAGCAAAGGACAGCGCCAGATGAAGGCCGCATGATTGCCCATTTTCGCCCGAAAATGCCGGGCGGCCTCGCCAACTGGCTGACCGCTCCCTGACCTTTTCCTCTTGCCAAAAA
>DFBF01000290.1:0-3489 GCA_002367285.1 Rhodobacteraceae bacterium UBA3087 | reverse complement strand
GCGCTGCGGGTCTTGTACTGCGCCTGATCCCACAGCCGCCCCGCCATGACCCTGGCCAAAACCGCAATCGCGCGATCCACGTCAGCCTCGTCGATATAAAGCGGCGTAAAGCCAAAGCGCATGATGTCAGGCGCGCGGAAATCACCAATCACACCGCGCTCAATCAGCGCCTGCATCGCGCCATAGCCGTGGTTGAAATGGAACGACACCTGGCTGCCGCGCTGATCGGCGTCGCGCGGGCTGGCCAGGGTCAGGTCCGGGCAAGCGGCCTCGACCCCTGTGATGAAACGCTCGCACAGGGCAACGGATTGGGCGCGCAACGCATCCATGTCGACCTGGTCCCAGATGTCCAATGCGGCGTCCAGCGCGGCCATTTGCAATACGGGCGGCGTGCCGACGCGCATCCGTTCGATGCCGCCCCCGGCACGATAATCGTGATCAAAGGCGAACGGCGCCTCATGCCCCAGCCAGCCAGACAGGGCAGGGCGCACCGCACTGGCGTGACGCGGCGCGACATAGATAAAGGCCGGCGCGCCGGGGCCTGCATTCAGGTATTTATAGGTGCAGCCGACCGCGAAATCGGCGTTGCAGGTGGCCAGATGCACCGCAAATGCCCCCGCCGAATGGGCCAGATCCCAGATCACCACCGCGCCGACATCGTGCGCCGCTCTGGTCAGGGCCGCCATGTCGTGGCGCCGCCCAGTGCGATAATCGACCTGGGTCAGCATCACGACGGCGACATCTTTGGTGATGTGATCGGCCACCTCCTCGGGTGCGACACAACGCAAGTCGTGGCCCTTGTCCAATGATCGGATCAGTCCCTGAGCCATATACAGATCGGTCGGAAAGTTGCCGGTGTCCGACAGGATGACCCGTCGGTCGGGCACCATATCCAAGGCCGAGGCCAGCGCCTGATAGACCTTGATCGACAGGGTGTCACCCGTGGTCACGCAGCCCTGTTCAGCGCCGATCAACCGCCCGATCCGGTCGCCCAACGCGGTGGGCTGCGCCATCCATCCGGCCCGGTTCCAGGCGGTGATCAGCATCTCGCCCCATTCATCGGTGACGGTTTGGGCCACGCGCGCCAATGCCGCCTTGGGCAGCGGCCCCAACGAATTGCCATCCAGATAGGTCATGCCGTCAGGCAGGTGAAACAGCGCCTTGGTGGCGGCGAAATCGGTCATACCTGCCCGCCCGAGATTTCAATCGTCTGGCCGTTCACGCTGCCGGACCCCGGCATGCACAGCCACAAGGCCGCCGCGCCGATCTCCTCGGGGGCAATCAGGCGTTTGTGGCGGTTCTCATCGGTCATCATCGCCAAAGCCGCGTCCGCATCCGCGCCGGTTTTCTTGGCAATGATGTCGATGTTGCGGCTGACGATCGGTGTGTCGACATAGCCCGGACAGATCGCGTTGAAGGTCAGATGCGAGCCCATGTAGTCCTCGCTCATGGCGCGGATCAACCCGATCAGCCCGTGTTTGGACGCGCTATAGGCCGCGCCGCCCTTCAGCCCGCGCACCCCGGCAATCGAGCTGATAGCGATCATCCGGCCCCAGCCTGCGGTCTCCATATCCGGCAGGGCCTCGCGCATGGTCAGGAACGCGCCGTCCAGGTTGGTTGCCATGGTGCGGCGCCAGAACGCCAGCGAGGTCTTGGGCACCGTGCGCCCTTCGGCAATGCCTGCGTTGGCAACGCAGATGGTGATCGGGCCGCGCGCGTCACGCGCCGCGGCAAAGCCGTCTTTCACGCTGGCCTCGTCGCCGACATCCATCGCCAGGGGGTGCAGCCCCGGCGTGTCTGCGGCGACCTGTTCCAGCACGTCGGCGCGGCGCCCGGTGATCGTCACCTCGGCCCCAGCACCCGCCAAAGCCTGTGCAATTGCCAGGCCGATGCCCGTGCCACCGCCCGTTACAACTGCGTGTTTGCCCTTCAAGTCTGCCATGTCGTCCTCCCATGTTCAGCGGTACGGTATCGGGCCGGGACGGCGGCGCAAGGGATATGTTGGCGCAAACGTATTGCTTTTGCATTCGGGATAATGAATGTGTTTGCTCAGTGAGGTTGAAAATGCGCGAAAACACGTGGGCATCGGCGGCGGGATGCTGAGGGGGCTGGATATACCGCCCAGCTGGCTTGCCGTGGCGGCAGGTCTGGCCTGGGGGCTGAACTGGTTGGTGCCCGAGCTGGGGTTCGGCTGGGCCTGGTCGCAGGTGGTGGGCACGGGGCTGGTCGCCTTGGGGCTGGGTGCCATGGGGCTTGCGCTGTGGGAAATGTTGCGGGCGCGCACGACATTTATTCCGCGCCAAAAGCCCACGGCCCTGGTCAACAGCGGTATTTTTCGCCTGTCGCGCAACCCGATTTATCTGGGCGATACATTGGTCCTGGCGGGGCTGATCCTGCGCTGGGACGCGCTGGTTGCGCTGCCCATCGTGCCGCTGTTCGGGGCCTGGATCACGCGTCGGTTCATTTTGGGCGAAGAGGCCGGGCTGCTGTCAGCCTTTGGCGGTGACTTCGAAGAATGGAGGTCGCAGGTGCGGCGTTGGATCTGACCAGTGTTCCGATTTTGCCGAAAACCTGAGAAAAAAGGTCGCAACGTGACGGAACAGGGTGCCAAAACGCGCCCGCGCCGCGTATAGGAAACGTGAAACCGCTGCGGGGATGGAAACCATGCCCGTGGTGACGATTGGGAGAGAAGGGAAGAAATACGTGAAAATCGGTGTTCCTAAGGAAGTATTCGAGGGCGAGAACCGGGTTGCAATGACCCCAGAATCGGCCGCAATGCTGCAAAAACTGGGCTATGACTGTGTGATCGAAACCAAGGCCGGTGCGGCTGCGGGCTTCTCGGACGCGGTGTATAAGGCTGCTGGCGTTGAGGTCGTAAAGACCGCCGCCGCGCTGTGGAAGGCGGCCGATATCGTCGCCAAGGTGCGTCAGCCCAATACAACGGAATTGAAGCGTCTGCGCGAAGGCCAGACCCTGATCAGTTTCTTCAACCCAGCGGCCAACGAAGAGGGCATGGAGGCGGCGAAGAAAGCCGGCGCCACCGTCATCGCCATGGAAATGGTGCCCCGTATTTCGCGCGCGCAAAAGATGGATGCGCTGTCGTCCATGGCCAACATCGCCGGCTATCGTGCCGTGATCGAAGCCGGGAACAACTTTGGCCGCTTCTTTACCGGTCAGGTGACGGCAGCCGGTAAAGTGCCGCCCGCCAAGGTTCTGGTGGTTGGTGCCGGTGTTGCCGGTCTGGCCGCCATCGGCACGTCCACATCGCTGGGTGCCATCACGCTGGCCTTTGACGTGCGCCCCGAAGTGGCCGAGCAGGTCGAAAGCATGGGCGCCGAATTCGTCTATCTGGACTTTGAAGAAGACCAGGCAGATGGCGCAGCCACCGGTGGCTATGCCGCCGTGTCGTCGCCGGAATTCCGCGAGGCGCAGCTGGCCAAGTTCCGCGAACTGGCGCCTGAGGTCGACATCGTCATCACCACGGCGCTG
>DFBF01000106.1:340-5153 GCA_002367285.1 Rhodobacteraceae bacterium UBA3087 | reverse complement strand
ATCCAGCTGAGCTATCGGTCCGTGGAGGCGGGATGTAACGATACCGGATGGGGTTTGCAAGGGCGAAAGTACGGAACGATCCGCTTTTCGCTTTCCCCTCGCTCCCCCCGGCGCTGGCAGGGTGGCTGGCAGCCGCGATTGGCACAAAATACCGCCGCAATGGGTGGGAGCCTGCGCCGGGGCCTAGCCCACCTGCAACCCCTTGGGCAGGTGAACGGCGAACACCGTTCCGTCAGGTCCGGTGCGCTCCAGATCCAGCCGCCCACCGTGGCCTTTCACCAGTTCTGCCGCAATCGCCAGGCCCAGCCCAGTGCCGCCGCGCCGACTGGTTCCGGCGAAGGGTTGGAACAACAGGTCCTGCGCCCGTGCGGGCAGACCGGGGCCGGTATCGGTGACGCGAATGGTCCACTCGGCTTCGCCATCGACCCCTTGCAGAATGATCTCACCTGCGGCGCCACTGGCGACAATGGCCTGACGGGCATTGCGCACGAGGTTTGACAGCACACGGTACAATTGTTCGGGGTCGGCGCGCAGGGTCAGGCCGGCCGCAATATCTTCGCCATAGGAAATGTCATGATCCCCGGCGGCCAGGCGTTCGCTGTCAACCACATCGGCAACCACATCGGCCAACACGACCCGCGTCAGCGACGGCGCGGGTTCTTCGGCCTTGCCAAAGGCCAGAGTCGATTCACACAGGTTCACCGCGCGGGAAATGGAATTCACCAGCTTGGGCGCGGCGCGTTTCACGCCGGGGTCTTCGCTCATCTCCATCCGGTCGGCAAACAGCTGCGCGGTGGTCAGGATGTTGCGCAAATCATGACTGATCCGCGCCACGGCCCCACCCAGTTGCGCCAACCGTTCCTTCTGTTTCAACGCACCCGTCAGCTGTGTCTGCATCGACATCAGCGCCTCTTCCGCCTCGCGCAATTCGGTCACGCCTGACGTGGGTTCAATGATCGTGCGCGCATCTTCAGGCGCCGCGGCATAGGACGCCATATGCGCCACCACGCCCTTGATCGGGCGCACCATCAGAACCCGCACCGCCATGAACAACAGCACTGCCGTGAACACCGAAATCACCAGCGACAACACCAGGATATTGCGGCCATAGTCCAGCATCGCCATGCGCAACGGCGCGGTTTCCATCGTGACTTCGATCACCAACCCGCCTTCGCGCACCGGGTCACCAATCACACGGATCACCTGGTTGTCAGGTTCCAACAGGCGCATCATCGCGTCGCGGATCAACCCATAGGGCATGTCATCGCGCAGGTCGTATGACCCCGCCACCGGGCCGGGCATGGGGGACGACAGCATCAGCTCACGCGCCTCATCGCGGCGCAGGACCACGTTAAACACCTCGGCATTTTGCAACAATTCGACCTCCAGCGCCGGGTCGATCATGTCTTCGGCCAGCAGCACCAGCGACGCAATCTGCGCGCGTTCAAGCCGTGCCAACAGGTAATCCTCGCGGAACCGCGCGACTGAGGGCACAAAGATCAGGATTTCCGCCAACATGACGAAGGCAGTTGTCAGGATCAGAAATCGGCCTGAAAGCGAATTCAACTTGGCATTCCCTTGTTCGCGCTAAAGCCTTTCGCAATTAACGTGAGGCGCGCGCCAATTGCGAAAGGCCCACTTCTTCAATACGTTGCACAGCGTTTTTCGAGATGCTCTAGGGGATCATACGCTGTACAAACCCCACAATGCGCTTCACCTTGGGATTGTCAAACAGACGGGGGGTAAAATACGCCCCGGCAATGCGCTTGTTGATCTCGCCCATGGTCGGATAGGGCGCGACCATCGCCGCCACATTGGACATCTTCAACCCGTTCGCCAGCACCAGCGCCCAGAGGTTGATCAGCTCGCCCGCCCCCGGCCCGACGATGGACACGCCCACCGGTTTGCCTTTGACGACCATGGCCTTGGCCAGCCCTTCGGTTTGGCCGGTGGCAATGGCGCGGTCGTTGCCGGAAAAGGCGAACCGAATGACTTCAACCTTGTCGCCATGTGCGGCCTTTGCCTCGGCCTCGCTCATGCCAACCTGCGCCAGTTCCGGTGACGTATAGGTCGCCCAGGGGATATGGCTGGTCTTGGCCTTGGACGGCAGGCCAAACAGCATGGATTTGATGATCACCCCGGCCTGATAGCCCGCCACATGGGTGAATTGCAGCCCTCCGGTCACGTCGCCAATGGCATAGACCTTGCGGTTGGTCGTGCGCAGGCCCGCGTCTACCTTGATGCCCCCTTGCACGGGGGCGATCCCGGCCTTGTCCAGCGCCAGCCGATCGGTGTTGGCCTTACGTCCGACGGCCACCAACAAATGGCTGCCCTTGAAGATACGCCCATCGGTCGCCTCGACCTCAATCGCGCCAACGTCGCCGCGTACTTCTTTCGCCATCGCGCCTTCTTCGATCGCAATGCCCTTGGCACGTGCGGCGTCCAGCACCATGCTTGCCAGTTCCGGGTCATCCTTGCCCAGCGCCTTNNTCGCAGCCCAGCGCGCGGTGCGCTTCGGCCATTTCCATGCCGATGGGGCCGCCTCCGATCACCAACAGGTGCTTGGGCTGATCCGCCAGATCAAAGATCGTTTCGTTCGTCTCAAAAGGTACCGCGTCCAGCCCCGGAATCGGCGGCACGAATGGCGAGGACCCCGTCGAGATCACGAAGCGGCGCGCCTGGATCACATGGTCGCCCGCCTGCACCTCGGTCGCAGAGAGAAAGGCACCGTAGTCGCGGATCACCCGCACGCCCAGCCCTTCGAACCGCTCAACCGAATCGTGCGGTTCAATCGTCGCAATGGTGGCGCGCACATGGTCATGCGCCGCAGCCCAGCCCATGCCTTCGCGCCCGGCATGCAGCAACGCCTTGGACGGCACACAGCCGAAATTCAGGCAATCACCGCCCATACGGCGGCCTTCCAGCAACACGACTGACGCACCCATCTGCACCGCCCCCGCCGCAACCGACAAGCCACCTGAACCCGCGCCGATAACGCAGACATCCACCTTGATGCGTTCCATCTTACGCGTCCTTTTTCAGAAGTTTCAGCACCATGGGCAAGGCCGACAGGGCAGCAAGCCCCAGGATCGGCAACAGCACATGGGGTTCAAAGATAATGCCCAGATCGGGTGCCTCGCCACGGGCGAACACCTCGCCCAGCCCGGCCCCGACCGAGGTATAGACCAGCGCACCGGGAATGATGCCGACAAAGGTTGAGATCACAAAGCGATGCGGTGGCACACCGACCAGCGCAGGGATCAGGTTGGCGATGAAAAAGGGCACGACCGGCACCAGGCGGATCATGAACAAGACCGACCACTGGTTTTCATCAATGCCATCCTTCAGCGTCTTTACCGCGCCGTGGCTGTGTTCCATCTTGGCCACCAGCCTGTCGCCCAAGCCCCAGCGCGCCGCCAGAAAGATCATCACCGCCCCGATGGTCGCGCCGGTGACGTTGAACAGCACGCCCGGGAAGGTGGCGAACAAAAAGCCCCCCGTCAGGGTCGCAATCGTTGCACCCGGCAGCGAAAAGCCGACGATCACCACATAGGCGGCAACAAAACCCAGCACCGCCAACAGGTAGTTGGCGTCACGAAAGGCCAACAGGGCCTCGTGATTTTCGGACAAGGCCTGGAACGACAGGAAATCGCGCAAGGTGAACAGCCCGATCGCGGACACCACCAGAATCGCAATCAGCGGCAGGCGTTTCAGGATCGAATGCGTGGCGGCATTTGCGGTTTGTTCGGACATGAGGCCTCTCAATTTCGGTTGACGCCAACATGCGTGTTTGTTGCGGCCAATCCTACCCTCCTCACGGGCGGTTGATGAGCGGTGAGGATATGCTACATAAACCGCCCAAGACTGTAACATTCGGCACCACTTTATTGCAGGAAGCCGTTTGACTTGGTCGCAATAGCGCCCTATGACCGGGCTTCGAATGACACAGCCTGCCGAATCCACCGGGATTCCTTGGGCATTGACGGAGATGGGCGATGAAACGCACCTACCAACCCTCGAACCTGGTTCGCAAGCGCCGCCACGGCTTCCGCTCGCGCATGGCGACCAAAGCTGGCCGCAAGATCCTGAACGCGCGTCGCGCCAAGGGCCGGAAGTCGCTGAGCGCGTAAGCCTCAGTACTACTGACACGTGAAACCGCCGGTGGGCTCATGCCCTCCGGCGGTTTCCGTGTGTCTGGACGTCGAAGGCGTTTGCGCGATAGATCTGCGTGAGCCACCAGAAAGCACAGCCCCCGGAAAGCACCGCCGCATGACCACCGCACAGATCGAAACCCTGCAAAAACGCCCGGATTTCCTGGCCTGCGCGCGCGCCGCGCGTGCGCCCGCACCCGCGTTCCTGTTGCAGGCCCGCAATCGGCGCGACGATAATGATCTGGTCCGCATCGGGTTCACCTGTTCAAAAAAGGTCGGCAATGCAGTGGCGCGCAACCGGGCCAAACGCCGTCTGCGCGCCATTGCCCGCGATGTGCTGCCCGCACACGCCCAGCCCGGCTGGGACTATGTGCTGATCGGTCGCCCCGGTGCCACGGCAACACGCGATTACAGCGACCTGCAAGCGGACCTGATCCGCGCCATTGCCAAGATCCACACGCCCCGCCGCCCTTGACGGGCCTGTCCCGCCGCGACAAACCCATATCTCGATATATGAATGTCTGCACGCTGGCGGCACACGGGGGGGGAACGCGCATGGCACTTGAGGTAAATGGCACAACCATCGAAACCAATGACAACGGATATCTAAAGAACGCCGAGGACTGGAGCGACGCCGTCGCGACGTGATCGCCTTTCTGCGC
>DFBF01000106.1:0-218 GCA_002367285.1 Rhodobacteraceae bacterium UBA3087 | reverse complement strand
GTATGCGCTGTTCCCGGGGGATCCGTCAAAACAGGGTGGCAAGATCGCCGGCCTGCCGGAAAGTCGCCGCAAAGGTGGCTATTAAGCCGCACCCCCTAGGCGCGGCCAGGCTCTGGGGCTATATCCGCCCCATGACCCCGCTTGCTCATATTGCCGCCCTACCCGTGCGGGCCTATCGCCTGCTGTTTTCGCCCTGGGTCGGCCATGGCTGCCGCTAT
>DFBF01000309.1:9253-11043 GCA_002367285.1 Rhodobacteraceae bacterium UBA3087 | reverse complement strand
TCGCGCGGCACGATGAAATCGACCGCCTCGCCCATCCGCCAGGTCACGTCGGACCAATCGGCAACCGGGAAATCGATCACCGCTGTGGCCCCTGTGGGGTAATGGTCGAACCGCCCGTGTTTCGGCGGGTCTTTGACCAGGCCCTGCGCCATGAAGGCCGACCCGGGGTTATGGGCGACCATCATGACCACGTCCTTGTCGGCCTGTTGCAGAATGGCCAGCATCTGGTCGGGTTCCGCCAGATACAGCGCATCCAGGTATTCGGCCTTGGGCGGTGTGATCATCTTGTCCGAGATCCGCGCCCAGGTTTCCCGTGTGCGCACGGCGCTGGAACACAGCACCTGTTCAGGCGAATAGCTGCGCGTTGCCAACCACCGGCCGATGGCCTTCGCACTGGCCCGACCACGCTTGTTCAACGGACGATCCTTGTCGGACATCAGGGGGTCAGTCCAGCTGGACTTGGCATGGCGGGTCAGGATCAGGCGAAGGGTCATTTCGGGTGGAAGGCTTTCATATGGAATGCGGATTGTTGCGGCAATCTGCCATAACTCGCGCTGAGGGGGCAAGCCCGCCGCGCAGCACAGCCTTGCGTCAAACAGTCCTGACCGGGTGCTGTGCGCAGAAATGCGTGGCAGGCGTCGGTGTTATACTGCTGAGGCGACAGGGCGTTCACCGGACAGGCGTTGCGACAGGGGGCGTCGGTACATGTGCCACACGGGGTCGCCCCGGTTTCGGGCACTGGCAACAGACCGGGCAGTTTCACGACGCCGCGATAGCTGACCATCAGCCCGGCACGATCATGCACCAGCATGGCCACAGGGCTGGGCCAAGCCCGCCCGGACGCTGCCGCCCAGGCAAAGAACGGCGGATAGGGCGGGCCGTCTGACGGGAATATCGCCTCTCCGCCCCAGGCCAGGGCCAGCGCGCTGATGACGCGTTTGGACCAACGGTCCAGCGGGTCTGCGGCCCCATCCAGGTATTCGGGCGAGGTGCTGAACACCTGCCAGAACCCGGGTTCGTGGGGCCCCAAAAGGATCACGGTGTCGCCCCCCTCGTGCACCATGCCGAAGACTTCCAGCTGTGCGGTTTCCGGTGCTGCGGTCATTTGACACGACATGGCAGCATCAGGCCCGGACGGTTGGCCAGACGGGGTGGGGTTTGGTGTTCCATCGCGCGACAGTATCTGTCGCGTGGCCACGTGCAATGCACAAAACCGCGACGCGGCTCAACTCTCGGGTGCCCCCTCGCAGGACCGCGCGGTGCAGGGCAGGCGGGTCCAGTGGCGCGGGAACCGCACCGGGTCGCCGGTTTCAACCGACAGGCTGTCCTCGGAGCAGCCATATTCGGCCAGCCCCGCCCCGAACAAGCCGTCGTCACTTGAAATCGGGATGACCATGGGCATGCCCATCACGTCCGCCGTTGCGGTTATCGAAAACGTGTCCGTGACAAAGCTCATCGAGGACTCGCCCAGAAAAGTCATGTCGTAATCCGTGCCCCCCTGTAGGGTCACCTTCAGGGGCGGCATGTCTGGCATCTCCACGCCGAGAACCAGGTCGTTGATCCCGATGGAGGCTTTGCCATCCGGGAACACCCGCAGGCGCACATCGCCCGTGGCCGTCGCGGCGGTTGCGCCCATCGTGTCGGCATAGATATGTGCGAAATCGTCCAGGTCCATCAACCACAGCCCGGCGACGCAGGTGTCCATTTCGGCCCGAACAGCCGTGGGTGCGACTATTGCCAAGGCCAGAAGGCTTGCTTGTAATCTCATGATATCGCTCACTAAACTGGTT
>DFBF01000309.1:0-9238 GCA_002367285.1 Rhodobacteraceae bacterium UBA3087 | reverse complement strand
CGGAAAACCGTCAGGCGCGGATCAGGGACCCGGCACCATGGTCGGTGTACAGCTCCAGCAAGCAGGCGTTTGGGGCGCGGCCATCCAGGATGACCACCGCGCGCACGCCGCCTTCGATTGCCGCCAGCGCGGTTTCGGTTTTCGGGATCATGCCGCCGGCGATCACGCCGCTGTCGGTCAGGTCGCGGATCTTGGTCGGGGTCAGTTCGGTCAGGACCTCACCGTCGGCGTTTTTCACCCCCTCGACATCGGTCAACAGCAGCAACCGATCGGCGTTCAGGGCCGCGGCAATCGCACCCGCTGCCGTGTCGCCATTCACATTGAACGTCTCGCCATTGCGCCCGGCGCCCAGCGGCGCAATGACCGGGATGGTTTCGGCGTCAAACAGCGTGCGCAATACGCTTGGGTCCATGTCGGCAGGTGTACCGACAAAGCCCAGGGCCGGGTCGGTCTGGTCACAGATCATCAGGTTTGCGTCCTTGCCCGACAGGCCTACGGCCTTGCCGCCTTGGGCGTTGATGGCCTGTACGATGCGTTTGTTCACGCGGCCCGACAGGACCATTTCAACCACTTCGACCGTGGCGGCATCGGTCACCCGTTTGCCGTTGACCCAGTCGCTTTCGACGCCCAGTTTGCCCAGCATTTCGTTGATCATCGGCCCGCCGCCGTGCACGACGACTGGGTTCACCCCAACATGGCGCATCAGCACGATGTCACGCGCAAAGCTGGCCATTTCTTCGTCATCCCCCATGGCGTTTCCGCCGAATTTGATGACGACGGTCGCGCCGTCATAGCGCTGCAAATACGGCAGCGCCTGAGAGAGTGTGCGGGCAGTGGCGATCCAATCGCGGTTCATCTTTTGCGTCTTCATGATCCGTTGTTCCTTGTTCTCACCGTGTTACGCGCCTGCGCGCGCGGTGCCAAGGGTGCATTGTGCCTGGCCGCCACAGTGATAGGGTCGCGCCAACCCGGAGGTGCCCATGAGTGATCCACGTAAAACCCTATTGTTGACCGGTGCCAGTCGCGGCATCGGCCATGCCACCGTACGCCGGTTTAACCAGGAGGGCTGGCGTGTCATCACCTGTTCGCGCGCGCCGTTTCCGTCCGAATGCCCATGGGGCGGGGGCCGTGCGGATCACGTGCAGCTGGACCTCTCCGACCCCGCCGACACAATCAACGCGGTCGGGTTGATCCAGGAAAAACTGAGCGGTCGCCTGGACGCGTTGGTGAATAACGCGGGCGTGTCACCCAAGGGGCCGAACGGCGAGCGCATGAATACGCTGAACACGGGCCTGATGGATTGGGGCAAAGTGTTCCACGTGAATTTCTTCGCCTCGGTCGTTTTGGCGCGTGGTTTGCAAGACGAGTTGGCGGCGGCGAAAGGCTCGGTCGTCAACGTGACCTCGATCGCCGGCGCGCGCGTGCACCCGTTTGCAGGCGCCGCCTATGCCACGTCCAAGGCCGCGCTGGCCGCCCTGACCCGCGAGATGGCGCATGATTTCGGCCCGCTGGGTGTACGTGTGAACGCCATCGCCCCGGGCGAAGTCGAAACGGCGATTCTGTCGCCAGGCACGGACAAGATCGTCGAAAAACTGCCGCTGAAACGGCTTGGGCAACCCGAAGAAGTCGCCGCTGCGATCTATTTCCTGTGCTCTGATGACAGTTCGTATATCTCGGGGGCCGAGATCGAAGTGAACGGCGCGCAACACGTCTGATCCCCCGGTGTTTCACGGGGTTTAAGGATGTTAACAATCGCGGTTTGGTCCCGTTTAACATTGTTAACAGGTGGGTGTTTTCCCCCTTTAACAATGTTAACGATATCGGATCAGTCCAGCTCGGCGATAATCGCGCGCAGTGTTTCGATCCCGTCGCCCTTTTCGGAACTGGTCAAGACCATCTCGGGAAAGGCCGCCGGGTGTTTGGCCAGGGCTTTGCGCACCTGCTCCAGCACCTTTTCACGGTCCTTTTCCTTGACCTTGTCGGCCTTGGTCAGGACCGCTTGAAACGTCACTGCGGAACTGTCCAACAGAGACATGATTTCATCATCCACAGGCTTCACCCCATGGCGCGCATCAATCAGCACAAAGGCCCGGCGAAGGTTCTGGCGACCTGACAGATAGGACTTCAACAGTCGTTGCCATTTCGCCACCACGGCCACCGGCGCATTGGCAAAGCCATAGCCGGGAAGGTCGACCAGATAGGGGCCATTGGTGGTGGTGAAAAAGTTTATTTCCTGCGTGCGGCCCGGCGTGTTTGACGCCCGCGCCAGCCCTTTTCGCCCTGTCAATGCATTGATCAGGCTTGATTTTCCGACGTTCGAACGTCCGGCAAAGCAGATTTCCAACCGGTCGGGATCTGGCAGGCCGCTCATCGCGACCACGCCTTTCAGAAAGTCCGTGTTGCCGGCAAACAAAAGCCGCCCGGCCTCGCGTTCAGCCAGGTCCGGTTCATCCGCCAGCGGGAAAGGAAGTTGTTCGCTCATGACAGCACCTCGATATCGTCACCTTGGCATAGATCGCCGGTTTTCGTGACCACAGCATAGACGCCGAATTCCTGATGGCCCCAGCCGGTCTTTAGCGCGTCCAGTGTGTCCGCGTCGCGTTCGCCGGTCCGGGTGCTGGCGGTTGTCGCCATGCAGCGCACGATGTTTTCGCGCAGCTCCAATTCGGCCAGACCCACACGGATTTTCCGGCCGATCCAGTCACGTTCGACCCAGGGCTCTAAGCCGTCCAGAACCAGATTGCCCCGCCAGCGGTTGATTGAGATTTCTTGCCCCAGCCGATTGCTAACCTGTTGATGTGACGCGCGATTCAGGATCGAAACGGACGGGTAGTCCGTGTCGGTCATGCCGCGCTTGGGGGCCTTGATCAGGCGTGCAGGCAGGGCGCGATTGCTGGGGCTGATGGGCATGATCCATTGAATGAATATGCCCGCATCCGCGTCATTGTCCGGATCAATTGTCAGATCCTTCAGCTCTGGATGCGTGACTGTGACCGTGCCTGCGGCCAGGTTGCAACGCGCAGAAATCGCCTGAAGTTTCGGGGCTTTTGACCCGCGCGAAAAGTTCCCACAAGGGGCCCATTCGGGTGCGTCAAAGTCGATTTTTGCCAGTTCATGTGCAACTGCCCAGCGTCGGTCCCACGGGATCGTGCGACCTTCGCTCAACAGGACACGGGCAAGCTCTTCTCGCCCGTGCGATTTGATCGGGTGCCGCCAAATTTCTGCGACATGCCCGGTCATTCAGCGTCCTTCGGCTTGCGTTTGAAGGTTTTCAAAACATTGCCCAGCACGTCAGGTTTGTGCCCGTGGCTGCGCATGATCAGGTACTGCTGCGTGAAGGTGATCGTGTTGTTCGCGATCCAGTACAGCACCAACCCGCTGGCAAAACGGCCCAACATGAACATGAAGACCCAGGGCATCCATGCGAAGATCATCGCTTGGGTAGCGTCGGCGGGGGCCGGGTTCAGTTTCTGTTGCAACCACATCGAGATGCCCAGGATGATCGGCAGAATGCCCAAGCTGATGATGGCTAGAAAGCTCTCCGGGCTAGGGGCTGCGTTCGGCAGCAAGCCAAACAGGTTCAGGATCGAGCTGGGATCAGGGGCGCTGAGGTCGTTGATCCAGCCAATCCAAGGGGCGTGGCGTAGCTCAAGCGTAACGAAAATCACCTTGTAAAGGCTGAAGAAAATCGGGATCTGCATCAGGATAGGCAAACAGCCGGAGGCCGGGTTCACCTTTTCCTTCTTGTAGAGCGCCATCATCTCTTGTTGCAGCTTGGCTTTGTCTTCGCCGACCTTTTCCTTGATTTTCTCCATCTCGGGCTGAAGTTCTTTCATCTTTGCCATGGAGACATAGGATTTATAGGCCAGAGGCAGCAGCACAGCCTTGATGATCAGCGTCAGGCCGATGATCGACCAGCCCATATTTCCGATCAGACCATTCAGCCAGTGCAGCACGGCGAAAATCGGTTTGGTCAGGAAAAAGAACAATCCCCAGTCGATCGAATCAAGAAAGTGGTAGATGCCGTTGTCGTTCTGATAGTCGCGGATGGTTTCCCATTCCTTGGCACCTGCAAAAAGTTGGGTTTCCACGGCAACGGTTTCGCCAGCAGCCACGTCCATTGTGGGCAGGCGTACTTGGGTCTGATAGATATCTGCGTTTGCGGCGTAGCGGATCACTGAGGTGAAACTTTGGCCCGGAGACGGGATCAGGGTGGTCATCCAGTAATGGTCGGTAAAGCCGATCCAACCATTTTCTTCGACCTGGGCGACGTCGGCACGGGCCGCTTCGCGATCATCGAATTCAAGGTCGGCGGCGTCGCCGTAGTCCATTTCCTCCAGCTCTTTGTCAACTTGGCGGACAACGCCTTCGTGCAGGATGAAGAAGCCTTTCAGGTCATTGGGCTCGCCGTGGCGCGCCAGAACCCCATAGGGGGCCATGCGTTGCGCCGTCGCGCCGGTATTTTCAACTGATTGCGTGATGGTGAACAGGAAGCGGTCGTCGACCTCAAGGGTACGGCGGAATGTCATGCCGTTTCCATTGTTCCAGACCAGGGTGACCGGGCTGTCCGGGCTGAGCGCTGTGCCGCTTTCTACCGCCCAAAGCGTTTTGGGCCCGGGAACGTCTTCTGCTGCGGTTTGGCCGCCAGGGGTCCAGCCATAAAGCGCGTAGTAGGCCTGGGGGGTTCCAGTGGGGTGTAGCAAGGTGACAATGGGAGAGTCTTCAGCCAGGTCCTCGCGATACCCTTTCAACTTGAGGTCGTCAAAACGGCCGCCAAGCAGTGAGATTGTGCCGGACAGGGCCGGGGTGTCGATGTCGACACGGCCAGCTTCGGCCAGCTCGCTTGTCACGTCTGCTGTTGTGTCCGCCGCGACTGTTGTGCCAGCCGGCGCATCTGCGCTGGGTGGAACCAGAGTGTTGTCTCCGATTGTCCCGGCTTGTTGGGTCGCCGTGGCCACATTGGGATCAACCGGGGTTTCGGCAGGTGGGAACAGGAGCATCCAGGCGGTGATCACCACGAAACTCAGCACTGTTGCCAGGATCAGGTTCTTGTTCTGGTCGTCCATTTTGCGCCCAAGCCCTCGTCATTTCAGGTCAAAGAGGTTCAACAGGGCAAGGGGCCAAAGGTCAAGCGGTTTTAGGGATTCTTGGCCCATCTGGCGGCTTCAACGTCGCTCCAGTGCATCTGGGCACCGTTAGCTGGCGCGACGCGGCATGCTAGGTGTCTTGTCAAGTTTGCGCTGCAAGTCGGAAATCCAGGCACTGGTCTGTTCAAATGGCATCGGGCGACCAATCGAGTAGCCCTGGACGTGGCCACAGCCCAATTGCGCCAGCATGGCATGTTCACCGTGCGATTCGACGCCTTCTGCCAAAGTGTCGAGGTTCAGGCGTTCAGCCATGGTCAGGATAGCCGCCACCATATTTTGCTGGTCACGGTCCGTGTCAACATGGGTGACAAAACTGCGATCAATCTTGATCCGGTTCACGTCGAAACGGCGAATGTTTGAAATCGATGCGTGGCCGGTGCCAAAGTCATCCAGATCAATCGGACATCCCAGATCAGCAAGCGCAGCAATGTTGCGTGTGGTGATGTCATCGTCCGACTGTGCCACGACATTTTCCAGCACCTCGATGGTTAGTCGATCCGGTGTGATTTCAAAGCGGTCTAGCTCCCACTGAACCTTGTCGAACAGTTTCGGGTTACGCAGTTCCTCGGCAGAGAAATTTACAGCCACATTTGGCACCTGCAAGCCTGCACGATCCCATTCACGCAGGGCGGTGAGGGATTTGAACAGCATGATTTCACCCAGGCGATCGAATTTTCCAGCCTTGCTAATCGCGGGCAGGAAGGCTCCCGGGGCGATCAGCCCCTTTTCGGGGTGATCCCAGCGTGCCAAGGCTTCGAAGCCGGTCAGCATCCCGGTATCGGTCGAGATCTGCGGCTGAAACCAGGGAATGATTTGACCATTCTCCAGCGCATCCAGAATCTCTTGGGTGTCCTGATCCCGAGAGATAATTCGCGGACGCATGCCGTTCGAATAGGCGCGAATCGATCCCGGTCCGGCGCGCTTCGCCTCGTCCAACGCGCTTTCGGCGGCAGCCAGAATGGCTTCTCCGGTGGCATCTTCGACCCGTGCGGGCATGGCAAAGCCGACGGAGGCCGTGACGATCACCCGCGTTGCGTCGATTGCGATGGGTTCGTTCAAGGCGGCCTGAAGGCGGGCGGACAGTTGGATCATCGCCTCAAGATCTGTACGCTTTTTCTTTTCGATGACGATGGCGAATTGACCATCATCCAAGGCGACGACGACATCGCTGTCCCGCATCGCGGTACACAGGCGTTCCGCCGAGCGTTGCAGAACCGATTCGCTGGCCGAGATCCCGTTTTGCCCACGTACAGTGGCCAGATCATCGATTTCCACCACCACACAGGTGCGTGCCTGCCCATCAGGTGTGGCATCCAGGGCATCGATGGCAACGTCCCGCTGCGGCAGGCCGGTGATCGGGTCGCAGTCCAGAATTGGCAGTGTCTGTGGCCGGGTCAGGATGCTGGTCAGGGCCAAAAGGGCCGGAAACAACAGGGCCGAGAACAGCAACAGCCCTTCACCCCCGAACCAATAGGCCCCAAGGGTTAGAGCGGGAATGAACGCGGCAAGTTGCGGTCCGACCAGCGCGGCCCGAAGTGTCTGTTTCAAGCGGTGCCCGCTGAGCCCGGCGTCGGTGGCAGCCATGCGCCTGTTCCTTCCTGATCGCGGGCCCAATCGCCCAATTCCAAGAACAAATTAGGGATGGAAGGGAAACAGACAGTTAATCGCCCCGAACAAAAAGCCGTTAATTTTCTGTTTTGGCTGCGTTCGGGCGTTCAAGCCCTGCAAAATCGAACAGTTTTGGATCCAGCAAGTGGCTGGGACGCGCGTTCATCAGGGACCGGAACATGACCTGGCGACGGCCGGGGGAATTCGCCTCCCACCCATCCAGAATCGCCTTGACCTGTTGGCGCTGTAACCCGTCTTGCGACCCACAAAGGTCGCAGGGAATGATCGGATAATTCATCGCGCCAGAAAATTTTTCGCAATCCGCTTCGGCGACATGAGCCAGCGGGCGATAGACAAACAGGTCGCCTTCTTCGTTGATCAGTTTGGGCGGCATTGTCGCCAGGCGACCACCGTGAAACAGGTTCATAAAGAAGGTTTCCAGGATGTCATCGCGGTGATGCCCCAGCACAACAGCCGAGCAGCCTTCCTCGCGCGCAATCCGGTACAGATTGCCGCGACGCAGGCGGGAACACAGGGCGCAAAAGGTGCGCCCGGCCGGGATCTTGTCCATGACGATCGAATAGGTGTCTTCGTATTCGATCCGGTTGGGCACCTGCATTTTTTCAAGAAATTCAGGTAGAACGGTCGCGGGAAACCCCGGCTGACCCTGATCCAGATTGCAGGCCAACAGGTCCACCGGCAGCAAGCCGCGCCATTTCAGTTCGTGCAGAACGGCCAGCATCGTATAGCTGTCTTTGCCACCCGACAGGCAGACCAGCCATTTCGCGCCCTCTTCGATCATACCGTATTGGTCAACAGCCTCGCGCACCTGACGCACGATGCGTTTGCGCAGCTTTTTGAACTCGGTGGTCGAGGGCGCGCCGTGAAACAGCGGGTGGATATCATCAAGGTCGTCCAACATGGGCGCGGCATAGGGGATATGGACCTGTCGGGCAAGGGGGCTGGCCCGCAGGGGCGGGTGGCCGGGTGTGTCCGCGGCGCGATTTGGTCCATATTCCGAAGCTTTTCCGGGGGGAGATTGTGGCTTGGCAGTGGTTTGACGCCCTTCGCCAGAAGGTGCAATGTGACGCCAACAGGAGTTGGAACATGAAGCATTTTTGGGCCGCATTGGTCGTGGCTTTGGCAGGATCCGCCCAGGCTGCTGATGTAACTGTGGACATGGCCCATGACGTCAGCCAGGCCGCCGGGCACGCTGAACATGTCGTGGACCAGGTGACTGATCCCGGTGCCTCGGCGGCACGGGGGATGTTTCAGTTTGAGCCATCATTGTTGCGCTTGGCGCCGGGCGACCGGATGGTGGTGTTAAACAGCACAGGCGAGCACACGGTGCATTCCGTGCCAGCGTTGTGGCCTGCGGATAAGGAAGAGGTCGCGATCGCCAATGCGCCACGGTCTGAGGTACAGTTTGACGCGCCGGGAGTCTATGGCCTGCGCTGTCGTCGGCATGGGCAATACGGCATGGTGATGCTGGTGATTGTTGGCGATGGCGGTGGGGTCACTGATATCTCGACCCAGGTTCAGGCGATGAAAGCCAGACCGGCCGAAAAGAAGGCATTCCGTGACCTGTTCGAAAGCTACCTGAACGGGCAATAACCCTTGGCGCACCAGCCTGTTTTGCAAAAGCGGCGCGGGCGTTTGGCGTATGAAAGCCAGGGTCGTCAGCTGAACGTGCCGGGACGGTGGTGCCACCCCGACACGGGTCATTGCTCTGGTCAATAATGCAGATGCCGCAGCGTTGGCGGAGGGTGGTCAGGCGCAAGCCCCACATCGCGTCGGATGTAGTTGCTTAGGCCCGTGACACGGGTCCGCTTGCGACGGGCGGTCATGGCTTTGACCAAGGCGCGCAGAACATGCCAGATGCCGTGACGGGTGATCAGCTCTTCAATCAGGATATGCGGGCGCAGTTGAACAGCGCGGTCTTCGAGTGTTGTCATGGCGTGATCCCGGCCGCGTCATGCGGTCCGGTCCTGTGTTGTGCGTTTGGAAAGGTGACCTGAGACACGGGCGGGAATGCGCCAGAGGCACAGGCCGTTACGGTGTCGATGTCAGGAGGGGCACCAGAGGCGCCGGGGCTGAAATCAGCAGGTCAGGGCGCGGGTATCCATGCCAAAGACCGACGGTCCAACACGGCGTGAGATTGCCATTCGATATGTCATCTTACGCCTCCCTTGTGGGCTGTTGACCTGGGGGGGTATAGACGGGCGTGATGTTTGCGCCAACATGGCTTGGGAAAACGGGGCTGGGTTGTGGCCTTGCGGTCACTCACCCAGGTCAGGCTTGTCGTCCTTGTCACCCGCGCCAGGCGTGTTTGGCACCGGGTCATAGCCGTGGCCGCCCATGGGGTGGCACCGCCCAATTCGCCGCGCCGCCAGCCAACTGCCTTTGATCGCGCCGTGCTTTTCCAAGGCCTCCAGCGCATAGGCGCTACAGGTTGGCTGATAGCGGCAGCCATGGCCGACCCA
>DFBF01000208.1 GCA_002367285.1 Rhodobacteraceae bacterium UBA3087 | reverse complement strand
CTGATGGATGCCATCGAATGCGGCGTCGTGAAACTGCCGCGCGTGCCGGTGGCCGACAATATCCCCGGTGGCGACACGCCAAAGTTCCGCAATCTTTGGGAACACATCGGCAAGAAGCTTCCCAAAAAGGGGCGCGCGGCTGGCAAGGCGCTTGACCCGTTCAGCTTGCCAGTCGAATTGTTGACGGCGCTGGAAGCCCTGTATGGTCACTATGAAAAGACCTTCCACCTTTGGGATGAAGAAGGGATCGGCGTCCCGCCGGTGTTCATCGTCGTGTGCAACAACACAGCGACATCGGAACTGATCTACAAGTACATCTCCGGTTTTGACCGTATCAGCGATGATGGCACCGAAACTAAGCTGGAAAACGGCCGCCTCCCTCTGTTCCGGAATTATGACGAGTTCGGTAACCGGATGTCGCGCCCAAACTCTATCCTGATCGACTCTGCACAACTCGAATCCGGCGAAGCGCTGGATAAAAATTTCCGCGAGATGGCCGCGACGGAAATCGAGCAGTTCAAACGGGAAATGGTTGAACGCACCGGCGACATCACCGCCGGTGACAAGATCGACGAGTCGACCCTGCTGCGTGAAGTGATGAACACCGTCGGCAAGAAGGACAAGCTGGGCGAACAGATCCGCTGCGTCGTGTCCGTCTCGATGTTGACCGAGGGCTGGGATGCAAACACCGTCACCCATGTGCTGGGTGTGCGTGCGTTCGGCACACAGCTTTTGTGCGAACAGGTCGTCGGCCGCGCGCTACGCCGCCAGTCTTACGAGTTGAACGATGAAGGCCTGTTCAACGTCGAGTATGCCGATGTCCTCGGCATCCCCTTCGACTTCGCCGCAAAACCTGTCGTGTCGCCTCCGGTCAAGCCGCGCGAAACCGTTCGCGTCCATGCCGTCAAGCCCGAGCGCGACGCGCTGGCAATCAGCTTCCCCCGTGTCGAAGGCTACCGGGTGGAACTGCCCGATGAACGGCTGGAGGCAAATTTCGGCCCTGATCATGTGCTGGAATTGACGCCAGAGCTTCTGGGTCCGTCCAGCACCACCAATCAGGGCATCATTGGCGAGGGCATTGACCTGACACTTGAACATCTGGAGGACATGCGCTCTTCCACCATTCTGTTCCATCTGGCGCGGCACCTGCTCTATACCAAGTACCGTGATCCGGGCGAGGAACCCAAGCTCCACCTCTTTGGCCAGCTCAAGCGCATCACGCGGCAATGGCTCGATGGCGGATACCTGAAATGCACCGGCGGCACATACCCCGCGCAGCTGGTCTACAAGGAAATCGCCGACATGGCCGCTGAACGGATCAAGGCCGCCATCACCGAAACCCTGCAAGGCGAACGCCCGGTCAAGGCGATACTCGATGCCTATAACCCCACCGGCACCACAGCCTTTGTCAACTTCACCACCTCCAAGGAATTGCGCTGGGAAACCCGGCCGGACAAGTCCCACGTCAACTGGGTGGTCTGCGACAGCGAATGGGAGGCCGAATTCGCCCGTATCGCCGAAAACCACCCGCGCGTGCTGTCCTACGTCAAGAACCAGGGGCTTGGGCTTGAGGTGCCCTACCTCATGGGCGGCATCGCGCACAAATACCTGCCAGACTTCATCGTGCAGGTCGATGATGGGCGTGTGACTGCCGACGGGCAGCCGGACCCGCTGAACCTGATCGTCGAGGTCAAGGGCTACCGGGGCGAAGATGCCAAGGTCAAAGCCAGCACCATGCGCAGCTACTGGGTGCCCGGTGTGAACAACCTTGAAACCTTCGGGCGCTGGGCGTTCGCGGAGTTTACGGCGGTCTACGAGATGGAAGCTGAATTTGACAAACTGATAGATGGCCTTGTGCCGCAGGAGACAACCTGATGGCACGCAAACCCAAGAAACCCATCGAGGTCGAAACCCTCACCCACGACGCCACGCGGAAGAACATTCCGACGGTCGAGTTTGAATCCATCATGCGAGAGCAGGACAAGACGCCGATCCAGCTCGCCTATGAGCGGCGCAACAAGGATCTGGATCCGCAACTGGTCTGGCGCGGCAAGGATATGGCGGATTGGTCCGATCTGATCGTGCAGGCACCGCCGCTGTATATTCAGGAAAAGGTCCACCCCAAGGCTATCATCGACGATCTGAAGCGCCAGACGAAAGCACGGGCCGATGCCACCGCCGCTGAAAACGGTGGGGCCCCGCAGTTCGACATGTTCGCCGATTTCAACGGCCTGCCCGATCCCGAGGCCGCGACCGAGTTCTACCAGCACGATCAGCACTGGTCGAACCGGATGATCTCGGGCGACAGCCTGTCGGTGATGGCGTCACTGGCAGAGCGTGAGGGGCTGCGCGGTCAGGTGCAATGCATCTATTTCGACCCGCCCTATGGCATCAAGTTCAACTCCAACTTCCAGTGGTCAACTACCAGCCGCGACGTGAAAGATGGGGCCAAGGACCACATCACGCGGGAACCCGAGCAGGTCCGCGCCTTCCGCGATACCTGGCGCGACGGCATCCACTCCTACCTGACCTACCTGCGCGACCGACTGACCGTGGCGCGGGATTTGCTGAGCGATTCTGGCAGCATCTTTGTGCAGATAGGCGATGAGAACGTGCATCGCGTGCGGGCGTTGATGGAAGAGGTGTTTGGAGAGGAAAATTTTGTTGCTCAAATCCCTTTTGCAAAAACGAGTAGTTCGACCGGCGATTACTTGGGGAATACGATTGATTTCATAGTTTGGTTTGCCAAACGAAAAGCACAGATCAAGTATCGCACCTATTGGCTTGAAAAGAAGCCTGGTGAGAAAGGCGGAACCGGGTATCGGACAATTCGCTTTCCTGATGGAAGCAAACGACCGATGACCAAGAATGAAATTCTTGGAATCCAAGATGTTCCTGCAGGCGCAAAGATTTTCTTTCGAGACAATCTCACAAGCCAAAGCATGGGACGTGAAAAAGGTGACGGTGCCGCCTCCTGGTTCCCTGTAAACCTGCTTGGGAAAGCCTTTAAACCATCCCTAAGCGTTCGTTGGAAGACTAACGAAACTGGGATGGAACGACTTCTCAAGTCTACGCGCGTTGAAGCATCTGACAAAAACATAGGCTATGTACGTTTCTTAGATGATTTTTCTGCCTTCGCTTTGGGTGACTTCTGGACTGACACCCTTGGCCAAAACCAGTTTGGAGGAGGAAAAACATACGTGGTTCAGACGGCACTGACTGTAGTCCAGCGCTGCATGCTGATGTCAACCGACCCGGGCGATTTGGTGCTCGACCCCACGTGCGGCTCGGGCACCACCGCCTATGTCGCCGAACAATGGGGCCGCCGCTGGATTACCATCGACACGTCTCGCGTTGCTGTGGCCCTCGCCCGGTCCCGGCTGATGGGTGCGCGCTATCCCTATTACCTGCTGGCCGACAGCGTTGAGGGCCAGCAAAAGGAAGGTGTGCTTACCCGTACCCCACCGAAAACCACCCCTACCCACGGCAGCATCCGCCAAGGCTTTGTCTATGACCGCGTGCCGCATATTATGCTGAGCAACATTGCTTCTAATGCCGAAATCGACGTGATCTGGGACCAAATGCAGCCCGCTGTCGAGGATGCGCTCGCCACACTCAACACCGCCCTCGCAGGCCACTCCACCCCGTTCAAAGTGGAAACAGGGGGCCGCCAAGGCGAGAAAGTCAGCTTCACCGCTAGCGGAGAAGTCAAACTCCCCTCCGGCGAAATGGCCCCCGCGAATGGCTTGATGGAATGGGAAGTCCCGCGCGAAGCACCCTCAGGCTGGCCCGCCCCGGCGCAAAAGGCGCTCGCCGCGTTCTGGGAGGCCCGCATCGCCCGCCAACGCGAAATTGACGCCAGCATCAAAGCCAAGGCCGATTTCGAATACCTCTATGACAAGCCCTTTCCCGACAAGACCAAGGCCCGCGTCGCCGGGCCCTTCACGGTCGAATCCCTTTCGCCCCACCGCACGATGGCCGTGGATTGGGACGACGAGCTGATCGACCTGCACGAGGCCGCCGAGGGCAAGCGTCAGGCGGAACGCGAAGGCACCGACGACTTCGCCCACATGATCCTCGAAAACCTCAAGGCCGCGGGCGTCCAGCAGGCC
>DFBF01000176.1 GCA_002367285.1 Rhodobacteraceae bacterium UBA3087 | reverse complement strand
TGAACGCCATACTTCTTGGACAGCTCCGCCAACGTCATCTCCTCGCGGATCGTTTCAAGCGCAACGCGGGCCTTGAATTTAGGCGAATGGTTCTTTCGTTTCTTCATTCTGGATCGTCTTTCTCATCAGTCGATCCACTTTAGCAACTGGTCCGAAACTCCGCGACCGCCTCTGTCCAGTTTTGCCGGACCACATTCACATGGCTCTGAACAGGGTGCCTGGTACACCACCAAGGCCGGCTGAAAGAGTTCGCCCGGCGCCACAACTATTCAGGTCTTTGACGCGGTTAGGTGTTGCGGGGGCAGGGAGCATGTCCTATATCCCGCCCTCAGGCACCCGTAGCTCAGCTGGATAGAGCGCTGCCCTCCGAAGGCAGAGGTCTCGCGTTCGAATCGCGACGGGTGCACCATTATTTATCAATGATTACAATGAGATGCGCGTTCGAGCCATATGCGGAAAAACGCCATTGTTCGCAGTATGTTCACAGAACGTCGGAATCGGCACCATTTTCATGCAGACGAAAGCAACAAAAAACCGCTGAGAGAGCTGGCACTCTTCTCAACGGTCCATTTGAAAACCCATCTTCTAACGCCAAATACCAAACGCGCTCGCTGCTGGCAAGGCAGGTGTTGTGATGGTTGCCACACTCAAACACGGCGGGTTGCCCGAAGGTGTGCGCCGATCAGGGTTCATCGAGTATGTTGCCCCAGCATTGAAGGCGCGAGGGATCAGCACGTCAGCAATCAGTTATCTGTCCAAAGCGCTGGAAAACTGGACCCGTGATCAGGATTTCACTCCTAACCGCGTTTGTGGGTTTTGGCACAAGGTGGGCTGTTTGGCTGAAAAGCTCTCAGTGACCGTGCGAACCATAAATTCAATTGAGCGCCAACTTGAAGGAGCAGGTTTGATCCCGCGCACCATCATGGCAAATGGAGCGCGTGGTGGATGCCGTGAAGAAGGGACCGGTTCCCCGCTGCGACGGTTGCTGGGGATCAACCTTGCGCCTCTCGTTGAACTGGCCCCCGCTTTGATTTCTGAGGTTGAAACCATCCGAATGAAGCGCGAAGCCATAGTGCTTTGCCAGATGAAATTCGCCAAATCAACAATCGCATCCGTCAGTTGAAAGATGAGGATGCTCTTGAGTAGGCGCAAACGATTTTTCCCAATGGGCGAACTGCAACAATACAGGACATGACGCAGCTCGAGGCCATCCGTTCGGCGCTGCAAGCTGTGGAAAAGGCGATTGTAACCCCGTCTGGTTCGGCAAAATTTTCCGGTCAGTCGGAAGAAAACAGCCGACCTATAATTCAAACCCAAGATTCTAAATTATTGTATGCACCAGTTTGTGCGCCAAACGAGATTAGCATTCGTCAGGTGATGAATGTTGCCACCGAGGAGTTCTGTGAAGCGGTGGCGATGTATGGGGATTACTCATGGCGTGAAATTGTGGAGACCGCGTATCAAATCGGGTTAACTATCGGCATCAATGAACGTGCTTGGCAAACAGCCTGTGCCAGCGTGGGAAGGGAGCGTGCGGCTCTTTGCGTGATCCTCATTCACCGCAACCAAGACCTGCCAATCGGTCATCCGTATCGTGCGAAAATTCCCGTTGCTTGCCTTAGAGGAATGGCGCGATCTGCATTGGCAGGGAGTTTGAACCTCGTCGGGTTTATTGGTGCCGCGCGGGGGCAATCTGCCCGACAGAACCTACAGTTCAAGGAAAAACGCTGTGCGCACTAAGGAAACAGCAAGGCGACCCATGTCGTACTTTGGCGCTTCTTCCTGGCGGCGATTTTTTCGAAAGCCAAGGGGCGTTTCCAGCCTAATGCCGAATGTCTACGGCACGGGTTATGAAAGCCATTGATGTATTCCGCTGCACGGCAGCCTGCTGGTCAGGACGACACGCACTGCTTCTTGTCTAAACTCAGGTGATTGTTTCGGTCCCATACTCGTTCTCCTTTTGCGCATAATATGCGGTTAAAGAAGCGGCACAATCCCGCGACAGGTCCATTGTTTGGCAAGCTCAGGCGCGTTCCAGGGTCGGGGCCCATTTCCACGGATCGGTGTCGTGCAACATGTGTTTTTTCAGCGATTCCAAGCCACTATGCGGGCCTCAGCATCGGCTAGGCCGTGCGATACCGCGCGACGAAATTGCGCAGGATGCGTTCGGGCATGTGGATGTCTTCGGCCTGGCACATGGCGATCAGGGTCTCGGCGTCCTCGGGCGGGAAATAGCCCTTGTTCCGGTAGATCCTGATGCGGGTTTCAAAGCCGTCGCCATCCGCTTCGGGGTGGAATTGTGTGGCATAGACGTTCTGGCCCAGGCGCAGCATCTGGAACGGGCAGGTTTCGCCTTCGACCAGGTGCACGGTCCCGGGGGGCAGGGTTTGCACGGCTTCCTTGTGACCGACAAAGGCGCGAAAGTGGCTGTCGATGCCGTCCATCAGGGGGTCGGACTTGCCCTCAGGGGTCAGCCAGCAGTTTACCGCGCCGACGGGTTCGCCATATTTGTCCTTGGTGACACTCCCGGGCGACAGGTGGTGGCCCAGGATGCCGATGCCGTAACAGCAGCCCATATAGGGGAAATCGCGCGCGGTTATGTCGGGCATGAGGGCCAGGATCACCGCTTCAATGCGGGCCTCGACCGGGTCCTTGCCTTCGGGCGCATCTGACACACAGCCCGGGCCGCCCCCGACGATCACACCGCTGTAGCTGTCCAGCGACAGGTCGGCGGGCAGGTCTTCGCGGTCCAACCGGATGCGATGAACCTCGGTGTCGGCCAATCCGCCCTTGCTCAGAATGGCATGGAATTCATCGTCCGAGGCTTCGGTTTCGGG
Source organism: Rhodobacteraceae bacterium UBA3087 (assembly GCA_002367285.1). Lineage (GTDB taxonomy): Bacteria > Pseudomonadota > Alphaproteobacteria > Rhodobacterales > Rhodobacteraceae > Aliiroseovarius_A. Next base: position 3,267 of record DFBF01000176.1, on the reverse strand, counting down.
GCGCAATTGCAGGATCAAGAACGGTTTCATGGGGGCGTGGTAGCCTGTGCGCCACGCCCACACAAGACGGCTGTGTGGCCAAAGAAACATTGTGGATGCGTCATTATGTGCCTTTGTATTCCGTTGCATTCATCGTCACATTACAATCAGCGAATATTGCTCTGTAGGTGAGGTGCGGAGTGAGGAGGAAATAGCCAACATGAAACGTTTTGCCAGCGTTCTGCTTGCAGTCTTCGTGGCCAGTGCCACGGCGGCTTGGGCCGACACCACGGCCGGGACGCCACACGCGCCCCCGCCCCATCCCACCGTTCCCAACACGACCACTGCGGACCACTCGGAATTCAAGGTCCTGCAACAGAAATTCACCTCGGGCCCACAAGTGACCGAGGCCTGCATGACCTGCCACACCGAGGCAGACAATCAGATCATGCATGCGGTGCACTTTACCTGGGATTACGAAAGCTCCTCGGGGCAACAGTTGGGGAAATCCAACGTGATCAACTCCTTCTGTGGCAATGTCGCGGGGAACGAGGCGCGCTGTACCTCCTGTCACGCGGGCTATGGCTGGGACGATATGTCGGTCACGCCGGCCGAGGCGGGCGTGCAGCCCGACTGTTTGGTCTGTCATGACCGCACCGGGCAATACACCAAGACTTCGACCGGGGCAGGGCATCCGCCGCTGGATCCGGTAAAGCCGGGCGCCAAAACCATTACCGGCGCGCTGGCCTGGCCGGTGGACTTGGCCGAGGCGGCGCAAAGTGTCGGCATGCCAGGGCGTGACAACTGCGGCAACTGCCACTTTTATGGCGGCGGCGGCGATAACGTGAAGCACGGCGATCTGTCGTCCGTGCTGTATGAGCCGACCGAAGATGTCGATGTGCACATGGCCGCCGATGGTCTGAACTTCACCTGTTCCACCTGCCACGTGCAGGATCAACACGAATGGGCCGGGTCGCGCTATGACGTGACAATGACAGAGCCCGAGGCCGCCATGGCCCCCGGTGCCGACCGTCAGACCGCGTCCTGTGAAAGCTGTCACAGCGAAACGCCGCACCCGCTGGAGGTGACCCAGGGGCCGCTGTTCGTGCGCAACATGAAGCTGAACAATCACACCGACAAAGTGGCCTGTCAGACCTGCCACATCCCGGAATTCGCCCGTGGTGGCGTGGCAACCAAGACCTTCTGGGATTGGTCCACAGCCGGTCAGATGAACGCGGAAGGCAAGCCGTTTGGCGAGGATGATTTTATTCAGTCCGATGGCAAGGCGCTGCATACATACCTGTCGACAAAGGGCAATTTCGACTATGGCGAAGACGTTGTGCCACATTACGCCTGGTTCAACGGTCACATTGAATACACGTTGGGCGATGAAACGATTGATCCCACGCAAGTGGTCGAAGTGAACCGCCTGAATGGTGCGCCCGGCGATGGGGTTTCCAAGATCTGGCCGTTCAAGCGGATGGAGGGGCGTCAGGGCTATGACACCCAGCTGAACCGCCTGACCTATAGCCATGTCTGGGGCCCAACCACCGACACCGCCTTTTGGACCAATTTCGATTGGGGCAAGGCGATCGAGGCCGGGATGAAAGCCGCAGGGGCCGAATATTCCGGTGAATATGGCTTTGTTGACACCTATATGTACTGGCCGATCACCCACATGGTGGCACCAGCCGAACAGGCCATGGACTGTGCCGAATGCCACGCCGAAGACGGGCGTCTAGCCGATCTGGCGGGCATCTACCTGCCTGGGTCTAACCCCAACGGCATGGCCGGACTGCTGGGAAAACTGATTGTGATTCTGGCGCTGGTTGGTGTTTTGGGCCACGGGCTTCTGCGCCTTGTTGGCCGCAAATCGAAGGAGGGCTGAGCCATGTCCAAACGTATCGTCAAAGTCTATCCGCGATTTGAACGGGTCTGGCACTGGACCCAGATGGCGCTGATCTTCGTGCTGCTGTTCACCGGGCTTGGCATGAACGGGGTGCATTCGCTGCTGCCGTTCGGCCCGGCGGTGATCTTTCATACCATCGCGGCCATCCTGCTGCTGGTGCTGTGGATTTTCGTCACCGTCTGGCTGTTCACCACTGGCACCTGGAAACAGTTCATTCCCCGGAAGGAGGGCATGATCCAGGTCGCACGTTTCTATGCGCTGGGGGTGTTCAAGGGCGAAAAGCATCCCTATCGCAAGGTCTATTGGCNNCTCGGGCCTGTTTTACCTGACCTATAACCTGTGGGAAGACAGCGCCATTGCGGCCACGCTGTTGGTCGTCATGGCCAATGTTCACCTGTTGGCGGCCTATGTGGTTGCGGCTTTCGTCGTCGCTCATGTCTATCTTTTGACCATCGGGCGTGGCTTCCGTCACCATGTGAAACCCATGGTCACGGGCTATGAGGAGGTCGACCTGACCCCCGAACAAGAGGCGTATCTGGAGGCCAATGAGCCTGAACGTCTGAAACCGCGCAACGCCTAAAGCGCGGCGCGCAGGCGGTCGACGTCAACCAATAGGGCGGGGTCCAGCGGGGGCTGGGCCTCGGCCAACCATTCGGAGACGGCCGATGTGGTCCTCTCATCTCCGGTCTGGAGTTTTTCCACCAAGACGTCGGATGTGCTTTCGCCTTCCGTCGGCAGGTGACGCAGAAACCGCTCAGCGGCTTCAAACAGCACATGGGTTGGTTTGAACCGGTCCACCTGATCGGCATCAAACGACAGGGTATGCAGCACCAGAATGTCGGGAAACACCAGGCTGAACAGCGAGGCAATTTGGCCTGCGAATGAATCAGCAAAAATCAAAAGCCGTTTGGTGCCTGGGGCCCGACTGGTAAGGCGCATGATGTGACCACGATTGAGTACACCATTCCAGACGAATATGTCGTGTGTGTGGGGCACAAGTTGCGTCGTAACCGAGGTTGGCGGCTGTGCCATCCAGACCCAGGACAGGTTAGAGACATACGCCACCTCTTTGAATTCAGGGGGGCGGATGCTCTAGTTGCCAGTGGTCAAGCAATGAAAGGGCTGCGCGATAGGCGCCCAAGGCATTGAAATGGCTGCCAGTTGGCGGATAACTCAGCGGGGCCTGTGCAAGTTGTGCGACCGGAAAGATCACCCCATTGCGCGTGGCTAGGCCGCATTGGTTCCCCCTTTCAGGAAAATCCATCCCTCTTGCCCAAAATGAAGCGTGTCCGCCAATACATCGCTTTCCACGGTGGTCTTGGTGGAGCGAAAAAGAGCGCCCCGAAGGACGCTCTGAAAACTGGAAAAGGGCAGGGGAT
>DFBF01000311.1 GCA_002367285.1 Rhodobacteraceae bacterium UBA3087 | reverse complement strand
ACCTGAAGTGAGTGATACCTCGGAACGGATTGCGGCGGCGCTGGAAAGGATGTCTCCGGCCCCGCTGCCGGCCCCGGATTTCGGCGCGGCTTCGGCCTTTGTCTGGCATGTCGATCCGGACCGGCTGGAACCGGTGCCGCGCGTGGCCAAGGTTGACCTGGACCTGCTGATCGGCATTGATCGCGCCCGCGATACGCTGCTGGACAACACGGCCCGGTTTGCCGCTGGGTTCGCGGCCAACAATGCGCTGCTATGGGGCGCGCGCGGCATGGGTAAGTCGAGCCTGGTCAAGGCAGTACACGCCGAAGTTCAGGCAAAGCATCAGGATCTGACGCTGATCGAATTGCAGCGCGAGGATCTGCCATCGGTGGGGCGTTTGCTGAACCATCTGCGAGGCGCGTCGCAGCGGTTTGTGCTGTTCTGCGATGACCTGTCGTTCAGCCATGACGACGAACATTACAAAAGCCTCAAGGCGGTGCTGGATGGTGGCATCGAAGGGCGGCCGGAAAACGTGGTCTTCTATGCCACGTCGAACCGTCGCCACCTGATGCCGCGCGACATGATCGAAAACGAACGTGGCAGCGCGATCAACCCGTCCGAGGCGGTCGAGGAAAAAGTATCTCTGTCGGATCGGTTCGGGCTGTGGCTGGGCTTCCACCCCTGTACGCAGGACGAATACCTTGCGATGATCCGCGGCTACTGCGCCGCCTATGGTGTCACGATCGACGACGAGGCCCTGTGGGCCGAAGCGATCGAATGGCAGGCCACACGCGGGGCGCGGTCGGGCCGGGTGGCGTGGCAGTATTTCACCGATCTGGCCGGGCGTCGGGGCGTGGCAATCAGCCGCTGACGGCGCTTTCCCCTTGGGGCGGGCCTTGCACCGCGCCTGCTTTCGTTAATAGAGTGTTGGAAAGGTCCTGTATCGCGCGGAAAACGTCGTGCTGCGGGCACAAAGTGTTGGAGTAGGTCATGGAATTAAGACGGGCACTGCGCGCTTACACGGGTAAGGACAACCGGCTGGCCTATCTCAGTCTGCTTGGCAACCTGGCGATCTATTTTGCCGCTGTCTTCACGTCGATCACGGCGGTAGGGCAGGGCAACTGGCTGATTGCTGCTCTTGCGATGGCTGTTTTGGCGTTCGCCGGGGTGCGCCTGTACGTGTTGCAACACGATCTGGGCCACTTGTCGCTGTTTGAAACCAAGGCGCAGAACCAGTTCTGGGGCTATGCGATTTCACCGTTCACCTTCGCGGCCTATCCGCAGATGACCTATAATCACAACCTGCACCACGCCTATGTCGGCGACCTTGAGGCGCGTGAAACGACCGAGATTTTCACCATGACACTGGCGGAATGGCGGGACGCGGGCTTTTGGAAACGTCTGTATTACCGGCTGTATCGCAATCCGTTCGTGTTGATCCCGGTGGGCTCGGCCTTTACCTACTTCGTGGCCTATCGCTGGCCGAAACACGCAGCCAAGGTCAGCGCGCCGGCGATCATCGCGCATAATCTGGCGATTCTGGTGTTGATGGGCGCGGTGTATCTGTGGGCCGGTTGGGCGGGTGTTGTGACCTATCTGGTTGCGATCTGGCTGGGCGGCTGTATCGGCGTCGCGCTGGTGTATTTGCAGCATAATTTCGAAGGCACCTATTGGGATCGTCGCCCCGATCTGGACAATGAACGTGCGGCAATCCAGGGCGGAAGCTGTCTGGATTTCGGTTGGGTGTTTGACGAAATGGTCGCCAATATCACCAAGCACGACATCCACCATCTGGTCGCCGCGATCCCGTCTTATCGGCTGCGTGCCGCCCACCGCGAGCTGGAAAAAACCCATGAGCTGCGGCGCATTTCCTTTGGCGAGGCACTGCATGCCTTCACCCTGCGCCTGTGGGACGAAGAGGCTGAGCAACTGGTCCCATTCCCCAAAGAACGCGGCGTTCAGGCGCACGAGGTTGGGGCGGAATGACCGCAAAGCGACCGATGACATAATAAAACGCCCAGCCAAATGGCCGGGCGTTTTTTCGTTCTGTGGTGAGGGGTTAGACCAACAGACCCTCTGCCGTGATCCGCGTTTTGCCACGCAGATAGGGGTGCAGGGCGTCGGGCAGGGTGACGGACCCGTCCGCCTCCTGACCGTTTTCCAGAACCGCGATCAAGGCGCGCCCCACGGCCAGGCCGGACCCGTTCAGCGTGTGTACGAATTCGGGCTTGCCGCCGCTTGCCGGTTTGAACCGGGCGTTCATGCGGCGGGCCTGGAAATCACCGGCGATCGAGACCGAGCTGATCTCGCGATACATGTCTTGGCCGGGTAGCCAGACTTCGATGTCATGGGTGCGTTTCATGCCGAAGCCCAGGTCGCCGGTGCACAGCACGACGGTGCGATAGGGCAGGCCCAGGCGTTCCAGAATGCCTTCGGCGCAGGCGGTCATGCGGCTGTGTTCTGCGGCGCTGTTTTCGGGCTTGGTGATCGACACCATTTCGACCTTTTCGAACTGGTGCTGGCGCAGCATGCCTGCGGTGTCGCGCCCGGCCGACCCGGCCTCAGAGCGGAAGCACTGAGTATGGGCGACATAGCGGCGGGGAAGATAGCTGTCTTCGAGTGTTAAGCCGTTGACAATATTGGTCAAAGGCACCTCGGCGGTTGGCACCAACCACCAACCGTTGGTGGTCTGATAGCTGTCTTCACCAAACTTGGGCAACTGACCAGTGCCATACATCATTTCTTCGCGCACCAGCACCGGCGTCCAGGCTTCGGTGAAGCCGTTTTCTTCGGTGTGAACGTCCAGCATGAACTGGGCTAAGGCCCTGTGAACACGGGCAATTGCACCTGACAGCACGACGAAGCGGCTGCCCGACAGCTTGGCGGCGGTTTCGAAATCCAGGCCGTCCTGAACGGCGGGCAGTTCGTAATGCTCAACGGGTTTGAAATCCATCGCGCGGGGCGTGCCCCAGCGTTTGATTTCGACGTTGTCGTCTTCGTCATCGCCATCGGGAATATCGTCGCCGGGCACGTTGGGCAGGCCCATCAAAAGCTCGGACAACGCCGCATCTTTGGCCTTGGCTGTGTCGTTCAAGGCAGCGATTTCTGCTTTCTTTTCAGACACAAGCGCACGCAGGCGTTGGAATTCGTCTTCGTCGCCGGAGGCCTTGGCGGCCCCCACGGATTTCGCGGCCTTGTTGGCGTCGGCCTGAGCGGTTTCGGCGGCTTGAATGGCGGCGCGACGGTCGCCATCCAGCGCCAGAACTTGCGACGACAGCCCAGACAGACCCCGCCGGGCCATGCCCGCGTCAAATGCTTCGGGATTGTCGCGGATCAGGCGGATGTCATGCATCGTAAGGCTCCAAAAGTTCGAGTCGTTTCGCCGCCTTATGCCCGATTTTGCAAAGAAGGGGAATCGCGGAAATGTTAAGGGTGTTAAAGGCTGATTTGGGCGATGTTTAACATTGTTAAGGGGCGAAAGGGGCGATGTTTAAGGATGTTAAAGGGGGGATTCAGCGCCGTCGGGAGGACTCGGTCGGTTATAGGTGCTGGGTCTGTGTCTCCAGAGATCCCATTCGTGCTCAAAGTAGGCGTCACTCAATGTAAAGTTGGGCCAATGCTCTGGGGGAAAGCAGTTCGACGGGAGTAGGGTGGACCGATCTCCGTAACAATCTTTAATTAGGCTTTGGTCGATCGCAGTTCTGGAAAGATCAACACGTTGTAGTGATGCGCCAGACCAAAACAAAGGTAAAGTTAGCGTTGCGTCGTCCCAAATTGACGACCCAAAATCTGCTCGCTCCGCTTTTGACCAACGAAAATTAACGCCACGCAGGTCTGAATTGCGAAAGCTAACTCTTTTTAGGGACGCATTGGTGAAGTCTGCGTGTTTCAAACCGGCTTCAGTGAAGTTGGCACCATGCAGTGCAGTGTCTTCGATAAGTGCGTTCTGAAACGACAGCCTTGAAAGGTCTGCGCCCTGAAGCGATGTTCTTCGGAAGTCGAGTAAGAAGGCGCGTTTGGTATGGCGATTGTTGCTCAGTTCGGCCCGAATTTGTTTGTCGCTCCGCCGCCCTATGACGATCAAAGCGGCATAGATGTCAGCGCGTGGCCCTTGCAATGACCGATACCACTCGTCTTCAGCTTCTTGAACGTCACCAAGGGGTGCAGCCTTTTCAGCAGCTTGGTAATGATCCATCCCGTTGTTTACGAATCCTTCGAAAGCTTCGTCGGGGCTTGTAGACGCTAGTGAAATTGGGGCGTTTTCCCGCACATAGGTTGTCAAGATTTCCATGATCTGGATATGATAGTCGAGGTTTTGACGAGCAATGCGTTCGAGAGCGTAGATCGCGCCGATGCGGACTTCGAGGTTCGGTTCTGATATCTCTTCGAAGATGGGTTTGTCATAGTTGATCTTAGGGGGGGCTGCGTTTTCGAAGTATTCATAGGCGAGCTTGCCGGAATCTCTTCGTCTTTGGCGTTTAACAACGCGCGTTGCCCCAAGGTTTTCCACTGCCTTGTTGATCCGATCTGTGACCAACCCTTCTTGGGCGACAACCGTTTGTTCGGTGTTTAACCGCAATCTAATGGCTGTGAAGGGCAGGGCGACGACGGCGCCCAGGACCGCAGTCAGGCCCGCGAGTTGGGCGAGGAGGAAGCGGAAGTTCCAGACGCCTTCTTGGTCGTTGAGATCAACAACGCCCCAGGCAACGTCGTTGATGACCAGAAGCAGCCCAATGAATAGCGTTAAAAACAAGATGGCCCAGAGGGCAGCGATGACCAGGAATATGGAGGTGGGCAATCCGTCCGCGCCCATTTTTTGACGAAAGTCTTCAACCCAGCTTGCGAGAGCCTGGTCAGGATTGATCTGAGACAACACCCAGTACATTGCCAGAAAGGCGAGGAATAGCCAGCCCAGCCATGGGGTCACTGGTGATGTCTTTATGGCGGTCAGCAGGGGGATGAATTGATCCATGGCGTCCTCAAATATTTACGCCATCAAACACCGCCCCCCGTTGCTTGCCAACCCCTTGGCCCCCATATAGGGTGCGCGCCAGCTTTACAGGGCGCAAAGCGCTCATTTGACAAGGGGATATCATATGTTTGTCACGCCAGCTTTCGCGCAGGGTGTCGGGGGTGCCGGGGGCAACCTCATGAGTTCAATGTTGGTTCCGATGCTGCTTGTGTTCGGGATCATGTATTTTCTGATG
>DFBF01000018.1 GCA_002367285.1 Rhodobacteraceae bacterium UBA3087 | reverse complement strand
CCATGTCTGCGAGGCCTCGGATGAAGTTGAGCGATTGCACACCCGCGTGCACAATATGATCGACACTGTCGAATTCGGGCTGTACCGCCCCTATCCCGACCCCGCGCGGGTCGAACGCGCGGCGTTGCTATAGGGGCAGGGGACGGGTTTCCGCGATGGCTTCCATGGCGAAATAGCTGGTGACTGAATCCAGCTCGACCCCTTCGATCAGCCGTTGATAAACGCGGTCATAGCTGGCCATGTCCTGGGTCACGACCTTGAGCTGATAGTCGTAATCGCCGCCGATGCGGTGGAAATCCACCACTTCTGGAATGGTCAGGACATGGCGGCGAAAGGTCGCCAGCCAGTCCGCCGAATGGTGGCGCGTGCGCAGCATGACGAAGACAACCAGATCCAGGCCCAGGGCCTGCCGGTTCACCTGTGCGCGCGACCCTTGCAGGATGCCACGCGCCGTCAGGTTCTGAAGCCGCCGCCAGCAGGCATTCTGCGACAGGCCCACCCGGTCGGCCAATTCACGTTGTGACAGCGACGCGTCCTTTTGCAGTTCGGCCAAAAGGGCGCGGTCAATATGATCTGCAATACTTACCATTTCACGATCATATGACCCATTGCTTTGGAATTCAACGCAAGAAAAGGTGGAAAATCCTCGGATCAGACGGGTCATACTGACGAAAAGGATATCTGTCATGAGCCTCGCGACCTTTCGTCACCGCCTCTCCACCCCGCACGCAGCAGATGATCTGGCGGCGGGGCTTATCGGCGAGGGGATTATGATCCCGGGCCCGGCGGGCGACGTGCCGCTGGTCTATGCGGACTATGTTGCCTCGGGCCGCGCTCTGCGCCAGGTCGAGGATTTTATCACGACTGAGGTTCTGCCCTATTACGCCAATTCCCACACCGAGGCGTCGTATTGTGGCGCCAGGATCACCCAGTTGCGGGCCGACGCGCGCGCCGAAATTGCCCGTCTGGTCAATGCCGGGCCTGATCACGAAGTGATCTTCGCGGGCGCGGGGGCGACGGCAGGGTTGAACCGGTTGGTTCATCTGTTGGGTGTGCAGTCCGCCCAAAATCCGGTGGTCTTTCTCGGGCCGTATGAACACCACTCTAACATCCTGCCCTGGCGCGAAAGCCGGGCAAAAGTGGTTGAAATCCCCGAGGCAGCCGAGGGCGGCCCGGATTTGGTGGCGCTGGACAGGGCGCTGCGCGACCATGCCGATGCGGACCTGAAAATCGGCAGCTTCTCGGCGGCCTCGAATGTGACCGGCATTATCACGAACCCTGCGCCCGTGGTTGCGACCTTGAAAGCCCATGGCGCGCTGAGCGTCTGGGACTTTGCGGGGGCCGGACCCTATTTGCCGATTGATATGGCGGCTGGCCTGGATGCCGCCGTCGTGTCGCCGCACAAGTTTCCGGGCGGGCCGGGGGCCTCGGGCCTGTTTGTAGTGAAAAAATCGGTGGTGCGCTGTGCCTGTCCCAGTTGGCCGGGCGGCGGCACGGTCAGCTTTGTGTCGCCCTGGCGTCACGATTACACCGATGACTTGGCTGCGCGCGAAGAGGCGGGCACGCCAAACGTCATTGGTGACATCCGCGCCGCCCTTGTGTTCTTGGTCAAGGAGGCCGTGGGCCAGGCCAAAATCGAGGCGCGCGAGGCCCAGTATGGCGCGATGGCGGCGCAAGCCTGGGGGGGCAATGCGCAGATCACCATGCTTGGGGCGGACAAGGCGCACCGCCTGCCGATCTTTTCGCTTTTGATCCGCGATGGCGCTGGCACCCTGGTGTCGCCGCAGCTGTTCACCCGGCTTTTGTCCGATCTGTATGGCATTCAGGCGCGGGGGGGCTGCGCCTGTGCAGGCCCTTACGGGCATCGGTTGTTGGGCATCGACAGGGCCGAAAGTGAACGCATACACGACGCGTTGGCCAGCGGTCAGATGGTCGAAAAACCCGGCTGGACCCGCCTGAATTTCAGCTATTTGATGGCCGAGGACACGGTGCGTTACATCCTGGACAGCGTCAGCGCCCTGGTGCGCGACCTGGATCGTTGGGCACCCCTGTATGCGCTTGATCCGGCAACAGGTCAGTACCACGCGTGCAAAAACGCGGCGTAAAGCCCACATTCGATATCTAAACGGCGCGTGGCATCATTGGCCCTTCCCGCCCTTGGGGTGGCCTTGTATGACGGCCCCACGAAGGAGCCGGGATATGAGTACCATCAAGCCACAACCAGGAATTCTGGACATTGCCCCCTATGTTGGCGGCAGTTCCAAGATCGAGGGCGTGAGTGAACCGCTGAAGCTGAGTTCGAACGAGAACCCGTTCGGGCCAAGCCAGAAGGCTGTCGAAACCTTTCGCCGTGCCGGGCTTGATCTGCATCGATATCCGAACACCGATCACGGCGCGCTGCGCGCAGCGATTGCCGAGGTGCACAGGGTGGACGCGGATCGGATCATTTGCGGTGTCGGCTCGGATGAGGTGATCACCTTCCTGTGTCAGGCCTATGCCGGGCCGGGCGACGAGGTAATCCACACCGAACATGGCTTTTCGATGTATAAAATTTCAACGCTGGCGGTGGGGGCGACCCCGGTCACGGTGGCCGAAACGGACCGCGTTGTTGATGTCGATGCGATCCTGGCGGGCTGCACCGACCGCACGCGTCTGGTGTTCATCGCAAACCCCGGCAATCCGACCGGCACAATGGTGCCGATGAAGGAGTTGAAACGCCTGGCCGCCGCGCTGCCCGCGCAGGCCTTGCTGGTTCTGGATGGCGCTTATGCCGAATTTGCCGAAGGGTTTGACGGCGGCGCCGCGCTGGTTGAAGCGCGCGACAATGTGGTAATGACCCGCACGTTTTCCAAGCTCTATGGCCTGGGAGGATTGCGTGTCGGCTGGGGCTATGGCCCTGCCGACGTGATCGACGTGTTGAACCGTATTCGCGGTCCATTCAACCTGTCCAAACCTCAGCTTGAGACCGCCGAGGCGGCGCTGCGGGACACGCAATACGTCACCAAGTGCAAAAGCGAAAATGCCCGTCTGCGGGTCTGGCTGCGCGAGGCATTGCTGGCGCTGGGCCTGGAGGTGGACGAAAGCCACGCCAATTTCCTGTTGGTGCGCTTTGCCGACCAGGCCGAGGCCGTCGCCTGTGACACCTTCCTGAAAGACCAGGGCATCATCGTACGGCTGGTTGCTGGATATGGCTTTCCCAATGGGTTGCGCATCACCGTTGGTGACGAAGCGGGCTGTCGCCGCGTTGCCCACACCATTGGTCTGTTCAAAGGGGCGGGGGAATGAGCATGATTTATAAAAAGGTTGCCCTGATCGGTTTGGGGCTGATCGCGGGATCCATGTCGCTGGCCATGCGCCGCGCCGGATTGGCGGGCGAAATCGTGGGCACAGCACGCAGCGCCGAGACCCGCCGTGTGGCTAAAGACATCGGCCTGGTGGACCGCGTGGTCGACACCGCCGCCGAAGCCGTGCAGGGCGCTGATCTGGTGGTGCTGGCCGTGCCGGTTGGCGCGATGGGCGAAGTTGCCGCCGAGATCAGCCCGCATCTTGCACCCGGCGCCACGGTAACGGACGTGGGGTCGGTGAAGCGCGCGGTAATCGACAGGGTTGGCCCGTACATTCCTGACGGCGTGCATTTCATCCCGGCCCACCCCGTGGCGGGCACCGAACACAGCGGCCCGCGGTCGGGGTTTGCCGAACTGTTCGACAACCGCTGGTGCCTGATCGTGCCGGTCGAAGGCTCGGACGAGGCGGCTGTTTCGCGGCTGCGCGCGCTGTGGGAAGGCATGGGGTCGAATGTCGATGTGATGGAGGCGGACCACCATGATCTGGTGCTGGCCGTGACCAGCCACACGCCGCACCTGATCGCCTATACGATGGTCGGCGTGGCGGATGATTTGGGCCGGGTGACGGACAGCGAAGTCATCAAATACTCGGCCGCGGGATTTCGCGATTTCACGCGGATCGCGGCGTCGGATCCGACCATGTGGCGCGACGTGTTCCTGACCAACAAGGACGCGACGCTGGAGGTCCTGGGCCGGTTCACCGAAGAATTGTTCGCCCTGCAACGCGCCATTCGCACCGGCGATGGCGACGCGTTGTTCGACTATTTCACCCATACGCGGGCAATCCGGCGCAGTATCATTGAGGCCGGACAAGACACTGATGCGCCGGATTTCGGTCGGGGGAGCAAGCCCGAGTGAGACTGATCCTTGGCATGGTGGCGGTGCTGGGTCTGGCCGGGCAAGCCCTTGCCGATGCGCCTGATCGCTCGCCTGTTCCGTTGAAGCGGCCCGGGGCCGTCGCGCCGATTGTGGCGACCGGCAGTGCGCCGGAACGATCGCAGCACCCCCAGCGCAGGCCGCGCCGGGCTGTTGAGGCGGCTGGTGTCACGGCCGTGGCGAACGCTGCGGCAAATCCTGTGGCAAGTTCTGCGTCTCCAACGGCATCAGCCATTGCGGCCTCGCCGCGCCCAACGAAACGCCCGGCCGTGCGGACGCATCGCACGGCGACCACGCCCGTGCGGGCCGGGCGGCGTGGGTCGGTTTGCGGGGTGAATGAGATAAAGGGCCAGGTGATCGCGGCCATTCCCGGCAAGCTGCCCGGCTGTGGTGTCAGCAATCCGGTGCGTGTGACGTCGGTGTCGGGCGTCACGCTCAGCCAGCCGGCGGTCATCGACTGTCCCACCGCCAAGGCCTTGAACACCTGGGTGAAAACGGGTGTGCAGCCTGCTGTTGGCCGGTTGGGGGGCGGGCTGTCCGGGCTGAAGATCGTCGCACATTATTCTTGTCGCACCCGCAACAATCAGCCCGGTGGCAGGATCAGCGAACATGGCAAAGGCCATGCGGTCGACGTGGCCGGGGTGACGTTGCAAAATGGCGTGACGTTAAGTGTTCTGAACGGATGGCGGGATCCCGTGCAAGGCAAGGTCTTGAAAGCAATTCACAAATCCGCCTGTGGTCCGTTTGGCACCGTGTTGGGGCCGAACGCGGATCGGTATCATCAGGACCACCTGCATGTGGACACGGCGCGGTATCGCAGCGGGTCGTACTGCCGCTGATTGCCGAACCGCTCAGCGGATCACGATGCGCGGCGCGGCGCCGATCGGCACCGGACCCAGCCACAGTTTTTCGTTCTTCACCGTCAGCGGCGCGTCCAGCGTGGTCGGGTCGCCCGACAGGGTGGACAGGAATTCCAACGCGCCAACGACGGTGCCTTCCAGCGCCTCGGGCAGGACGTTTGCGGCCACCGCGATTGTCACCATGTCGCGCCAGTTCTTGGCCTTTACGGTGATCTCTCCGGTCGGTATGCCCCGTGCGTCCACGTCCACCGCCCCCGCCATCCACAGGTCCAGCTGATCCCAGTTGGCCTTGAGCAATTCAAGGTCGATGCGCGTCACCTGCGGGCGCGCGCGTTCAATGGCGAACCGGTCCCAGGGGGCGGTGAACGCGACGGTGGCCTTCACGCTCATCCCATCAATGATGTCGGGCAAAAGGTCGCCCCGCCCCAACCGTTCGATGAACCCCGAGGCCGGTTTGAACCCGGTCGCGGAAAAGCTGATGTCGTGGCTGTTCACGGCACCGACGCTCTGGCGGGTGGCCAGTTGGGCGTGGTCCAGTGCGGCGCTCCAGCCCGCGTTTGAGCCGAACTCCATCCGCTCCATCACGATGGAGGCGCGGTTCAGCGGCAGCGAGGTGTCCACATCCAACACCACCGATCCGCGCATGTCGGCGGTGGTGATGTCGATGCGTTGGTTCGGCGTGGCGATGACCTGTTGATCGGGCCAGACCGCGATCACGTGATGGGGGCTGTAGGACAGTGACAGGATCTGGAACCAGGGCACCTGCCAGGCCAGGCCCGTGTCGGGATCGGCCAGCTCCAGCCCCTCGATGGTCGTGTCAAACCGGCTGGGAAAGCCGCGCGTGTCCAACTGAGTATATTCCGCAACCCAGCCTTCGCCCTGGCGATCCGCGATCCACCCCCGCAGTGCTTTTTCCATCGCGCCGGCCCCGATCAGCCAATAGCCACCCCAAAGCAGGGCCAGAACGGCGGTGATTGCCAGCAACTTGCGCATGGTGGACCTTTCCCTTGTCTCTGGTTCGGTGTTTACAGGGGCGGCGCAACGAGGGCCAGACAGATGAGCAATGGTGAGATGTGGGTTTTTGGATACGGATCGCTGATGTGGCATCCGGGGTTTCCGTTTGAGGACCGGGTGATTGCCACTTTACCGGGGTATTGGCGCAGTTTCTGTATGCGCTCGATCCACCATCGCGGAACCGATGCCGCGCCGGGTCTGGTGCTGGCGCTGGATGAACATGCGGGGTCAGAATGTCACGGTTTGGCCTTCAGGGTCAGCCCGGATCATCACGCGAAAACCTTGCGCGACTTGCGCGAACGCGAGTTGGTGTCTTCGGCGTATCTGGAACGGGAATTGCTGGTCGACCTGACGGATGGACGGCGGGTAAGCGCGGTGACCTATGTGATTGATCCGCATCACGTGCAGTATTGCACGCTGGACCTGCAAGAGCAGGCCGGGATTATCGCCACAGCCATCGGTGGGCGCGGGCCAAACACCGAATACCTGTATAATACCGCCGACCATCTGGCCGAATTGGGCATCGAAGACGACGATCTGACCTGGTTGGCCCGCGAAGTGCGCCGCCAGACCGCTTAAGCCTTGGCAAGGGACCGCATCTGGTCTTAACCTTCACGTAACAAGAATTGCGACAGGGATGTCCAGCATGGACCAGCCGGATCGCAGCCCCCAAACCGGGGCCGAGCCGTATTTCACAAGACCCGCGCGTCAGATTGTTCTGATGTTGATTGTGCTTGGCCTTGGCGGCTTTGGCGGCTTTGTCGCCTTGCCCCGCGTTATGCCGGTGTTCTTGGCCAACCTATATCTGAACGGGTTTATCCTGGTTGTCTTTGTGTTCGGGTTGTTGGCCTGCTTCTGGCAGGTCTGGCAGATCAACACATCGGTCAGCTGGGTGACGGGGTTCACCCGTGAACGCGAGGGGTTTGACGCCAGCCGCGCGCCACGCCTGTTGGCACCGCTGGCAGCGTTGCTGGGCGCACGAGGCGCGCGGATGCAGATCGGCGCGGCGTCTTCGCGGTCGATCCTGGATTCGGTTGCCACCCGGATTGATGAGGCGCGTGATATCACGCGATACATCACCAACCTATTGATTTTCCTGGGTCTTTTGGGCACGTTCTATGGTTTGGCCACGACAGTTCCGGCTGTTGTTGAAACCATTCGGTCACTGGCCCCCGGCGAAGGTGAAGGCGGGGTTGAGGTGTTCAACCGCCTGATGACCGGGCTTGAGGCACAGTTGGGCGGCATGGGCACGGCGTTCAGTTCATCGCTGTTGGGGCTGGCCGGATCGCTGGTCGTCGGCCTGTTGGAGCTGTTCGCGGGCCACGGCCAGAACCGGTTCTATCGCGAGCTGGAAGAATGGCTGTCCTCGATCACCAAACTGGGGTTTGCCACCGGGGAAGGCGAGGCCGGGGATGCGGGCATTGTCGGCGCTTTGGCTGGGCATATGGCCGAACAGATGGAATCGCTCCAGACCATGTTCACCCAGTCCGACGTGTCGCGTGCACTGGTCGATGAACGGTTGGGCACGTTGGCGGATGCCGTCGAACGGCTGGCGGATCGGATCGAAGCCGAAGGGGTGTCGACCCCAATCCTGATCCGCATGGCCGAAGGGCAGGAGCGCATGGTCGCGCTGATGGAAGCGCGCGCGCTGGCCCACGAGGAAGAAGAACCCGCCGGAACGGACGCCGAAAGCCGGATGCGCCTGCGCTCGATCGACGTGCAGCTGTTGCGAATTCTGGAAGAAATATCGGCGGGGCGGCAGGAAAGCCTGGCCGAATTGCGCACCGATCTGGCCCATCTGACCAAGGCAATCCGTCAAAGCGGGCGGGGCTGATCCATGGCCCTGACGCGGCGCAGCGTGAACCGGATGGCGGGGTCGATCTGGCCCGGGTTCGTTGATGCGATGACCGCGCTTTTGCTGGTGCTGATGTTCGTTCTGACCATCTTTATGGTGGTGCAGTTCGTGCTGCGCGAAACCATTTCGGGACAGGAAACCGAGTTGGATGAGCTGTCCTCGCAGGTGGCCGAACTGGCCGATGCGCTGGGGTTGGAACGCAACCGCGCGACCGGGCTTGAGGCCGATGTGGGCCGCTTGGGCGCCACCCTGTCCGAGGCGGAAGCGGCCGCCGAGACCCAGGCGGCGTTGATCGCATCGCTCAGCGCCAATGTGGCGGCGCAGGACGCCGAGCTGTCGGCCCGATCCGCGCAAATCTCCAGTTTCGAGGCCCAGGTTGCGACCCTGTTGGCCGAACGTGACCAGGCGGTTTCTGCCGGCGCGCAGCTGTCGGCCACTCTGGAGGAGCTGGAGGCGCGCGAGGCGCGGCTGATCACCGAACAAGAGGCGTTGAACCTGGCCTTGGCGCGTGCGCGTGATGAAATTGATGCGGGCGCTGAAACGGCCCGTCTGGCCGCCGCCCGGCGCGAGGCGCTCGAGGCTCTGGTGGCCGATCTGAAAGGGCAGGTGTCGGAGCGCGACACGTCTTTGGCGGCGGCGTTGGCGCGGCTTGAGGGCACGGGGGCTGAAGCGGCGGCTTTGCAGGCGGCGCTGATCGCCGCCGAGGGCACGCTGAGCGAGGCCGAGGCCGCGCGTTTGGCCGAGGTGGCCGCAGCAGAGGTGCTGCGCGTGCGTCTGGCCGACGCCGAAGGCGCGCTGAGCGCGGAAGAGGCCGCCCGCCTGTCTGATCTGGCCGCCGCCGAAGCATTGCGCGCGCGGCTGAAATCGGCGGACGATGAGCTGACGGCCATGACCCTGGCGCTGGAGGAACAGCGCAAGCGGGCCGAGGAGACATTGACCTTGCTGGCGGCAGCGCAGGCGGCACAAGGGTCGGTTGATGACCGTTTGGCCGAGGCAATGAGCGAAGCCGAAAAGCGCGCGGCACTGTTGGCGGTGGCCAACACGGCCTTGGCGCAGGAGGAGGCCGTGAGTGCCGAGGCGGCGCGCAAGGTGGCCTTGTTGAACGAACAGGTGGCATCGCTGCGGGTGCAATTGGGCAGCCTGAACGCCATTCTGGACGAAGCTGCGTCGCAGGATGCTGACGCTCAGATTCAGCTCGAGGCGCTGGGCTCGCGTCTGAATGCTGCTCTGGCACGGGTGGCGGCCGAAGAGCGTAAACGCGCTACCTTGGAAGAGGCCGAACGCAAACGGTTGGAGGAAGAGGCGAAGGAATTGGCATCCTATCGGTCCGAATTCTTTGGCAAGATGCGCGCGCTTTTGGGGGACCGCGAGGGGGTCCGTATTGTTGGCGACCGTTTTGTGTTTTCATCGGAAGTGCTGTTTGAAAGCGCCGATGTGGCCCTGGCCCCCGAAGGGCAGACGCAGATTGCCAATGTGGCGGCGATCCTGGCCGAAGTGGCCGATCAGATCCCACCGGAAATTGATTGGATCATTCGCGTCGACGGGCACACGGATAACGTGCCGCTGCTGGGCACTGGTGAATATCGCAACAACTGGGAGCTGTCGCAGGGTCGCGCCCTGTCGGTCGTGGAATACATGACCGATGTGCTTGGCTTTCCGCCAACGCGCCTTGCGGCGACGGGGTTTGGTGAATATCAGCCGGTGAACCCGGCCGATACAGCCGAGGCCCGCGCGCAGAACCGGCGGATCGAACTGAAGCTGACCGAACGCTAGCGGGCTTAGTCCGCGAGGGTCGTGGTCGCGCTCATGCGCGCGATTTCCTGTCCCTTTCGAATCAAAACCGCATGGGCGGAATAGGGCCCGGGCACGCGGTTTTCCGCATGTAATTTGCGGCCAAGGGCGCGAAACAGCTGTGCCTTGGGGGCCTCGAACTGGATCGTGTCCTGGTGGAACAGCCCTGCGGGCCCAGTGATGGACAGGCGAAGTTCATCGCCCGCGCGCACGCCGAACAGATGGGCCCAGAACACAAGCGCCGGGGCGTCGGCGTTCAGGGTTTCGCTGTGTGCATCGCCCCATTTGATGGTGTCATAGGTAGGGATCATTGGGGCGAACCCGGTTTGGATCAAGCCTCCGGGTACATAGTTTGGCGAGGTTTGCCAAAGGTGGTCGTCACCCGTTTCGCCACAGGTGGTGATCTGATCTGTGTTGAAAGGGTCCACCTTTTGGCCACTGTCACGTACGGTCAGGTGCAGGTGGGGAAATTGGGTGCGGCCCGACATGCCAATCAGACCCAAAGGCGCGCCCATGGCGACACGTTGGCCGGTTTGCACCGTGACACTGCCCTGTTTCAGGTGGCAATACTGCGTTTCCCAACCGCCGCCATGGTCGATCACCACGCCGTTGCCGCAATCTTGCCCGTCAGGAAAATCAGGCTGGGCGCCAAGGAAATGGTCGGCAACCCCGTCACGCACCGCGCGCACGCGGCCGGGGGCTGCGGCCAGAACATGAACCCCGGCCAGGGCGGCGCGGTGGTTTGGCAGGGCGAAATCCGTGCCGCCATGGCCGTCATAGGACAAGGAGCCGCAGGTGAAGTCCGCAGCCCCGGGTCCGCCATCGGCGTCGTGGTAATTCTGGATGTAGCAGTCGTTGCCCAAGGTGCAGTCGATGGGCTGGCCCAGCAAAGGGTCGCGCGCCGCCGCAGGGGACGCGGCGGCGGCTGTGAGGATCATCGCCCAGATTGTCGCCCTGTGGGCGCGCATCAGTCGGCGGTCAGAAGCGGTGGCTTCTTTTTCGACGCGATACGGGCGTTTTCAGGTTCTTCGATGCGCAGGTCCAGCTTGCCAGCTTTTACGCCAACCTGAACCAAACCGCCCTTGGCCAGCTTGCCAAACAGCAGCTCTTCGGCCAGCGGTTTCTTGATGTGCTCCTGGATCACACGGCCAAGCGGGCGGGCACCCATCTTGTCGTCATAGCCTTCGTTGGCGATCCATTCGGCGGCGGCGCGGGTCAGTTCGATATGCACACCGCGATCCATCAACTGGGCCTCGAGTTGCAGCACGAATTTCTCGACCACCTGCAAGATCACTTCGCGACCCAGCGGGGCGAACGAGATCACTGCGTCCAGACGGTTGCGGAATTCCGGCGAGAAGGTGCGTTCGATCGCTGCCGTATCTTCGCCGGTTCGCCGTTCGCGACCAAAGCCGATCGCCTCTTTCGCCTGTTCGGCAGCGCCTGCGTTTGACGTCATGATCAGAACCACATTGCGGAAACTGACCGTGCGACCGTTGTGGTCGGTCAGGCTGCCGTGATCCATCACCTGCAACAGGATGTTGAAGACATCCGGGTGGGCCTTTTCCATTTCGTCGAGCAGCAACACGCAATGGGGGTGCTGGTCGACACCGTCGGTCAACAACCCGCCCTGGTCGAAACCGACATAGCCCGGAGGCGCGCCGATCAGGCGCGAGACGGCGTGCTTTTCCATGTATTCCGACATGTCAAAGCGCAGAAGTTCGACGCCCAGATTGTCAGCCAGCTGTTTTGCGACCTCGGTTTTGCCGACACCGGTGGGACCGGCGAACAGGTAGTTGCCGATGGGCTTTTCAGGTTCGCGCAACCCGGCACGGGCCAGTTTGATGGCCGAGGACAGGGATTCGATGGCTTTGTCCTGCCCGAACACCACACGTTTCAGAGATTTTTCCAGACCACGCAGGGTTTCTGCGTCGTCTTTTGACACGGATTTCGGCGGGATGCGGGCGATCTTGGCGACGACCGCTTCGATTTCCTTGACGCCGATGGTTTTGCGCCGTTTGGCGGCAATCACCAGATGCTGTGCCGCGCCGGCCTCATCGATCACGTCAATGGCTTTGTCGGGCAGTTTGCGGTCGTGGATATAACGATCCGACAGTTCCACCGCGGTCTTGATCGCGTCGCCAGTGTATTTCACGCCATGATGTTCTTCGAAATAGGGTTTCAGCCCCTTCAGGATCTTTACCGCGTCATCGACATCGGGTTCGTTCACATCGATTTTCTGGAACCGGCGCGCCAGGGCGCGATCCTTTTCGAAATGTTGGCGGAATTCCTTGTAGGTGGTCGAGCCCATGCAGCGCAGCTTGCCGCCCTGAAGCGCGGGTTTCAGCAGGTTCGAGGCATCCATTGCCCCGCCCGATGTGGCGCCCGCGCCAATCACCGTGTGGATTTCGTCGATGAACAGCACCGCGTCGGGGTGGTCTTCGAGTTCCGTCATCACGGCCTTCAGCCGTTCTTCGAAATCGCCGCGATAGCGGGTGCCAGCCAAAAGCGCGCCCATGTCGAGCGAATAGATCGTGGTTTCAGACAGGATTTCGGGCGTTTCACCCAGCACGATCTTGTTGGCCAGACCTTCGGCGATGGCTGTTTTGCCAACACCGGGGTCGCCCACCAAAAGCGGGTTGTTCTTGCGGCGGCGGCACAGCACCTGGATGCAGCGTTCGACCTCGTGATCGCGCCCGATCAGCGGGTCAATGTCGCCTTCGCGCGCCTTGGCGTTCAGATCGACGCAGTATTTTGCCAGCGCGGTTTCTTTCACCTCTTCCTCGATGTCATCAACGGCATCATCGAAGTCGGGGGTGCCGGACACCGGGCGCGCATCGCCAAAGGCGGGGTCTTTGGCGACCCCGTGGGCGATGTAATTGACCGCGTCATAGCGGGTCATGTCCTGTTCTTGCAGCAGGAAGGCGGCGTTTGATTCGCGTTCTGCAAAGATTGCGACCAACACATTGGCGCCGGTGACTTCGGTGCGCCCTGAGCTTTGCACATGGATCGCCGCGCGTTGGATCACGCGCTGGAAGGCGGCCGTCGGCACGCTTTCGGATCCGTCGATGCCGGTGATCAGCGTCGTCAGCTCTTCGTCGATAAAGTCGACCAGCGTCTTGCGCAGGGCGTCCAGGTCAACCGAGCAGGCCTGCATGACACGGGCGGCATCGGGTTCGTCGATCAGGGCAAGCAGCAGGTGTTCCAGTGTCGCAAGCTCGTGCTTGCGGTCATTGGCCAGCGCGAGCGCCTGGTGGATGGCTGTTTCCAGCGTGGTCGAAAAGGATGGCACTTTTCTCGCTCCTCGTTCTTGGGTCGCACAGGATGTCCTGTTTCCGACCGTGGCCTCATATGGTTAAGGTTCGGTTTTCCGGGCGTATCTTCAAGCCCTTTTCTGTCAATTTTCGCTCACAACCGGGTGTGAGGCGAGAAAAATGGTTAAAACCGGTCCTTGCGCGCGCGAATTTCGGCAAAAACCTCGGCGTCCGGGGCATCTGACATGTTCACAGCCGCTTTCACCTCGGGCAGGTGGGCGCGGATGAACGGGTTTGTGGCCTTCTCCAGCGACAATAGCGACGGCACGGTGGCCTGTGACGCTGCGCGCGCGGTTTCGATGTCGCGTGCGCGTTGCTGAAGGGCAGGGTTGGAGGGGTCCACCGACAGGGCAAATCGCGCATTTGCTGCGGTGTATTCGTGACCTGAACAGATTTGGGTATCTTCGGGCAAAGATGCAAGGGCGGACAGGGATTTCCACATCTGGGCGGGGGTGCCTTCGAACAGGCGGCCGCATCCCAGCGCCATCAGGCTGTCGCCGGTAAACACCACGTGCGCGTCGGGGATATGGAACGCGATATGTCCAACCGTGTGGCCCGATACGTCCAGCACATGCACGGCGTGACCGGCAAAATCAAAGCTGTCACCATCGCCGACCTGTTGATCCAGCGGCGGCAGGCGGTACGCGTCGGCGGCGGCGCCGATCACCTTGGCCCCGAAGGCTTTGCGCAAATCTTCGACCCCATCAATATGGTCGCCATGGTGGTGGGTAATCAGGATATGGGTCAGGGTCCAGCCGCGATCCTCCAGTTCGGCCTGAATCGGCCAGCTTTCGGGCGCATCAGCCAGCGCCGTGTCGCCGGTCACGTCGTCGTGCAGCAAAAATGCGTAATTGTCGGCCAGACAGGGGATGGTGACGAGGGTCAGGGTCATGCGGTGCTCCGTTTCTGTGGGTCCACTGTTGCCCATTGGCGCGCGAGCCTCAATAGTGGCTGTATGGTCAAAGCCGGAGAACAACCACATTCGAACGCCGATCACGGCGTTGACGGGCGTATGTATGCGCCCTCGGCGGCACGCAATGTTGCGCCGATTGTTGCGGCGATGCGGGGCCATGTGCCCAACACCGGGTGCGCGTTGGAGATCGCCAGTGGTACGGGCGAACATGTGGTCGCCTATGCGGCGGCTTTTCCAGGCGTGGTCTGGCAGCCGACGGATATTCAGGTTGACCGGTTGATCAGCATTGACGCCTGGCGGGCCGAGGCCGGTGTTGCAAACATGCGCATGGCGCAGTTTCTGGATGCGTCGCGGGCCAACTGGGACGCGGGGCGGTTTGATCTGGTGACGGTGGTGAACCTGCTGCACCTGATTTCTGACGCCGACGCGCGCCACGTGATCCAGGGCGTTGCGCGCAGCTTGCGGCCCGGTGGGCGCTGGGTGCTGTATGGCCCGTTTCGCACCGGCGGCGCGTTTCGCAGCGACGGTGATGTGGCCTTTGACAACAATCTGCGCCGCCATGATCCGGCGATCGGGTACAAGGACCTGGAGTGGGTCGAAGCCGAGGCACAGGCGGTAGGCCTGTCGCGGGCGGCGTTGATTGAAATGCCCGCAAACAATCTGATGCTGGTGATGCAACGCACACCGTGACGGGATTTGCGAAATGCCGGTCAAAGCGGCGCGAAAGGATTTTTGACGTGCGGGGCGCGCAGGGACATGGACCTTTCAAACAGATGCGCTAGACTTTGGCCAAGCCAAGGCAGGACCTCTGATGCATCTGGACGTGCAAAATCTTCGAAATTTCTATTACCGCAGCACGCTGGGGCGGGCGGCGCAACGGGTTGTGCGCGATCAGGTGTTGCAGGTCTGGCCCGCCTCCAAGGCCAAAGGGCAGACGGTTGCGGGGTTCGGCTTTGCCGTGCCGCTGCTGCGCCCTTATTTGGCGACCGCGCGCCGGGTCATGGCCTTGATGCCTGCGCCGCAGGGGGTGATGCTCTGGCCCGCAGGCAAGCCCAACGTCGCCAGCCTGATCGAAGAAACCCTGTGGCCGCTGGACACGGGCGTGGTCGACAAGCTGGTGCTGTTGCACGGGCTTGAGACCTCGGAAAACCAATCGCTGGTGCTGGACGAGGCATACCGCGTGCTGGGCCCTGGGGGACGTGCGTTGTTTATCGTGCCCAACCGCGCTGGGCTGTGGTCGCGATCTGACAAGACACCGTTTGGATTTGGCCGACCGTATAGTGCCAGCCAGCTTGAGGCGCAGTTGAAGACGCATGGGTTCATCACCGAACGCCATGCCTCGGCGCTGTATCAACCCCCATCAGACAGGCGGTTCTGGCTGAAGACGGGGCCGATGTGGGAGCGGATCGGCGCGCGAACGCCAGTCGTTCTGGCGGGCGGCGTGTTGATGATCGAGGCGACGAAACAGATCCCCAAACCGATCCGTCCCGGTCTGGCGCAGGCCGTGAAACGCCCGTTGCGGGTGTTGGATGGGCTGGGCCAACCGGTGCCGAAACCGGCGGGCGGCTAGGCAAAGGCTGGGCCGATGGATCGAGGGCGCAGCTGTCCTGCCGCCCACACCTTTTCGAAACGCTTTGAATGCAAAACGCCTAGTGGTGGTCGTAGCCGTGATTATCTGTGTCGAACGTTTCGGTCTGAACCGAACCGATGGACAGATTGCTGGTCAGATAGGTGTCATAGTCCGGGAAGGTAAAGGCATCATGTGCGTCAACGCTCCTGACGATATCAAGCCGGAGGTTTGCGACCTCGGTGGCATTGCTGAGGTCGTTCGGGTCAAAGACCTCTCCCTCCGGCACATAATAAATGTACACTTGGTTGATGGAGTACAACGAATGGCTATACCCATCATCCCCATTGGCCTGTTCATTGATGATGTGAAGCGTACCGGTCGCGCCTTCGGGAAAGTTCAGGGTTAGTGTGCCGTCCTCATATGAGCTGTCGAACGGGGCGCCCGAAGGATCAAGATCGTCTCCCCATCCATCATACCCATCGTCGTACGATACGGCCGTTCCATGAGACGTTCCGGGATCGAGCGGGTCATTGATGTCGATGGTGATATCTTCGCCGCCACGGAACGTATCACCGGATTGGCCGATCAGAGTGTCATGCCCCAATCCGCCGTTTAGAGTCGCGTCGCCGCCGCCACTGTCCAGGTGGGTCAGGGTATCATCGCCCGCGTCGCCCCAAAGCTCCCCTTCGGTTGCCGACAGGCTGTCATTGCCAGCACCGCCGTGGATGTCCAGACCCAATCCGGTCAAGGACACCACGTCGTCCCCGTCGCCGGTATAGATTTCGGATGTCTCCGCCGTGCCGGTGACCGTGTCATCGCCATCCCGGGTAAAGATGTGCGACCCGCTGGTGCCGTCCAATTGCACAATGTCGCTGCCGTCATGGCCATACAGGGCGGTATCATCGCCAACACCGGTCGGGGTTCCATCGCTGATTTCAATCGGCACAAAGATTTCGTTGCCGTCTTCGTCAAGCTCACCGGTTGCGATCAGAATGTTTGCGGGATCAAAGTCATCCACGCCCCACAAACGGATGCGTGTGAACTCCTGAGCCTCGTCCCCTCCCGTATCCGCCATGAAGACCACATCAATATACGCCCCATCCGGGTCATGTTCTATGGCGATTTCATCCAGAGGGAACTGGTGTGTGCTATAGGCATAGGGCGCTGGATTGTAGTATTCCCACTCGTAAAGAGCCTTGGACGTCAGGGCCAGGTGGTCGTGCTCCGGGTCGAAATCCGTGATTTCGAATTTAGGTTGGTAGTGCAAAAAGGCGTTATGATCGGTTGAGTTCTGGTCATCGACATTCAACAAAAAGATGTCTTCCCCCTCACCTCCGGTCAGAACCGGCCCGATTGGGTCGCCCTCTTCCTTGTCGATCGGTTCGTACGGGCTATCCCAGTCTGGCAGGATAGTCCGAAACAGGTCATCGCCATCGCCAGCGTCAAACGTGACCGTCTCCTTGGTGAAATTAACGATGTCATCGCCCGCGGTGCCCTCGGTCGGGTCGTCTATGCCATCCAGATCGAAGGTTTCCCCTTCGACGGGCGGCGTGTCGGGGTCTTGCGGGTCGTCCTCCACCGG
>DFBF01000270.1:8871-14586 GCA_002367285.1 Rhodobacteraceae bacterium UBA3087 | reverse complement strand
GCGATCGGCATTGAATTTGCCAGCTTTTTCAACACGCTGGGCGCTGATGTGACCGTGGTCGAAGTGATGGATCGCGTGTTGCCTGTCGAGGATGCCGAGATTTCGGCCTTCGCCAAAAAGGCGTTCGTGAAACAGGGCATGACGATCATGGAAAAAGCCATGGTCAAGCAGTTGGATCGCGGCAAGGGCACCGTCACGGCGCATATCGAAGTGGGCGGCAAGGTGCAGACGCAAGCGTTTGACACCGTCATTTCCGCCGTCGGCATTGTCGGCAATATCGAAGATCTGGGGCTGGAAGCCCTGGGTGTGAAGATCGACCGCACCCATGTGGTGACGGATGAATTCTGTCGCACCGGCGTCGACGGGCTGTACGCGATTGGCGACATCGCGGGCGCGCCATGGCTTGCCCACAAGGCCAGCCACGAGGGTGTCATGGTCGCCGAGCTGATCGCCGGCCTGCATGCCCATCCGGTGAAACCCGAAAGCATCGCGGGCTGTACCTATTGTCATCCGCAGGTCGCCAGCGTCGGATACTCCGAAGCGAAAGCCAAGGATCTGGGCTATGAGGTGAAGGTCGGCAAGTTCCCCTTCATCGGCAACGGCAAGGCGATTGCTTTGGGCGAGGCCGAGGGCATGGTCAAGGTCGTGTTTGATGCCAAAAATGGCGAACTTCTGGGCGCCCATATGGTTGGGGCCGAGGTGACAGAGATGATCCAGGGCTATGTCATCGGGCGACAGTTGGAGACAACCGAGGAAGACCTGATGCACACAGTTTTCCCGCATCCGACGATTTCCGAAAGCATGCACGAGGCCGTTCTGGATGCCTATGATCGTGTCATTCACATGTAATTTCTGATACTTACAGGAATTCAGGGCCGGGCGAGCGATCGCACCGGCCCTTTTCATTACATCGGCGGCAGCAGGGGCCGCGTCGTCAATGCGCCCGCGCGGCGCAGGGTGTGGCCCATATGATGCAATTCCTGGCGCAGCAGTTTTCCAGGCGCCAGGAACTGTTCCTGGGCACGCCCTAGTCGCCTATCTGGGGTGGCTGAAAGCTGACCGGGCGGTGCAGATACAGGCCCGGACCAAAATGGCATGGGACGCTGAGCAAAGCAAAACCAGCCAGCAACAAGGCGGACACAAAGGGGCGGAACCGCGCGGGCGGGCGATCCTTCGCCATCGGCGCCAGCAGATCCTGCGCCTCTGCCACATCGCCGCGCCAAACCTGAACCCGCATGCCGCCAAGCGCGAGGGTTGTTTGCGGATGAACGCGGCACATGGTTTCGTCGCCGATGATGACCGGCAGGTCGGCGGCGTCAAAGGCGGCGTGAATACAGGCGACATCAGTCAAGCCATAGGCATAAGCGACTGTGATCCGGTTACTTTTTACTGTCATAACAGGTCAAATATGCGACCAGAGCCGGGGTGTTGCAATCGCCTATGCAATGAAGGACCCAGGTGCGCCGGGGTCTTTTATTGGTGAACAAGCTCAAGGATTAGCTGCGGACGACCTTGCCGCCTGCCTGGTGCCAATGCCCGAGGCCGCCCAGATTATGCACGTTCTCATAGCCCATCTTTTTCATCATGCGTGCAGCCATGCCCGACCGGGCCCCTGAGGCACAATAGAGCGCGATGGGTTTGTCGGGGTCGATGGCTTTGTTGTAATCGGGGCCAGCGCGGTCGGCCTGAAACCGCAGCGCAGCCATGGGGATGGTCAACGCCCCTTCGGCCTTGCCCGACATCCGTATTTCGCTGGGATCACGAATGTCGATCACGATGATGTCGCCCTTGGTTGCCATCGAAACGATGTCCTGAGGCGACAGGCGGGGGCCTGCATCGCGCCCACCACCCATGAGAAAGTTCAGCATTAAAGTATTCCTTGGCTCAGCGTTATTTTGTCCCGGCACCGGGTGTTGCAGCTGATATATTTGATTTTACGAATATATCAACCCCAGGGCACTTTCCTGTCGTGGGGGCCTATTCCACCGTCAACGGTTGGCGCGCCACAATGGTGCGGTCCCGTTTCAGCACATAGCGCAGTTCATAGGCGCCTGGGCGGTCGGGCACTTTGACGATCAACGGCGAGCCATCCGAGGTATTGGCATAGGCCTCGTGGCCGTTGTCGCCCAGCAGCGAGATGGCGATATAGTCGCCGCGCTGATCCGGGCCGGTCCAGCTGACCACCAGGTTTGCACCGGGAGCGATGGTGGCCGGGGCGGTCAGGGTCGCACTGGCGGGCAGGACCTCGAACGGTTGGCTGGTCAGGATGGCGTAATCCGTGCCGCGCACGACATAGCGCAGCTCGTACATCCCCGGGTCGCCGGGCAGGGGCAGGCGCAGCGGGCTGCCGTTGCTGGTCCGTTCATATTGTGCATATGCCGATGGTTTCATGCCCGGCTGGGCCAGGGTGATCATATCACGCTTGTAATCCGGGCCGGTCCAGTCGACGACGATTTCCGTGCCCGCAATACCACTTTCCGGTGCGCTCAGCGTGGCGTCCAGCGCGTCGACCGTGATGGGCCGACTTGCCAGGATCGCGCGTTCATTGCCCTGGGTGATATAGCGCAGCTCATAGTCGCCCGGTGTGGTCGGCATTTGCAGCCGCAGGGGATTGCCGTCGCGGGTGTATTCAAAGGCCTCGTATTCATTTACCCCGGCGCCAAGTGGTGCAATCGCGATGTAATCCTTGTCATAGGCTGGCCCGGCCCAGGTCACAGGGATTTCCCCGGCCGCGGGCGCATTCGTGGCGGCCTCGATCGTGGCACTGACCGGCGTTACGCTGATGGCATGGCGCGCCATGACGCGGTTCGGGTGGCCATCCATGATATAGCGGATTTCATAATCGCCCGGCTCGGTTGGCATTTCCAACTGCAAGGGCGACCCATCGCGTACATAGGTATAGGCCACGTATCGCGCATCCGGGTCCGCGGCAGGCGCGATGTCGATATAGTCGTTCTTATAGCCCGGCCCGGTCCAGGTGACGGGGATCTTTGCACCCGCATTGGCCTGGGTCGCAGCGGCGAGCGTTACGCTCGCATCGGTCAGCGTGATCGGCCTGCGCACCAACACGATGGTGTCCTGGTTCAGGATATAGCGCAGCTCATAGTCGCCCGGTTCAGTCGGCAGCGCCAGCTGCAGCGGGCTGCCCTCGCGGGTATAAGTATAGCCCTCGTAAGACCCGTCGCGTTCACCGGGGATCGCAATCGAAATATAATCGTTCTTTTCGTCCGGCCCTTGCCAGGTCACCTCGATCTCGGACCCGACCACGGCGGTTTCGGGGCCCATGATGCTGGTTGCCACATCGACCACCTCGATCGTGATGCGCGCGGGCACATGTTTCGAGGCATTCAGCACATAGCGGATCTCATAGGTGCCCGGCTCGGGCGGCATTTGCAACTGCAACGGGCTGCCGTCATGGGTATAGCTATAGTTGATGTAATAGTCATCGCCCTGATCCAGGCTGGCAACGGTCAGATAGTCGTTCTTGTAATCCGGGCCCTGCCAGTCAACAGCCACAAGCGAACTGATCCCGGCCTGTTCGGGGGCGGTCAGGGTGATGTCCAGGGCCGTGACTTCGATCATGCGGCGGGCCAGAATCTTGGTGCCTTCGTGCATCAGATACCGGATTTCATAGCTGCCCGGTTTGGGCGGCATGCGCACCATGACCTTGTCGCCGTCACCGGTATCGACACTGTTGCGCGTATAATCATAGTGGTGGTAATAGGCATCGCCCATGTCCAGATCGGCGCTGGAGATATAGTCGTTCTTTTCGCCGGGGCCGGTCCATTGCACAGCCACAAGCGACCCCGCCGGGGCCGTGGCAGGGGCCAGCAGCGTGGCGGCAGGGGTGAATTCGGGCAGCACCAGCGTGACGGTCATCGCCTCTTTGGTCACGGTAAAGATGGCATCGGCAAAGGCTTCGTCGGCCAGGCGCAGAACGCCTGCGCGGCCAGTGCCGGGCAACAGGCTTAGAACCGGGCGGGCGGTGGCGTCGGCTTCCAACAGGTGGCCTGCCGCGTCGGTGTCGATGTTCCAGATGAGGCCTTCGGTGATTTCAGCGCCCCCCGGTCCATCGGTTGCGCGAAAGATCACGTCCACGGGCATCGGGGCGGGCTCGGGCTCTGCAACGATTTCCAGCGCTTCGGCCAGCTCATCGGCGTTTTCGGCGCTGCGAAATGTGCCGCCGGTTTCTGCGGCCAGGCATTGCAACTGGGCCAACGCGGCAGGGTCTGACACGTTAAAGCCGATCACATGGGCGGTAAAGCCGACGCCGGCCTCCTCCAGCCGCCGCCCGACTTCGCAGGGGTCCAGCGCGCAGGTTTCGATGCCGTCGGACACCAGAATGACCGTCGCCGCCTCTTCGGTGTATTTCAACGCCTCGGCGGCCTGGATCACAGCGGCAGACAGCGGCGTTTTGCCCTTGGGTTTGATCGCGTTGACCGCTGCCGCGATGGCGGCGCGATCCGTGCCCGGCGCCAGAATGGTTTCAATATCGGAACAGTCGCCCTTGCGCCGGTGGCCATAGGCGGTCAGGCCCAGTTCCTGTTCGGCGGGCAAGGTTTGCAACAATCCGCCAATCACATCCTGAGCGATGGTGATTTTCGCGATCCCGTCAATCTGCCCCCACATGGACCCGGACGCATCCAGCACCAGAATGGCGCGCGGTGCGTCTTGCGCCGTGGCGACGGTTGAAAACAGGCAGAACAGGGCGGTCAGACAGGCGCGCAACATGGGGGGCTCCGAAATGAACGTGATAAAAGGTGGGCCACTGTAACGCCGCACGGCCTGTTTCCAGAAGTCTGGAAATCCCACCTGCGACAGTTCATTCTTTGTTCTCATTTCTGGATTGTCGAACCGGCCCCGATCCCCTATCTGTTAATCACGTCTTAAAGGGTGTCCCATGGCCGAGCTGAAAAACATCGAAGTGCGCGGTGCGCGCGAGCATAACCTAAAGAACATCGACGTGGACATTCCACGCGACCAACTGGTTGTGATTACGGGGCTTTCCGGGTCGGGCAAGTCATCCTTGGCGTTCGACACGGTCTATGCCGAAGGTCAGCGTCGCTATGTGGAATCGCTGTCCGCCTATGCGCGGCAATTCCTGGATATGATGCAAAAACCGGATGTGGACCACATTTCCGGCCTGTCCCCGGCAATTTCGATCGAACAGAAAACCACGTCGAAGAACCCGCGCTCGACCGTTGGCACGGTGACCGAGATTTACGACTATATGCGCCTGCTGTTTGCCCGTGCGGGCACGCCGTTCAGCCCCGCCACCGGCCTGCCGATCGAAGCGCAACAGGTTCAGGACATGGTGGACCGCGTCATGACGATGGCCGAGGGCACGCGCGCTTATCTTTTGGCCCCGATTGTGCGCGACCGTAAGGGCGAATATCGCAAGGAATTCCAGGAGTTACAGAAAAAGGGCTTTCAGCGTGTGAAGGTCGATGGCGGCTTTTACGATCTGGAAGACGCCCCGACGCTGGACAAGAAACTGCGCCACGATATTGACGTTGTGGTCGACCGGATCGTGGTGCGCGAGGGGCTTGAAACCCGTCTGGCCGACAGCTTCCGCACCGCGCTGGATCTGGCCGATGGCATCGCCATTCTGGAAACCGCCCCGAAACCCGAAGACGGTGAGCCGGAACGTCACACGTTTTCCGAACGCTTTGCCTGTCCCGTGTCCGGCTTCACCATTCCTGAGATTGAGCCGCG
>DFBF01000270.1:7375-8837 GCA_002367285.1 Rhodobacteraceae bacterium UBA3087 | reverse complement strand
TGTTCTTTGACGAACGTCTGGTCGTGCCTGACGCGACGCTTCAGATTTACGACGGCGCGCTGGCGCCCTGGCGCAAGGGCAAATCGCCCTATTTCCTGCAAACGATTGAATCGATTGCGCGTCATTACGAGTTTGATAAATCCACGCCCTGGAAGGATCTGCCGGCCAAAATCCAACAGCTGTTCCTGTATGGATCCGGCAAGGACGAAATCAAATTCCGCTTTGACGAAGGCGGCCGGGTGTACGAGGTCACACGCCCCTTTGAAGGTGTCATTCCCAATATGGAACGGCGCTATCGCGAAACTGACAGCAACTGGGTGCGCGAGGAATTTGAGCGTTATCAGAACAATAGGCCCTGTGGTGCCTGTGGCGGCTATCGCCTGCGCGACGAAGCGCTGGCGGTGAAAATCGCCGGTGTGCATGTGGGCGAAGTCGTTCAGATGTCGATCCGCGAGGCGTTTGACTGGTGTGAAAACGTGCCTGCGTCGCTGTCGGCGCAGAAAAACGAAATTGCCCGTGCGATCCTGAAGGAAATCCGCGAACGTCTTGGCTTTTTGAACAATGTTGGACTGGAATACCTGACGCTGTCGCGCAATTCCGGCACGCTGTCGGGCGGCGAAAGTCAGCGGATCAGGCTGGCGTCGCAAATCGGCAGCGGTTTGACCGGCGTGCTGTACGTGCTGGATGAACCGTCCATCGGCTTGCACCAACGCGACAACGGTCGCCTGTTGGAAACGCTGAAAAACCTGCGTGATCAGGGCAACACCGTGATTGTTGTCGAACATGACGAGGAAGCCATTCGCGAGGCCGATTACGTCTTTGACATCGGTCCGGGTGCCGGGGTGCATGGCGGTGAAATCGTCGGTCAGGGCACGGTTGATGACCTTTGCGGCAATCCGAATTCCATCACCGGTCAGTATCTGACGGGGGCGCGCGAGATCGCAGTTCCCAAGAAACGGCGCAAGGGCAACAAGAAAAAAATCAGTGTTATCAAGGCGACAGGCAACAACCTTAAAGAGGTGTCCGCCGATTTCCCGCTGGGAAAATTCGTCTGTGTCACCGGGGTGTCAGGCGGCGGCAAGTCGACGCTGACAATCGAAACCCTGTTCAAGACTGCCAGCATGCGGCTGAACGGCGCGCGCCAGACGCCTGCGCCGTGCGAAACCATCAAAGGGCTGGAACACCTGGACAAGGTGATCGACATTGACCAACGCCCGATCGGGCGGACTCCTCGTTCAAATCCAGCGACTTACACGGGGGCTTTCACACCGATCCGCGACTGGTTTGCCGGGCTGCCCGAAAGCAAGGCGCGTGGCTATAAGCCCGGACGGTTCAGTTTCAACGTGAAAGGCGGGCGCTGCGAGGCCTGCCAGGGCGATGGTGTCATCAAGATCGAAATGCACTTTCTGCCGGATGTCTATGTCACCTGCGAGACCTGCAATGGCGCCAGATATAACCGAGA
>DFBF01000270.1:1522-7313 GCA_002367285.1 Rhodobacteraceae bacterium UBA3087 | reverse complement strand
TTCTTTAAGGCGGTTCCATCGATCCGCGAAAAGATGGATGCGCTGATGCGTGTCGGGCTGGGATACATCAAGGTCGGGCAGCAGGCGACGACGCTTTCGGGCGGCGAAGCGCAGCGTGTGAAACTGTCCAAGGAACTGTCGAAACGATCAACCGGGCGCACGCTGTATATTCTGGATGAACCCACCACGGGGCTGCATTTCGAAGACGTGCGCAAGCTGCTTGAGGTGCTGCACGAACTGGTCGATCAGGGCAACACGGTGGTGGTGATCGAACACAATCTGGACGTGGTGAAAACCGCCGACCACATTATCGACATCGGCCCCGAAGGCGGCGATGGCGGCGGACGCATTGTTGCCGTTGGCACGCCTGAACAGGTCGCCGAAGTGGGCGAAAGCCATACCGGCCATTACCTGAAAGACATGTTGCATCCACGCCGGGCGGCCGCCGAATGACCCCGATCCTGGGCGCCATTGCTGTGGTGATCCGGGACGGTCATGTGCTGTTGGTTGAACGCGGCCAAGACCCGGACAAAGGCGCCTGGGGATATCCGGGCGGCAAGGTCGAATGGGGCGAAACCGTTGCCCAGGCGGCGGTGCGCGAGCTGCGCGAGGAAACCGGTATTCTTGCCACGGCAGGGGCGATTGTTGACACTTTGGACGTGGTGAAACACGATGGTGGCGTGGTGACGCATCACTATTTCCTGGCCGGGGTGCTGTGCACCTATGTGTCAGGGGACCCGGTTGCCGCAGATGATGCGGCAGATGCCAGGTGGGTGCCTTATCATGCTGTATTACAAGGGGAATTGCGGATGAGCCACGGTGTGGATCGCCTGTTGAAACAGGTTCTGGAGGCCCAATGAGCGGTGAAAGGGTCGGCTTGGCGCTGGGATCTGGCGGCGCACGTGGCTGGTGCCACATCGGTGTCATGCGCGCCTTGGATGATCTGGGCGTCAAACCGGCTCTGGTCGCGGGTTGTTCCATGGGCGCGCTGGTCGGCGTCGCTTGGGCGGCGGACAGATTGGATGCGCTGGAAGCATGGGTTTTGTCGCTGACACCGGGCAAATACGTCGGTCTGATGGATGTGCGCCTGGGCTCGGGCGGGTTGATCGAGGCGCGCGAAATCGAGGTGATGTTGCGCGACATTGGCGTTGCCGACCGCATCGAACAGCTGCCGCGCCCGTTCGGGGCCGTCGCCACCGACATGGAGACCGGGCGCGAGGTCTGGCTGAAGCAGGGCGCAACCTATCCGGCGGTGCGCGGCTCGGTCGGCATTCCCGGTGTGTTCAGCCCGATCCGGTATCAGGGAAAATGGCTGTTGGACGGCGGGCTGAGCAATCCGATCCCGGTCTCTCTGGCGCGTGCCATGGGGGCCGAGGTGGTGATTGCCGTGAATCCCAACGCCAAGCCGCGCGGGCGTTTTTGGAAACCTTCCGTACCCAGCCCAAGTGCGGGGGGCTGGGCGGCCTCAAAGCTGCCGAAGGAATGGCATCAGGCGTTGGGCCTGAACCTGGATGCCACGCCGGACCCGAAAAACCCCAATTACTTTGAGGTGTTGAACGCCTCAATTGAAATCATGACCGACCAGATCCGCCGATCCCGCCTGGCCGGGGACCCGCCGCATGTGCTGGTGAACATGGCGTTCGAGCATCTGACCGCGCTGGAGCTGCATCGCGGTGCCGAGGCGATCGAAATGGGATATGCGCGGACCATGGCGCTGGCCGATCTGATCCGCGAGGCCTGTCTGTAAAGATGCGAAAAGCCCGGCGTTGATGCCGGGCTTTTGCTTTTAATTCAAAGGGCTTAGCCGTCGAAGTCAACCTCTTCCACCAGCTTCAACGCGGCGGGGCGTTGGGCGGCGACGTCCATCAGGTTCACGTCATCGGCGGTAAATTCACCCCAGCTGGCGACCAGATCGCTGGCAGAAACGCCGGGGGTGACGGGGTATTCATGCACCACTTCGGCATAGATTGCCTGCGCTGCGGGTGTGGTCAGGAATTCCATCAGCTTGATGGCATTTTCGCTGTGCGGGGCGTGTTTGGCCAAAGCGATGCCAGACAGGTTCACATGCGTTCCGGTGCCTTCAAATGTCGGGAACAGGATGCGCACGCTGTCGGCCCATTCTTTCTGTTCCGCGTCATTGACCATCGCGCCCATGTAATAGGTGTTGCCCAGCGAAATGTCGCATTCACCGGCCCAGATCGCCTTGACCTGTGCGCGGTCGTTGCCCTGGGGCTTGCGGGCCAGGTTGGCTTTCACACCCTCCAGCCAGGCGCGCGTTTCGGTGTCACCGTTGTGGTCCAGAAAGGCGGCGACCAGCGCCAGCGTATAGGCGTGAGTGCCCGAACGCGTACAGATGCGGCCGCGCCATTTCGGGTCGGCCAGGTCTTCGTAGGTCGTGACCTCGCTTTCGGCGACACGGTCGCGCGCGGCATAGACGACGCGGGCGCGGCTGGTCAGGCCGAACCATTCATTGCCCGGATCACGGAACTGCGCCGGGATATTGGCGGTCAGAACTTCGCTGGTCACAGCCTGGGTCAGGCCCGCATCAACAATTGCCGCAAGGCGCGAAATATCGGTGGTCAACACCAGGTCCGCCGGGGTGCGTTTGCCTTCGGCTTCCAGCCGTTCGATCATGCCCTTGGACAGAAAGGCGACATTTACGGCGATGCCGGTCTGTTCGCTAAAGGCGTCCATCAGCGGTTGGATCAGTTCGGGCTGGCGATAGGAATAGACGTTCACCTCATCCGCAAAGGCGGGCAGGGCTGTTGTCAGGGCCAAAAGGGCGGTAACGGGGAGTTTCATGTCGCGGGTCTCCGAGGTTCATGTTTCTGAGCGTCATAAACCTGAGTTTTTTACTCGGGTCAATACCTGACTAAAACATTCGGGTTTTCGGATGTGCGGGTTTCAATGCCCCTTTTCCTCCGCCTTGACCGCATTCCAAAGCGCGTCCAACTCCTCCAGGTTCGACTGCTCCGGTGTGCGCCCTTCGGCGGCAAGGCGGTCTTCGATCCCTTTGAAACGACGTTCAAATTTCGCGTTCGTGTCGCGCAGGGCCTCTTCGGGTTCGACCCCCAGATGACGGGCCAGATTGGCCAGGACGAACAACAGGTCACCCATTTCCTCGCGCACTTTGTCCTGTGTCAGGCTGTCGCGGGCTTCGACCAATTCCTGGGCTTCCTCCTGAATTTTGTCCAAAACCATCGACGTGTCCGGCCAATCAAACCCAACCCGCGCGGCGCGTTTTTGCAGCTTTTGCGCGCGCAGAAGGGCGGGCAGGCCGATGGCGACCCCGTCCAGCACGCCCTTTTGCGCCTTTGAGACGCGTTCCGCCGCCTTGATCGTTTCCCAATCGACAGTCTGCTGGTCGGCGGACTTGTCACGGCTTTCTGCGCCAAACACATGCGGATGACGCGCGACCATCTTGTCGGACATGGTGTCGGCGACCTGATCAAAGGTGAACATCCCGGCCTCTTCGGCCATCTGGGCGTGAAACACCGACTGGAACAACAGATCGCCCAGCTCGCCTTTCAGCTCGCCCCATTCCTTGCGTTCAATCGCATCGGCGACCTCATAGGCCTCTTCGATCGTATAGGGCGCGATGGTGGCGAATGTCTGTTCGATGTCCCAGGGACAGCCGGTTTCGGGATCACGCAAACGGCGCATGATTTCCAACAGGCGGGGCATGCCGCCGTGGGGATTGTGAACCAGTTGGTCAGATTTGCTCATTGCGCTCGGCCTCAAATCAGTGAACTCTTCCCGGCATAACATGCGTCGTGACAGGAGCAACCCATGCCGATCATCAACCGTATTGCCGACTATGCCGAGGACATGAAAACCTGGCGTCGCTGGATGCATATGCACCCCGAACTGGGGTTGGAGTGTCACGAGACCGCCGCCTATGTGGTCGATCGGCTGAAGGAATTTGGCGTCGATGAGATCCACACGGGCATTGGCGTGTCCGGTGTGGTGGCGATCATCAATGGCACGGGGGATGGGGGTACGATCGGGCTGCGCGCCGATATGGATGCGCTGCCGATGCCCGAGGAAACCGGGCTGGAATACGCCTCGACCGTCGAAGGGCGCATGCATGCCTGCGGCCATGACGGCCACACCACCATGTTGCTTGGGGCGGCGCGATACCTGGCAGAAACGCGCAAATTCGCAGGCAAGGTCGCGCTGATCTTTCAACCTGCCGAGGAAAACGGTGGCGGCGGCAAGGTCATGTGTGACGAAGGCATGATGGACCGGTTCGCCATTGATCAGGTCTATGGCATTCACAACGCGCCAGATTACGAGGCGGGCGCGTTTTTTGGCCGCACCGGCGCGCTGTTGGCCGCCGTGGACACCTTTAGCGTGACGTTGAAGGGCGTTGGCGGCCACGGTGCCTATCCGCATGAAACCAAGGACCCGGTGATTGCAGCCGCCGGTCTGGCGATGGCGTTGCAAACGGTGGTCAGCCGCAATGCCTATGCGATGGACCAGTTGGTTGTGTCGGTGACGCAGATCCATGGTGGGTCGGCGGAAAACGTGATTGCGGAGTCGGCCTGGATCCAAGGCACGGTGCGGAGCTTTGATCCCGAAGTGCGCAAGATGGCCGAACGGCGCATTCGTGCGATTGTGGCCGGGCAGGCGGCGTCTTTCGATGTGACGGCGGAAATTGACTATGAAAATGGCTATCCGGCCACCGTGAACCATGCGTCCGGCGTTGAACTGGCGGCGCGCGCTGCGGTTGATGTGGCGGGCGAAGACCGCGTCGACACCGACGCCTTGCCCGAAATGGGGGCCGAGGATTTCTCATACATGTTGGAAGAACGCCCCGGCGCCTATTTCTTCATGGGCATTGGCGAAGCCGCCGGGCTGCACCATCCGAAATACGATTTCAACGACGATGTCGCGCCCACCGGGGCCAGCTTCTTTGCCCGTCTGGTTGAGATTGCGCAGCCGGTGTAGCCGCCTCTTGCAAATTTGATCAAATTACGCAACATGGGGTCTGAACAGAAGGTGAGGGCCGCATGGCACTGGAAGACGCGAGCAAACAGGTCGACACGGCGATCACCCGCAAGGGGTTCAAGGGCCTATCCTATGAAAACACCTTTGGCGGTGTGACCAGCTTTCTGCGACGCACCCTGACCAAGGATTTGCGCGAGGTCGATCTGGCCGTCACCGGCATTCCGTTTGATCAGGCGGTCACCAATCGCCCCGGCACCCGTTTGGGGCCGCGCGCCATCCGCGAGGCCAGCGCGTTGCAGTCGCCCGATGCGCCCTATGGCTGGGGCTTTGATCCGCTGTCGGAATTTGCGATTGCTGATTATGGCGATCTAGCGTTTGATTATGCCCATATCGCCGAATTCCCGGCGGCGCTTGAGGCCCATATCACCGGCATTCTGGACCAAGGCGCGGCCTCGCTGGTGCTGGGGGGGGACCATTACATCACCTTCCCGATCCTGCGGGCTTACGCCAAAAAACACGGGCCGCTGTCGCTGTTGCAGTTTGACGCCCACACCGACACATGGCCCGATGATGACATGAGCCGGGTTGATCACGGCACCATGTTTTACAAGGCCGTGAAGGAGGGGCTGATCGACCCGAAACGGTCCGTTCAGGTCGGCATTCGCACGCAGAATGACGACACGCTGGGCGTCAACATCATCGACGCGCGCGAGGTGCATGAACGTGGACCTGTCGCCACGGCTGAAAAGATCAAATCTATCCTGGGCGACAACAAGACATACCTGAGTTTTGACATCGACGGGCTGGACCCGGCCTTTGCGCCGGGCACCGGCACGCCGGT
>DFBF01000270.1:746-1433 GCA_002367285.1 Rhodobacteraceae bacterium UBA3087 | reverse complement strand
CCACCCTTTGACACCACCGGCGCCACGGCGATTGCCGGCGCCCATGTGGCGATGGAAATCCTGTGCCTGTGGTGCTGGACCCGGCGGGTGTGAGGCAAAGAACCGCTCGCGCAAAGACCGGGCAGGGGATATGTAGGCCAGATGACCTATGCGCTTCTGATCCTGCTCGATATCATCGTCCTGTTTGCCGTCTGGGTGCGGGTGGCCGCCAGCAATCCGAAACGCTGGCATGTGACGGTGGATGCGACGCCCAAACAGATGGATGGCGGCGTGATCATGGTCACACCCGGCGACAGCGACACGTTCAAACGCCTGTTTGACATCGCCAAAGCCACCCCGCGCACGCGCCTGTTGGCGGGGGGCGCCGATGCGGGCCATGCGACCTTCATCACACGATCCGCAGTCTGGGGCTTTCCGGATTATTCGACGATGCAGCTGCACAGGGCTCAGAACGGCGACCAGATCGCAATCTACGCCCGCCTGCGGTTCGGGCGCAAGGATCTCGGCGTGAACTCAGCCCGAGTGACCGACTGGCTGCAACGCCTTCACCCGACCCAAAGCGGTTCGCGAAAAACTTGAATCACATCATGTTCGCGAAACGCGCGGAACCTATTGATGTTGTGGGCGTTTCGAAACAAACTCGTTTCCTGAGTTTAGTTCGAAACGCTTTAGCTGGGATGACACGCA
>DFBF01000270.1:0-623 GCA_002367285.1 Rhodobacteraceae bacterium UBA3087 | reverse complement strand
GGCCCACGCTGGCCCCGCAAGCAGGGCAGTTATCAGTGCAATTCTCAACATGCATGCATTATACCACCGATGCCGCCCCTTGACCAATGCGACACGATGGGGGACACGGGGGGCATGGTTCCTGTCGAAAAACTTGCCGCGATCACCCAGCGTTTTCAGTTCCTTGAGGCCCGCATGGCCGAGGGGCTGTCGGGCGATGAAATCGCCGCCGTTGGGCGTGAATATGCCGAGCTGAAGCCGGTGGTCGACCAGATCACCGGCTACCAACAGCTGTTGTCTGATATTGCCGAGGCCGAAGCGATGCTTACCGACCCGGAAATGAAGGAGCTGGCCGAGGAAGAATTGCCCGACCTGCGCACCCGTCTGCCCGAGGCCGAACAGGCCATGCGCCTGGTTTTGCTACCAAAAGACGCCGCAGACGCGCGCCCGGCGATGATCGAAATCCGTCCCGGCACCGGTGGGGACGAGGCCGCTTTGTTCGCCGCCGACCTGCTGCGCATGTATCAGCGATATGCTGAAACTCAGGGCTGGAAATTCGAGATTGTGCAGCAGAGCCTGACCGAGCTGGGCGGCATCAAAGAGGTGACCGCGCATGTCAAAGGCGCGGGCGTGTTTGCCCGGCT
>DFBF01000305.1:1887-4145 GCA_002367285.1 Rhodobacteraceae bacterium UBA3087 | reverse complement strand
ACTGCAATACGGTTGACGATAAGGAATTTTCTGCGAGTTGAACGCAGTTGGCGTCGTGTGACTTAGCCCCAGACGAGTTCTGGAACTGCCGCCTTGAAATGCCTATGTTCTTCCTAACAATTGAAGGAGCAGGCATTTGGGGTTGGGCGATATTGCCGACAGCATCACCCGCCAGATCGAGGTGGTGGGCGACGCGGCGCATGAGACGTTGTTCGAACCTGTGATCCGGCTGGGCGTCACGGGGCTTTCGCGCGCGGGCAAGACGGTGTTCATCACCTCGCTGGTCGCCAACCTGATGGACCGGGGCCGGATGCCGCAACTGATTGCCGCCGCCGACGGGCGCATTCAGACGGCGTTTTTGCAACCCCAGCCCGACGATACCGTGGCGCGGTTCGACTATGAAACCTATCTGGCGGCAATGACCGGCGCGACGCCGCGCTGGCCCGATGGTACGCGCGCCGTCAGTGAATTACGCCTGTCATTTCGCGTGCAGCCCGGTGGATTGCTGGCCGGATTGCGCGGGCCGCGCACGGTGCATCTGGATATCGTAGACTACCCCGGCGAATGGTTGTTGGATCTGGCCCTGCTGGATCTGAGCTATGATGAATGGGCCGCGCAGGCCCTGTCACGCATTGCCCACCGTCCGCAGGCCGCCGAATTCCTGTCCGCCGCTGATCACGCCCAAGGCGATGTGAAACTGGACGAGCCCACCGCCAAGGCGCTGTCTGACAGTTTCGCAACCTATCTGAAATCCGCACGCGAGGCCGGGTTTTCTGATTGCACGCCGGGCCGGTTCCTGTTGCCCGGCGACATGGCGGGCAGCCCGGTACTGACCTTTGCGCCGATCCCCAAGCCCGCGAAAACCCCGCGTGGCAGCCTGTGGCGCGAGATGGACCGCCGGTTCGAGGCCTATAAATCCCGCGTCGTGAAACCGTTCTTTCGCGACCATTTTTCACGGATTGATCGCCAGGTTGTGCTGGTCGATGTGCTGGGCGCGATCAACGCGGGTCCCGCCGCGCTGGACGATCTGCGCCGCGCTATGGCGGAAATCCTGCGCGCGTTTCGCCCCGGTCGCAACGCGTTTCTGTCCCAGTTGTTCATGGGGCGACGGGTGGAACGTATCCTGTTTGCGGCGACCAAGGCCGACCACCTGCACCACACGCAACATCCCCAGCTGACCGCGATCGCCGAGGCCCTGCTGCGCGATGCCAAGGACCGCGCCGATTTCGCCGGGGCCAGCACGGCGGCCATGTCAATTGCTGCCCTGCGCACCACGACCGAGGAGACGCTGGACCACAAGGGACGGACGCTTGACTGCGTGCGCGGCACCCTGTTGGACAGCGGTAAATCGGCGGCGTTTTACCCCGGCGCTTTGCCCGAGGATCCCGGACGGCTGTTGTCCCCGGCGCGTGAAGGCGCGGAAAAATGGCTGGACGCGGATTACCAGGTCATGCGGTTTGCCCCGGCCCAGGTCAGCCTGAAACCGGGCGAAGGCCCGCCCCATATTCGGCTGGACAAGGCTGCGGAATTTCTGATCGGGGATCGGTTGTGATCGTCGATGCCGCCACCGCCGCAGATGCCCCTTCCATAGGGGGCATCATGTCGGACTGGATCGACACAACACCCTGGATGCCGCGCGTTCACACGCGCACCGAAGAACAGGGGTTCGCCCGCATGTTGGTTGACAAAGGCTGGGCCACGGTGGTGCGCCGCGCTGGTGTTCCGGTCGGCTTTCTGGCCCGCGACAGGGGCGAAATCCACGCGCTGTATGCGGCGCCTCAGGGACAAGGCGTGGGCAAGGCCCTGCTGGACCACGCCAAAACACATGCCCCGCATTTGTCGATGTTTGCCTTTCAGGCGAACGTCGCCGCGCAACGGTTTTACCTGCGCGAAGGGTTTGTTGAAACGGGCCGCAGTGACGGCATGGGCAATGACGAAAACCTGCCCGATATCCGCTATGAATGGAGCGCCTCATGAGCGATGAAAAAGGCCCCGTGCTGATCGAATTGGACGGACCGGCTGACGATACGCCAGCCACCGCGCCGCCGGTGCCCGAACCGGATCTGCCCCCCCCCACAGGTCAGGCGATGCAGACTGTCGCGACCTTGACGGCGCGGCGCGGCGGGCGTCTGGGCCGATGGTTCTGGTCCCTGGCAGTGGCGATCATCGGCTTTGTCGCCTCGGTCGCGGCCTATGATTTCGTCACGGGCCTGATCGCGCGCAACCCGGTGTTGGGTGCGACGGCCATGGCGTTGGTC
>DFBF01000305.1:0-1846 GCA_002367285.1 Rhodobacteraceae bacterium UBA3087 | reverse complement strand
CGCCGGGTCGACGGCATTCACCGCAGGGCCGAGGAGGCTTTGGCGCACAAATCCCTGCCAGAGGCGCGCGAGGTATCACGCTCTCTCAAGCGTCTTTACGCTGGGCGGGACGAGCTGAAGTGGGGCTTGGAGCGGTTGAGCGAACGCGAAGGCGAGCAATTCGAGGCCGAGGATCTGTTGGGTCTGGCTGAGGCCGAGGTGCTGGCGCCATTGGACGCCGCGGCCAGGCTGGAAGTCGAAGCGGCGGCGCGTCAGGTCGCGACCGTGACCGCCATCGTGCCGCTGGCGCTGGCCGATGTGGTGACTGCGCTGACCTCGAATATTCGCATGATCCGTCGGGTGGCCGAAATCTATGGCGGGCGGGCGGGCACGCTGGGCAGCTGGCGGCTGACCCGCGCCGTGATGACCCATCTGGTGGCCACCGGGGCGGTCGC
Source organism: Rhodobacteraceae bacterium UBA3087 (assembly GCA_002367285.1). Lineage (GTDB taxonomy): Bacteria > Pseudomonadota > Alphaproteobacteria > Rhodobacterales > Rhodobacteraceae > Aliiroseovarius_A. The sequence continues at coordinate 1,412 of DFBF01000305.1, read as the reverse complement.
AGTTGGCGATGACCTGATCGGGTCCCTGGCGGGGGGCGGCGTTTTGTCGAAACTCAGCCGTCGTTTTGGCGAAGGCGTCGTGAATGGCGCGTTGACCGCGCGTGTTGGCGTGGCGGCGATGGAGGTCTGTCGGCCCTTGCCCTATTTGCGCGAGACGAAACCCTCGGTTTCAAGCCTTGTCAAACGGGCGCTCACGGGATTGTTCTCCAAAGGCGAGGAGGCGCAGTAGCGTCAAAACAGGCTTGGCGGTGCGTCGGGCGCTTGGTCGCGCTGGGCCACACCCATGCGCAAGGCCCGCCCGATACGATGCGCCAAGGCCGACCATTTCATCGCGTTATCTGCCTCAAGTTCACGGATCAGGATCTCGTCGAACATTCCGAGCCAGATGGCGAAATGTTCTTGTTTGACCTCATTTGCGGCCATGTGGGCGCGTTGTGGCGAGCCGTCATAGACCCGCTCGTTGAGGATCGCATTGCGCCAGAACCGTCCGATCTTTGCCTCATGCTCCGGCCAGTTTTCCACATGGGCCCCGAACACGGGGCCAAGCACCTCATGGGCGCGGACGCGGGCATAAAAGCGCGTCACGACACGGTCGATGTCGGCGGGAGAGATGTCGAATTTTAGCGGTAGGGCGGAGCGTGCGTTGGTCATCTGTCATTCCTCGTTATACGGTCGGAAGGTGACGCGAAAGACGTTGCTGCGCAATGCGGCAAGTGGTCTTGCCCCTGTGCCAATGGCTGCCTATAACAGGCGCATGAATTTCATGGCTATCGCAATTATACGAATTACAAGCCCGGCGCTCTGAGACCTCGTGATCCTTTGAGCCGCCGGGACAAGGCGCTTGGGTTGACCCGCGCCGCTCTATGAGCCTTAGCCATTCTCCCTTTTCAAGGACCGATCAGATATGTGTTCCGATGCGACCACTCCCGCCGATAACGGGCCCGACTACAAAGCCACTTTGAACCTGCCAAAAACCGATTTCCCGATGCGTGCGGGTCTGCCCAAACGCGAGCCCGACTGGCTCAAACGGTGGGAAGAGATCGGTGTTTATGACCGCCTGCGCGAAAACGGCAAGGCCGAGGGGCGCACGCCGTTCGTGCTGCACGATGGCCCGCCCTATGCCAACGGTCATTTGCACATCGGTCACGCGCTCAACAAAACCATCAAAGACATCATCGTGCGCTCGCATCAGATGATGGGCCGCGATGCGCGCTATGTTCCCGGTTGGGATTGTCACGGTCTGCCGATTGAGTGGAAGATCGAGGAGAAATACCGCCAGAAGGGCAAGAACAAAGACGACGTTCCCGTCATTGATTTCCGCCAAGAGTGCCGCGCCTTTGCGGCCGAGTGGGTTGACGTGCAACGCGCCGAGTTCAAACGTCTGGGCATCACCGGCAACTGGGCCGATCCCT
>DFBF01000151.1 GCA_002367285.1 Rhodobacteraceae bacterium UBA3087 | reverse complement strand
TCTGGTCAATCAGATGGCGTTCGGCGTCGGTTAACCCCGAGGCGTCACGCGCGTGCACCTCGACCCGTTCCGCGCCTTCCTGCAAGTTCGGCGGCAGGACTGCCTGGATTTTCACCAAGGCTTCTTCGGCGGCCAGTGCCATGCTGGCCCCGCCCCAGGTGCGCACCATGCGGGCGCCTGCGACCAGCGCCACGACCTCGTCGCGGGTGAACATCAAGGGCGGCATATCAAAGCCCTGTCGCATGATGTATCCGACGCCCGCCTCGCCTTCGATCGGCACACCCGAGCCAATCAGGTCGGCAATATCGCGATAGATCGTGCGCGCGCTGACCTCTAGTTTCTCGGCCAGCGCATGTGCCGTGGTCAGCCGACCGCCTCTGAGCAGCTGTACGATGCGAAACAGGCGGTCGGCACGGCGCATTTTAGGTGTTCGCCTTGAACAGACCCAACGAATTTCCGTCAGGGTCGATGATGTAAGCGAAGCTGCCGACAGGGATTTCGATGGCGTCCGACAGCACGGTGCCACCGGCCTGTTTGCACCGCGCAACGGCTGCGTCCAGCGTGTCCGGCACGGCGATATGCACCGTCGGCCCATTGCCCTTGGACGCGGGTTTGCCCGGGTACAGGTGGCCACCGGCGGTGTTCATGTCGCCGCCCAGATAGGCCATGGGATTGGGGCCGGTGTTGTCAATCGTCAGGTCCCATTTGAAAACCGCATTATAGAATTCCACGGCTTTCTCCATATCCGAAACGGGGATTTCGTTCCAGACAACAAGGGTTTGGTCAGGCATTTGATGTTCCTTCATCACAGGGTTGATGAGGGCTGTGTCGCACACCCCTGCTGACAGCGTTCTGTCAGGAGCGCTCGCGGGCCAGAAATTCGGCGCGAAACCCTGTTGATGCGCCCTGTGCGCAGCACGGTCTGTTGCACCTCAACCAGCAGGATCCAGCTGCGACCCTATGGACTGGCGACGTGATCAGCGACGGGTGATGTTTCATTCCAGCCCGTCTGTCAGCCAGATCAGCCCGGCTTCGGTCTGGGCCGTGGGGTGGTATTCACCGCTGACAAAGCCCTTATAGCCTTCGGCGTCCAGCTGTCGAAACCAGGCCGGATAATCGATTTCGCCCTTGATGGGTTCCTTGCGGTCCGGCGTGCCGCCGACCTGAATGTGGCGCGTGATGCTTTTGTGTTTTTCCCATTCGCCCAGCATATCGTGGGTGATCATCTGGGCGTGATAGGCGTCAAATTGCAGGCCCAGGTTCGGGGCGCCGACTTCGGCGATGATTTCGGCGGCCATATCAAAATTGTTCAGGAAATATCCCGGCATGTCGCTCTGGTTGATCGGCTCAATCGTCAGGCTTTGATCCGGCGCCTGGTCACAGGCCCATTTCAGGTTCTCGACAAAGGTTGCGCGCGCCACCAGCCCTTTGGATTTACCCGCCATCACGTGCAGGTGGTTCACCCGCAAGGCCTGGGCAAACCGCAGAGCGCGTTTGAAGTCGTGGCGAAACCGGTCCTTGCCGCCGGGAATGGCGGCAAAGCCACGTTCGCCCCCGGCCCAATTGGGCGGCGGCGTGTTGATCAACACCATTGTCAGGCCATGCATGGTCAGGCGTCGCGTGATTTCATGGGCCGCGTCGTCATAGGGAAACAGCACCTCGACGGCGGTAAACCCGGCCTCGGCGGCGGCTTGAAACCGGTCCAGAAAGGGCAATTCGCGAAACAGGAATGACAGGTTGGCGGCAAAACGGGGCATATTGGTCCTTTGCTCAGTCCGGCAATTCGGCCGATGGGATGACCGGGAAGAACACACCGCCCGACCACAGACCAAACCAGCGTTCGCCGTCGTGATCCGCATGAACGCCCAGATCAATCAGGCGGTAAAAGCTTTTGCGATCAATCAGCGCCTCAAGATTGGCGCGGATCAGCACATAGGGCGCGGGTTCTCCGGTCTCTGCGTCGCGCACGATGCGGATCGGATGATCAGGGCCCGCCGTCACCACGTCTTCGACATGGGTGGTAAAGCTCAGGGCTTGATCCGTGCCTGCGCCGGACACCTCAAAATCAACCGCCACAAAAGGGGCGTCATCCACCGTGATGCCGACCTTTTCGACCGGGGTGACCAGGAAATAGTCGTCACCATCCTTGCGAATGATGGATGAAAACAGCTTCACCAACCCGGGCCGCCCAATCGGTGTGCCCAGATAAAACCAAGTGCCATCGCGTGCGATGCGCATGTCCAGATCACCGCAGAATTCCGGGGTCCACAGGTGAACGGGTGGCGCCCCCTTTTTGGCCGCGCTGCGGGCGGCAGCCGCGATTCCATCGGCTGTGGGCGCGGAAGTGGGCGCTTTTTCACCAGTTTTCGGTTTTGTCATTTGTGCCTGCCCTCTGTTCGGCCTTTAATGGCATCGTAAAGCCGACGGCGGAGGATTTCCATGACGAACGAAGACCTTGTAGGCGAGATCGAAGCGCTGGGCGCAAAACTGGCGGCGGCCAAGGCCTCGATTGCCAAACGCATCATCGGGCAAGAGGAGGTCGTGGACCTGACCCTGTCGGCCATGCTGTCGGGCGGGCACGCGTTGCTGATTGGCCTGCCGGGGCTGGGCAAAACGCGGCTGGTTGATACGCTGTCCACCGTCATGGGGCTGGACGGCGGGCGCATTCAGTTCACGCCGGACCTGATGCCCGCCGATATTCTGGGATCCGAAGTGTTGGAGGAGGCCAAGGATGGCACCCGCGCTTTTCGCTTTCTGCCCGGTCCGATTTTTTGTCAGCTGCTGCTGGCCGATGAAATCAACCGCGCCAGTCCGCGCACGCAATCCGCCCTGTTGCAGGCGATGCAGGAACATGCGGTGACCATCGCGGGCCACGAGCACAAGATGCCCGAACCCTTCCACGTTCTGGCGACGCAAAACCCGCTGGAGCAGGAGGGCACATACCCGTTGCCCGAGGCCCAGCTGGATCGGTTCCTGTTGCAGATCGACGTGGATTACCCGACCCGTGACGCCGAACGCGACATTCTGATGGTCACGACGGGCACAGCAGATACGCAGGCGCAGGCGGAGTTTTCCACCACGGACCTGATCGCCGCGCAGACCCTGCTGCGCCGGATGCCGGTGGGTGATGCGCTGGTCGAAGCGATCCTTGATCTGGTGCGCGCCTGTCGCCCCGATGACGACACAGCACCCGATTTCCTGCACGAAGCCGTCGCCTGGGGACCGGGGCCGCGCGCGGCGCAGGCCTTGATGCTGCTGGTGCGCGCACGCGCGTTGCTGGACGGGCGTCTGGTGCCCAATCACGCCGACCTTGTCGCGCTGGCGCGCCCGGTTCTGATCCACCGCATGGCCTTGAGCTATGGCGCACGCGCACGGGGCGAAAATCTGGGTGCGATCATTGATCAGGTGGTCGCAACCCTGCCGGGCCACGAGGCTGCCGCGTGACACCGCCTGGCGCCCATCTGCGCAGCCGGTCCGAAGCTTTGGCCCAGCCGCTGCCACCGCTTTTGGCCGAGGCCGAGCGTTTGGCGGCGGGCGTTTTGTTGGGCGAACACGGGCGCAGACGCCCTGGCCACGGGGACGCGTTCTGGCAATATCGCACGGCGCTGCCGGGCGACACGGCACGGTCCATCGACTGGCGCCGGTCGGCCCGGTCTGACCAGCATTTCGTGCAGGAAAAGGAATGGCAGGCGGCGCAATCGGTGGTGTTCTGGGTCGACCGTTCGGCGGCGATGCGGTTTGCCTCCAGCCCGGATCTGGCGGAGAAATCCGACCGCGCAGCGCTTCTGGCGCTGGCGCTGGCGGTGTTGTTGGTGCGCGGCGGCGAACGGGTTGGCCTGTCGGATCTGCCCACGCCCCCGGCGCGCGGTACATTACAATTGGCACGCATTGCGCGCGCCTTGCAGGCCCCGGCGGCACAGGATTACGGCGCGCCCAGTGTCGCCACCCTGCCGCGCCATTCCCGCGCGCTGTTTCTGTCCGATTTCATGGGCGACCCGGCCCCGGTTCAAGCCGCCCTGGCCAAGGCCGCCGAACGCGGCGTGAAGGGCGTATTGTTGCAGGTTCTGGACCCCTCTGAGGAGGCTTTTCCCTTTCATGGACGCACCATTTTCGAAAGCATGAGCGGCAGCTTGCGCCATGAAACCCGTCGCGCCGATGATCTGCGGGCGCGTTATCAGGACCGGTTGGCCGACCGCAAGGCGACGTTGCAGTCCATGGCGCAGGCGGCGGGCTGGCGCTACCATCTGCACCACACCGATGACGCCCCGGCGACTGCTTTGTTGTGGCTTTTCCATGCGTTGGAGCCGCAGCGCTGATGTGGATCCTTGGCGCCATAGGGTTCACCACGCCGTGGCTGTTGGCCGGTCTGGTCGCGCTGCCTGCCCTGTGGTGGTTGTTGCGGGCTGTACCGCCAGCCCCAATCCGGCGTCGGTTTCCCGGCGTTGCCTTGCTGCTGGGGCTTGAGGACGAGGATCACGAGGCCGACCGCACGCCCTGGTGGTTACTTTTGCTGCGCATGGTGGCGATTGGCGCGATGATCTTTGGCTTTTCTGGGCCGGTTTTGAACCCAGATCGCGCAGCGGATGACAGCGGCCCCTTGGTCGTGTTTGTCGACAATGGCTGGGCCGCTGCGTCGGACTGGCCGCAGCGATTGCAGGCGGTTCAGGACGCGCTGTCGGGTGCCGCGCAGGCGGGGCGGGTGGCGGCAGTTGTGCTGGCCTCGGATGTGCCAGAGGTGACGCCGTTTCAGGCGGCGGGCAGTTGGTCCAGCCGCGTGCCCGGACTGGCGCCGGTGGCGTGGGATGTGCCCTATGATACGGCGTTGTCCTGGGCCGAAGGATTGCAGAATGCACAAGTGTTGTGGCTGTCCGATGGCTTGGCGCGCCCCGGTCGCAGTGCGCTGTTACAGGCGTTTGAAGCTGCGGGCCATGTCACGATCGCGCAACCGCCGATGTCGCGTCTGGGCCTTTTGCCACCCCGGTTCGAAGACGGTCAGGTGCATGTGCAGCTTGTCGCCTCAGGTGCTGAGGCACAGGAGATTTCCGTCGTCGGTCTGGGCCCTGATCCGGCGGGCATTGAGCGGGTGTTGACCCGCGTTCCTGTCACGCTGAACCAGGGCGATTCCCATGCCACGACCCAACTGACCCTGCCGCCTGAGCTGCGCAATCGCGTGACGCGGTTTCAGATCGAAGGGCTGCGCAGTGCTGGGGCCGTCGCCTTGACCGATGACAGTCTGAAACGCCGCCGGGTTGCCCTGATGGGCGGGGCCGGGCGCGAGGGGCTGGTGCTGTTGTCGCCGCAGCATTTCCTGCGTCAGGCCTTGGTCACGACGACCGAACTGATCGAGGGCCCCTTGGCCGACCTGTTGCAGGCCAGCCCGGATGTGGTGATCCTGGCCGATGTGGCCCGCCTGGCCGAACCCGACCAACGGGCGCTGGCGCAGTGGGTTGGCAAGGGCGGGCTGCTGCTGCGCTTTGCCGGGCCGCGTTTGGCGGGGTCCGACGAAGGACGCGGGATCGAAGACATTCTGCTGCCCGTGCGCCTGCGGGCCGGTGGGCGCAGCGTCGGTGGCGCGATGAGCTGGGGCGAGCCCCGCACCTTGGCGCCGTTCACGGATGCCTCGCCCTTCTTTGGCCTGCCCGTGCCTGATGAGGTGACGGTCAGCGCCCAGGTGTTGGCCGACCCCGGCCCGGACCTGTCTGAGCGCACCATCGCAGCGCTGGCCGATGGCACGCCCCTGGTCACCCGCAAGGTGCTGGGCGAGGGGCAGGTGGTGCTGTTTCATGTGTCGGCCAATGCGGAATGGTCGTCCCTGCCTCTGTCGGGCCTGTTCATGCAAATGCTGGAACGGCTGGCGGTGTCGACCCGCCCGGCCCGGCCCCAGCTGGAGGATCTGGCGGGCACCACATGGGTCGCGGACCAGCAGCTGACGGCCTTTGCCGAGCTGCGGCCAGCCGGAGATGTGCCCGGTCTGGCGGGCGAGGCTTTGGCCGGGCAGGCCGGGCCGCAGCTGCGTCCGGGGCTGTATCGCGAAGGCGACCGCGTGCTGGCGGTCAACGTGTTGGCGGCGGATGCGCGGCTGTCGCCTGCCGCATGGCCTGCACGGATCACACCGACATGGCAGGGCGCGACCCAGGACCGCGCATTCGGGCCGTGGCTGTTGGCGGGGGCCTTGATCCTGTTGGCCGCTGATGTGCTGGCGACCCTGTCCCTGTCGGGCCGTTTGCGCGGCGCTGTGGCGGTGGTTGTCCTGTTTCTGATCCCGCTGGATGCAGAGGCCCAAGATGACATCGACGCCCTGATCGCTGCGGCCAGCGAGGTCACCCTGGCCCATGTTCTGACCGGTGACCGCGCGGTGGATGATCTGGCCCAGGCCGGGCTGACTGGCCTGTCTGATCAGCTGTGGCGACGCACGTCGGTTGAACCTGCCCCCCCGGTGGGTGTTGATCTGGAGGCCGCAGATCTGTCGGTTTTTCCGTTGCTGTACTGGCCCGTGACGGCGACGCAGGCCTTGCCATCGCCCGCCGCCTATGCGCGGTTGAATGGCTATTTGAATGCGGGCGGGTTGATTGTGTTTGATACGCGGGATGCGAATGTGGCGGGCTTCGGTGCAACGACTCCGGCGGGGCAAAAGCTGCGTGCACTGGCTGCGCCCCTGGATGTGCCGCCGCTTGCGCCGATCCCGGCCGATCACGTGCTGACGCGCACCTTCTATTTGCTCAGCGAATTTCCCGGACGCCATGCAAGCGGTGCAGTCTGGGCCGAGGCCGCCCCGGTTGACGCCGAACTGGCCGAGGGCATGCC
>DFBF01000039.1 GCA_002367285.1 Rhodobacteraceae bacterium UBA3087 | reverse complement strand
ACCCCATGAAAAAGGGGGGGTTACACTTACATTCAACGTACCACGAATTCCGCGTGGAGTGCGCCGGCCGCCTTAATGCTTTTCAGGATGTCGATCATATCGCGCGGTGAAACACCCAAGGCATTCAGGCCTGCGATCACCTCGGATAGGTTGGTCCCCTCGTCAACCTCGGCAAGCCCGATACCTGGTTCTTCCTCGATGGCTGCTCCTGTTCTGGGAACAATAATTGGTTGAGCGTTCGAAAATGGGTTGGGCTGTACGACCAACGGCTGTTCCTGAATGCGCAGAGTAAGGTTTCCCTGCGATACGGCGACACGGCTGATACGAACATCGGCCCCCATGACAATCGTGCCAGACCGTTGATCCACGACCACCCGCGCCTTGCGTTCAGGCCTGACCGGAAGGTTCTCGATTTCTCCAATCGCATGAGCTGGCGAAATGGCGTTGGTGGCCTTGATGTCCAGAAGAACGGTTCCACTGTCCAGCATACGTGACACGACGCGCCCATAATTTGTGTTGATCGCAGTTTCGATCCGCTCGGCTGTTGTGAAATCGGCAGTTCGCAGGGCAAGACGAATAGATTGCAGTTGGGTAAAGTCAAATTCGATTTCACGTTCGACGCGTGCACCCGATGGAATGGCCCCAGCCGTTGGAACTCCTTGCACAACGCTTGCCCCGTCCCCTTCAGCAGAAACGCCTCCTGCAATGACCGTTCCCTGGGCGACGGCATAGATCTGGCCATCTGCGGCATTCATGGGGGTCATGACGAGCGTGCCACCCAACAGGCTTTTTGCGTCCCCGATCGCTGAGACAGTGATGTCGATTTTCGACCCGGCGCGGGAGAACGGAGGCAGGCTGGCCGTTACGAACACTGCTGCCACATTCTTGGGTCGAAATTGTTCACCAGTAACGTTTACGCCCAGGCGTTCAAGAATATTGGCCATGATGTCTTCGGTGAACGGCGCATTTCGGATGCCATCACCGGTGCCATTCAGGCCCACGACAAGACCGTACCCGACCAAATCATTGCCACGAACGCCGTCAAATTCCACCAGATCCTTGATCCGGATCGAATTCGCCTCGGCAGGCAAGGACAGAAACAGAATGGCGCAAAGGCCGAGGAGCAATTTCATCATTTCATGTAATCCGTAAAGTTGAGGCGCGCGATGCGGGATGTGACAGTATAGAGGGTCTCAATCTGGCCATAGACGGCTTCCAGCTCACTGGCTGTCTGATAGGGATCCACTGCGATCAGGTCTGAGCGGGCGAGTTCCAGAGCGGATTGTTCCGCGGTGTTCTGGACGGAAATGTCTTCGATCCGCCCTTGAAGAGAGCCAACTCCGGCCCGGAGGTTTGTCAGGCCGCCGTCGGCAGTCAGAATGCCCTGAGCGGCGCGGTCGGTCAGATTTGCCTGCTCGGTGACGTTTCCGGCCAAGGCACCTTCGGCGATCAGGGCGGATTTTGCATATGATTTCAAAAGATCACGTACCACTTGATCATCGGCGCGCGTGGTCAACCCCAGGGATTCGCCTTCGCCAAGTTGGGTGGGGCCCATTGCATTTGCCGACCCAATATAGCCCAATGTTTCGAACCCCCCGCCGGGGGTATCGAACCATGTGTCCACGGCGGCGGCGACATCTGCGGCGGTGGTTGCCCCGGCGCTGGCGCTGACAAGTTCGGTCATCATGTCTGTCGCGCTGGCAAGGGCGGGTCCGTCCGTGGCGGCACCCGCGAAAATTGTACGGTCCGCCACGCGCGTGTTCAATGCGGACACAAGCGACGTGAATTGTTGTCGCGCATCGACCGCCGTGGTCTGGATCAGCGTGGCATTGCGTGAATTCCCAGCGGTCATCAGGGCAGGGGTCATGTCGTGGTTTGTGTTCTGGATGTTTTCCAATGCCAATTGTGCAGCATCGGTCAAGGTCGCGGTTTCAGCTGTTGCGGTCTTGAAAGCCTGAAGCGCCTTCAGACTGTGTTCGATCCCGGCGATTGGGCCATAGTCCCCGGAAATCCGACTTGAGACGTCTTCACGCAGCCCGGTGGTCAGCTCTCGCCCCAATTGGGTCAATTCCGTTTTCAGCCGGGCGCTAAGCAGGCGGGATTGGAAGGACCCAGCAAGATCACCTATCGTCAAATTGCTCATTCAGCCCGCCTTTCAAATACCCATCAGGATTTGGATCATTTCATCGGCGGTTGCGATCACCCGGGCATTGGCGGCATAGGCTTGTTCGATCAGCAGAAGTTTCTGCATCTCGTGATCCGTATCCACCCCGTCTTCCAGCTGCATGGTCTTCAAGGTCTCGTTCTGAGCGCTGGAGAAGCCCATGACATTTTCTGCATGGAACCGATCTGCGCCAATGGCCGACAGGAAGTCGGCAGCCAGACCGCTGGCCGACCGGGCGGCCGTCGAAAAGTCTGTCGATACGCCAACTTCGGGCCTGTTCAGGGCCGTCGTGAGATCCTGAAGCAGGGAAGCATTGCCAACCTCGCCAGGGGAGAGTGCGCCAAGGCCGTCGCGCAACCGCCAGAGTGCGCCGCCTTGGCTGGGGTCAACTGCTGTGTTGATGCGCAGACGTTCGGACAGGGCGACCTCATCCGCCGCGACAAAGGCTGCGCCCGCATCCGTGAACAGCCCAGCTGCCCCGACCGCGCGGGTGGTATCAAGGGCCGGGTCTTGGAAACGCTCCACCAGGTTGCGGGAAAAGGCGTCCAGGTCCTTTTGCGCATCTACGGCCAAGGTGTCGCGGATTTCGAAGGCTGCTGCCAATGTGCCACCTTGCAGCGGGCTGCGATTGTCACCGGTTGGTGTCGGTATGACATTGCCGTTCAGGGTCAACCCGGACAGAGACCCCGCCGTCAACGTCATTTCCGGGACGATCATTCCAACCGAGCTGAACCCGATCTCTGCCGCTTTTCCGTCAAGAAGGATGGCACCGCCGGACGTATACAGCGCCACCATTCCGTTGTCGCGCATGGCCTGTTTCATTGGCACGATTGGGGCCAGTTGGTCGATCTCCTGTTGGCGCAGATCCATCAGCGGAGAGGGGTCCTGACCACGGGCAAGGGATTCCTGGATTTCATAGTTCAGGTCCTGGATGCGCACCAATCCGTCGTTCAAAACCTTGACCTGTTGACCGATTGAACGGTCGGCATCCATTCGGGTCTGTTGGATCTTGTCCGAGGCATCATTGATATGACCGACCAGCCCCTCTGCGGCATCCAGAACAGAGGCCAGACGCGCTTCGTTGTCGGGACGCGAGGAGGACTCAACCAGGGTCGCTTCGAGCTGGGCCAGGCGACCGGACAGGGAAGACCCTTCGTCCGGTGTGCCCAGGATGTTTTCCAGCTTACTCAGGAAATCCGCAACGGTGCTGTCGTGGCCCAAGGCCGCATCCGACAGGATCCGGTCGCTCAGGACCGCCTGATCAACATGTCGCAGGACACCAGAGATGCGGACACCGCCGGTGCCGCCACCAAGGTGTTGCGCCGCCAACTCCAATTCACGCGTCGCATAGCCATCGGTATGCGCATTCGCCACGTTGGCCGACACGACTTCTGTCGCGCGTGCGGCGGCCGTCAAGCCCGACAGGGCATTCGACATCGATCCGGCAATGGTCATGTTCTAACCTCCGTTACCCACCCCGGAGCGTTATCGTTTGATGTTGGTCGTCTCCTGCAACATCTCGTCAACGGTCTGAATGACCTTCGCGTTCGAACTGTAGGCCCGCTGCGTCTGGATCAGATTGGTCAATTCGCCGGCCACGTCGGTGGTCGACCCTTCGCGGGCAAAGCCGACGACTTCACCGGTTGGGCCGTCGCCGGCATCCCACAGGAAGAAGGAACCGGATTGCGGCGAAACCTTGTAGGATTGGTTCGACAGCGAGACCAGGCCGTTGGGGTTGGGCACGTCAACCAGCGGCACCTGATAGACAATCCGGGTAAAGCCGGTGTCATAGGTCGCGGTAATGTACCCGTCTTCGTCAATCTCGACCGCCGTCAGGTTGCCAACGGGCGAGCCATCCTTGGTGATCGATGTGGGGGCAAAGCTGTCTGACAATTGGGTCAGGCCGTTGGTGTCACCAATTTTGCCAATCGTCACATCCAGCGGTCCGCCCGCGACCGTCAGCGCCAGTTCACCTGTGGCGGCGTCATAGGCGCCACCGGAAACGACCGAGACCGATGCCAGCGTGCCACCATTAGTGCGGGAGTCATCGAAGGTCAGTGTATATTCTCCAACTGTCGCACCACCGGATGCACTGTCGCTCACCAGCATGGTCCATGTGTTCGAAGATCCGCTGGCCGGGACGGTTGGGGTAAAGCTGAAGTTCAGCGTTTCGGACGTGCCGAGGTTGCCGAAATATTCCACCGACAAAGGAAGCGTGTCGCCAGAGGCACCGACTTCCGTGTCCACTGCGGGCAGGTTCACGCCCAGGTTCATGGCGGTTGTCGGATCACCAGCGGTCTGGTTGGCATTGATGACAATCGGTTCCAGTCCTGCACTGGTATCCCGTGCGTTGGTGGGAATGGTGCCATCGGCATCAGCGGGCCAGCCCAGAAGAACCAGGCCAGTTTCTGATTTCAAAACCCCGTCCGCATCGGTTCGGAATGACCCCGTCGTGGACATCATCATCGGACGATCACCCGAGTTGGTGTCCAAGAACACCTCCTGTGTGACGGGCAGCATACCACGCCCAGCAATGGCAATGTCCAACGGATTAGAGGTGGAAATCAGCGGCCCGTGTTCATCAATCAGGCGGGAGGTGTTCGTTCGAACCCCCCCAGCAGAATAGGTACCCGCCCCGGCGAGCCCACCGATGACCATGCTTTCGAAGTCGGCGGTTGCCCGTTTATACCCGTAGGTTCCGGAGTTCGCGATATTGTCGGAAATGGTGGCCAGCCGCGTGGCATTGGCATTCAAGCCGGCCACGCCAGCACTCAGCGAGGAGGAAATGGTCATTGGTGCGCCTTTCTGCTGCATCAATTATGTATCGTCCTCAGGCTTACCCCCTCGCTCCTTAACAGCGCGCTAACAGATAAAATTTGATCGAGTTTCGTGTCAGATATCCGACCGAAGCAAGATCAATTTGATCCGATTGTTGCGCGCCGCCATGGGGTTGCGTGCTGCCGGATCGCGGTCGGCGTGGCCGGTAACACGTTGCACACGCTGTGGTGAAAAGCCTTCGGTTTCCATCAGGCGGCGCACCATATCAGCCCGCTGAGCGGACAGGTCCCAGGCGTCATTTTCGACCAGAACAACAGGTTTCGACCGCACGTGCCCCCCCAAGGCCAATTGGTTCTCAACCAAGGCAAACACGCGCGTCATCATACCGGCAAGATCGCTCATGACCGGTTCCGGCGTCGCGGTTCCTGCACCAAACAAGGGCTCTCCGTCCAGATCGAACAGTTCGATCACCAGGCCTTCGTCGGTCACCTCGGTCACGATGTGGCGCATCGCCCGATCGCCCACCATGCTTTCGCCGGAATGACCGGACATCATGCTTTCGATTTCTTCGAGAACGGCAGTTTCACCGGCCTTCTCTCCGTCCGAGCCTGACCCGGTTCCACCACCGGAATCCGCCGGATTACGCGGCAAGCCGCCGTGGCCCGTTTGCGCCAGAGTTTCTTCGGTAAAAACCGAATCCCCGCCAAAGGAACCATCGCCGCCACCCGACACACGAATGATCGGAACCGTCGGCGCGAAGTAATCCGCGAGACCTTTTCTTTGCTTTTCTGTTGTAGCATTCAACAGCCACATCAACATAAAGAAAGCCATCATGGCGGTCACGAAGTCGGCATAAGCCACCTTCCATGCGCCCCCGTGGTGGCCACCGGCAACCACTTTTTTGACTTTCTTGATGACGATGGGCGCATTTGTTTGCGCAGCCATCCCACCACCTCATTTATTTCACCCAAGACCAGAGGTATCATATTGGCGTAAACGGGTGCTTAACCTTTCAAATTGTTCAGAGATTCGGTTGGGCCGCGAATAGAAAACGCCCGCGCGGCGGGGCCGGCGGGCGTTCTGATGTCACGGGGCAGGGTCGGTCAGTGGCTGGTGCCTTCCTCGAACGTGATCTTGTTCCAGACGTTGTATTTGCCGGATGGTTTTCGCATGGGCAGACGTTTCACGATCTCCAGCGTGTTGGCGTCATAAATCAGAACTTCGCCGTCATCTTCCCAGACCGACACCAAGGCGTGGCTGCCATCTTTGGTGAATTCCACGTGGGCGACGGTCGCGCCTGGCACCGGGCGCAGAGTACGCACGATTTCCAGGGTCTGTTTGTCGATCACATGCATCGCGTCCTTGTTCGGGCCAAAGAACACGCCAGCCCAGACATAGGGCGAACTTTTGTGGCTGCGCATGAAAAATCCGGGGCCTTCGGTTTCGATTTTATCCACGGTTTCCCAGGTTTCCATGTCGATGACCGTGACCATGGCGTCCTGCAAATGCGGCGTTGCCATCACCGTCGTGTCGCCACGTGACCAGGTGATCCCTGAGCCCAGATGCGGCATGCCCGGCAAGTCCAGATCGGCGACTTTCTGGCCGATCACAAGGTCAATGACCAAACCACCCGTTCCTTCGCGCGAGGCGCCCATGACGTATTCATAGCTTTGGTCGAAAAAGAAATCGTCCAGGAAATCGGGTGTGGTGATCTTGCGGATTGGGAAAGGCGTGTCCTGCGCGGTCGGGCCTTCGATGCGCCAGTCATGGGTGAAACCAGCGGCGAAAAGGCCCATGTCGGGGTTTTCGCTGTAAGACACTTCCCAGATTTCCGGCACGTCCTTCAGGGCCAAGACAAAGCTTTCGCGCGGCGGGGCCTGGTAAACGGCAGATACACGACTGGGCGTGCCATCCTTGCCAGCCACATCATGCACGGCGGCGACTGACAGGTCTGCGGTCGACAGGATGGTCAACGTGTTCGGCAGGTAATTGGCCACAGCCAACCATTTTCCGTCGCCGGACATGGCGATGTTGCGGCTGTGCAGACCGGCGCGCACGCGGCCCACCTGTTTCAGGCTATAGATGTCGTATTTCTGCACCCAACCATCGCGCGACATGATGAAGACATAGCGTCCGTCGGGGGTGAATTTCGGCCCGCCATGCACCGCATAGGGCGTGGCAAACCGGTCCAGAACATCGAACGTGTCCCCGTCCAGAACCGACACATGGTGGTCGCCGGTTTCTACAACCAACGTGATGTTCATGGGGTCCGAGGGCCAGACGGGCGCCTCGGCAGCGACATAATCGTCGTCCAGCTCGCGGCTCTCCATGATCTGCTGCGCGCCCCAGGGCGGCACAACCGCCAGCGGCGTGCGCAGGTATTCGGCCAGCGCGGCGATGCGGGTATCGTCCAGCTCGTCGCCATAGCCGATCATCTGTGTGGCCACGCGACCATCGCGAATAACGTCGTCCAGCTTGGCCCCCCGCATACGTTTCAGCGTCTCGGGGATCAGCGACGGTCCGGTGCCGCCCAGACGGTTTTCGTCGTGGCAGTCGGCGCAAAATTCGGTGTAATCGGCCAGGGCGTCGGCATGGGCCGCCCCGCCCACCATCAGCGCAACCAGCGCCAGAGCTTTAGAAAAACTGGTGTTTCGGGTCATGTTTCTTGCCTCGGAAGGGGGTGACTTCCAGCCTGTTGGCTTCGGTCACACCAATTTCGGAATTGCTCAGATAGCAGGCCGGATCTTCGGCCCAGGGATCGCCGGTCACCTGCAAGGCGCGGATGCGGGTGTTGCCACCACAGACGTCCTTGATTGCGCAGGCGCCGCAGCGGCCCTTTAGGGGGCGCGGACGGGTGCGCAGGGTGGCCAGCATGGGATCGTTGCCGGTCCACAGCTGGGAAAACGGCGTCTCTTTCACGTTGCCGACGGTATAGTCGGACCAATAGGTGTCGGGGTGCACCTTGCCCAGAAAGTCGATGTTGGCGACGCCCAGACCGGATGAATTGCCACCCCAGGCGACCAGATGGTCGCGCAGATGCGCCACCTTGTCGGCATCAAAATGGCGGGCTGCCCAGTCCAGGAAATACCCGGCGTCGGCGTCATTGTTGCCGGTGACGATGTCCAGCGGCAGGTCTTCGGCAGCCGCAATCCAGGCGCGTTCGATCAGCATATCCATGCCCTTGCGCGTCATCAGGTGATGCGCGTCTTCGCCCCGGTTCTTGTCGCCCCGACCGGCATAGACCAGGTGGGACAGATAGAATTTGTCGACCCCCTCATCGTCACACAACTGGATCAGGTCCTCCAGATGGTGCTGGGTGCCTTCGGTCAGGCAGAACCGCAAGCCGACCTTCACGCCGCGCTTCTTCAGCGCGCGAACACCACGCAAGGCATCGTCAAACGCGCCATCAACGCCACGAAACCAGTCGTTGGTCTTGCCAATTCCGTCGATCGAAATCCCGACATAGTCGAACCCGACATCGGCAACCTGATCGGCCGTTTCGCCGTGAATTTTGGTGCCATTGGTGGACAGCGCCAGCACGCGCACCAATTCGCGCGCGCGTTTGGCGATGGGGAACAGGTCCTTGCGATCCAAAGGCTCGCCGCCCGACAGGATCAGCGCAGGAACCTTGAACCGGCCCAGATCCTCCAATGTGTCACGGGCCTGTTGTTCCGACAACTCGCCGGGGAAATCCACGTCAGCAGATACCGTGTAACAGTGGCGGCATTTCAGATTGCAGCGCCGGGTCATGTTCCAGATCACAACGGGTTTCACTGGACCACTGCCGCGGCGCCTGCGCACCGGGGTCGGGTTGACCAGTTGATGCATGTATTCGGTTAGACGAAACATGAGATTATCCTTTCTTGCGAAGCCGAAGCCCCGTCTTTTTCAGGATGCGTGTCGAATAGAGGATGTCGCATCCTCGCAGGGCGTCGCCCAGGATCGCCTTGATCTCGGCACGCTTTTCTTCGACCTCGTCACGCGATGATCCGTGGACCATGGCGAACATATTGTAAGGCCAATCGGGCAGGGCCCGCGGGCGTTCATAGCTGTGGGTGACAAAAGGAAGCGCGCCCACTTTTGGCCCCAGCGTGGCCAACGCGGCGTCTTCGACATCCCAAACGGTCATGCCATTGGCGGTCATGCCCAGCTTGTAATGGTTCGGCGCGGCGGCGATGCGGCGGATCACGCCGTCATCCTTCATCACCTGAAGCCGGGCAGTCAGCTCGGCCTCGGCCAGACCCAGCCCGTCGGCCACCTGTGCATAGGGCGCGGCGACCAAAGGCAGGCCCGCCTGAAGCGCTTCGATGATCGCGCGATCTGTTGCATCAAGCGTCATGCGGCCACCCTGAATCCGATGTAAAATTCTTGCAATTTCGGGAACTGAAGCACGGCCAGCCCGGTTTCCTGTTCGATCCGCGCGGCGGCCTCGGCGATCCCGTCGACCGTTTCGGTCGCCAGAACAAACCACATGTTCAACCGATGCGTCCGTTCATAATTATGGGCCACCTCGGGATGTGCATTGACCTGTGTCATGACCGTTTCGAAATCCTCCGGCGGCACGGCGATGGCGCACAGGCAAAACGCGCCCCCCATGGCGGCGGCGTCAAAGAAGGGTCCGAACCGGGTCAGAACGCCGCTGTCACGCAGCGCCTGCACGCGGGTCAACAGCGCGTCTTCGCTGATCCCAAGGCTTTCGGCCAGGGGCGCAAACGGGCGGTGGTTCAGCGGCAGGTCGTCCTGCAACGCGTTCACCAGGGCGCGGTCGATGTCGTCCAGCACCTGGGCGCGTTTTGAGGTATCAAGAGCGGTCACTCGGCGGCCTCCTGTTTGGCCGCGATCATCGCGCCAGTCTGGCGGAAACAACGGGTGGAAAACAGCGCCTTATGCGCGACACCTTTCAGCGACGGCAGGTTCGCGGCCTGATCCAGCACCGCCAGGGCCTCGTCACGTGATTTGGCGTGGATCATCGAATACAGCCGATAGGGCCAGACACCCTCAACAGGCAGGCGTTCATAGCACAGCGTCACACCGGGAAGGGCGGCCAGCTGTGGCCCGGCGGTGGTGATCGCGTCAGGTTCCAGATCCCAGACCACCATGGCGTTTGATCGCCATCCCAGCGCGCGGTGGCGTACAATCACGCCCAGACGGGACAGGATGCCAGCATCTGACAGCGCGTTGATCCGGTCCAACACGCCATCCTCGTGTCGACCCAACTGTTCGGCCAGCGCCGCATAGGGCGTATCGACAATCGGCAGGCCCTGACACAGCGCCTGCATCAATTCGCGATCACCTGGCTGGATCGCATCCAGATTGGCGGGGCGCGGAGGCGGCGGGTTGGTCGGGTGGGTCGTGCCGGTCATCTTGAACCCAAGGTCCACATTGAACGGGCGTACCAGTCGCAGGTCGATGACGCGCAAACCAGTGCGGGCCTCGATCCGGGTCAAGGTGTTGGTGACATGCTGACGGTCCGGCCCCGTCGCGACAAACCAGATGTTCCAGTTGTCCTCGCGCTCATAGGAATGGTTTACGCCGGGTTCCTCGTTGATGATCGCCGCGACATCTTCGATCCGATCCAGCGGTGCAGCAACCGCGGCCAAGGTCGAGGCCGACAGCGTATTGGGCGCGCAAGTGGCGCCCACCCGCGTGATCCGCCCGCTTTGACGCATGGCGTTCAGACGTTTCAAAACGTCACCCTCACTCAGCCCCGTCTCAGTGGCCAGCGGCGCAAAGGGGCGCGGGATGACCGGGAAATCGCGCTGGAAATCATCCAGCAGGCGGCGGTCGGCGGGATCAGCAACAAGTTTCATCTTTTACAACCCCGTCCGATGCGCACGCGCGGTAAAGAAGATGCCCGAGGGGCTGTCGGCCTCGATCTCGCGCAGCAATTCGAACGTCTGCGTGTCATAGATCTTGACCTTGCCTTCGTCGCGCACGCTGACCCAAATCTCATGCCCTCGTGGGGTGAATTCCATGTGCAGCACGGCGGGGCCGGGTTTGAATTCGTGGATGATTTCCTTGCTGACCGTGTCGATCACCTGAATGGTGTCGTTCAGCGGGTGGGCAAAGTTCACCCAGACCTGGCGTCCATCGGGCCGCGCCATGGCGAACACGGGCTGGCCATGGGTCTGCGTACGGCCCGTTTCTTCCAGCGTCGTGGCGTCGATCCACAGCACCTCGTGATGGCCCACGGCGGGCAGCACGAAATCGGCTCCGGTATGGGCCCAGCCCTCAAGATGCGGCATCTTATAGACCGGCATGTCCTCTTGCCCGCGACCATAGTTCGGCAGCACGCGGATGGGTTCGGGGGTCTCGTCCCACAGGTCCAGCGCGGTCAGACCGTCTTCGCCAAACAGCCCGGTGATATAGGTGCGCCCGTTCGCGGTGATCAGCGCGTCATAGGGGTTCTTGCCCATGTCGGGGATCTTGGTGATCGCCGGCTCCGCCCCGTTCATGTCGGCAATCCAGGTCTCACCCGTGTCCCACATGGTAAAGACGAATTTGCGCCCCGGTGCGTCGACCAGACCAATGGTTTTCGACCCCGTCGGGATGTCGGCGACCAGCTCCAGCGTCACGGCGTCAAAAACCTTGACGCCGCCGGGTTCGTAATTTGACACGGCGACCAGTTCGCCGTCATCGGAAATGGCGCCGCCTATGGAATTGCCCGCCTGAATCACCCGGTTGGCAATCGTGCGGGTGACGATATCGACCTTGGTCAGCCCGCCGTCGCG
>DFBF01000286.1:2396-6794 GCA_002367285.1 Rhodobacteraceae bacterium UBA3087 | reverse complement strand
CCTTCGACTTCGGTGCCCTCGGGGTGTGTTTCTGCAAACACTTCCCACGGGTTACGCATGGTCTGCTTGAGACCAAGCGAAACACGGCGTTTGGCCGAGTCGATTTCCAGCACCATGACTTCGACTTCTTGCGAGGTCGAAACAATCTTGCCGGGGTGCACGTTCTTTTTGGTCCAAGACATTTCGGACACGTGAACCAGACCTTCGACACCCGGCTCCAGTTCGACGAACGCACCGTAATCGGTGATGTTCGTGACGCGGCCCGTGTGGACGCTTTCCAGCGGGTATTTGCCAGCAACCAGATCCCAGGGATCGTCTTGCAGCTGTTTCATGCCCAGGCTGATGCGGTGGGTTTCCTTGTTGATCTTGATGACCTGGACCTTGATGGTCTCGCCGATCGTCAGGATTTCCGAAGGATGGTTCACACGGCGCCATGCCATGTCGGTGACGTGCAGCAGACCGTCAACGCCGCCAAGATCGACGAATGCGCCGTACTCGGTGATGTTTTTGACCACACCGTCAACGGCGTCGCCTTCGGCCAGCTTGCCGATGACTTCTGCACGCTGTTCGGCACGGCTTTCTTCCAGAATGGCGCGGCGCGACACAACGATGTTGCCCCGACGACGGTCCATTTTCAGGATCTGGAACGGCTGCTTCAGGCCCATCAGGGGGCCAGCGTCGCGAACGGGGCGTACGTCAACTTGCGAGCCGGGCAGGAACGCAACAGCGCCGCCCAGGTCGACGGTAAAGCCGCCTTTGACGCGACCGAAGATGGCGCCTTCGACGCGCAGCTCGTCCGCATATGCTTTTTCCAGGCGATCCCAGGCTTCTTCGCGGCGCGCCATCTCACGGGAGATAACAGCTTCGCCACGCGAGTTTTCAGCCGCGCGCAGGTACACTTCCACTTCGTCGCCAACGGCGATTTCAGGAGCTTCACCAGGATTAGCGAATTCTTTCAGATCAACGCGGCCTTCCATTTTGTAGCCGACGTCGATGATAGCTTGGCCAGCCTCGATAGCGATGACCTTGCCTTTGACAACAGAACCCTCTTGGGGCGTGTCCATTTCGAAGCTTTCGTTCAGAAGGGCTTCGAAGTCTTCCATTGATACGTTTTGAGCCATGTGGTCTCAGATTCCTTTTCAGTCGTATTTATCGGGCCGTGCGGTTGTCTCCGCAGGTCTTTCAGGTTTCATTTGGTCAACGCAGCAGACGCAAAACAAAGAGGGCCGGAGGTATCCGACCCTACTCGATTTTCCCTGTATCGCGGCTTTTTCACCTTGTCGACAGGGGGCGGTTACACGGATTCTGCGCGCAACACAAGGGTAAGCCCACAATCCGGCAATTGACGCGAGGTGTCTGCACGCCCATCCTGCCACGGCACAACAGGAGTGCCATCATGACCATGCAAGACGCCATCGCTGCCCAACCCCAGTGGGTGCAAATCTGGCTGAACGTGCTGGGGGTTTGCGCCTTCCTCCTGCCCGCCGCCCTGCTGATCTGGCGTGCCTCGCGTCTGGCCGGGGCAATCACTGTGATTGCCAGTGCTCTGGCGGGCATCGGAGTCTTTTGGATTTTCAACCAGTTCGGATTTGTGCGCCTGTTGGGCCTGCCGCACATCATCCTGTGGCTGCCCATCGTGATCTATCTGGCCCGCCAGTCCCGCCGCCCCGATATGCCCACCGCCCCGCGCGCGATCATGTATGTGGTCATGGCGGTGATGTGCGTGTCGCTGGTGTTCGACGTGGTGGACGTGGCGCGTTACGCTTTGGGGGATCGGGCGGCGTTCTGACGACGCGCCTCAATCGCCGCGATTGCGGCGGCCACCGCAGCTTCGATGCTCATGTCGCTCGTGTCGATGATCACCGCGTCCTGGGCGGGTTTCAACGGCGCCTCGGTGCGTTCGCTGTCGCGTTTGTCGCGCGCGACCACATCGGCCAACACCTGGGCGCGGGTGACGCCGTGGTCCTTGCCGTCCAACTCCAGAAACCGGCGTTCGGCGCGGACCTCAGCGCTGGCGGTGACGAACAGTTTTACTGGGGCGTCGGGGCAGATCACCGTGCCAATATCGCGCCCATCCAATACGGCACCGCCATCGCGCGCCGCAAAGCAGTGTTGGAAATCGACCAGGGCCGCGCGAACCTCGGCAATGACGGCCACGCGGCTGGCGGCCTGGGCCACCTCAGGCGTGCGCAGGTCGCCCTGCATGTCGGCAGGGGTGAGGGATTGCGCGGCCAGAACCGCATCCTCCCCGGCCAGAACACGCGCCCCCACGGCGCGGTACAACAGACCCGTGTCCAGATGCGCAAACCCGAAATGTGCTGCGACCGCCCTGGAGATCGTGCCCTTGCCCGCCGCTGCGGGCCCATCAATGGCAACCGTGAATGTCATGTTCTTTCCCGCTTGCGCAGCCACAATTTGCGCCCTGCCCCGATCATCAACAGGGTCAGGGCCACCGGAACGGCCGTGGATTTCAACACGGTCCAGCGGCTGGCCGCCTGAACCAGCGCATCTGTCACACCGCCCGGGTCCAGCGCCAAAAGGCCAGACACGGCCGCGTTTTCAAGCCAATCGAACCCGGCTGCGGCACCGGCAACAGCCGTCGCGCCCCAGGCCATCCCACGCCCAAACAGGCGGTGAAACGCAACACCAAGCGTCAATAGCAACAGCGCCGGGTATGCCGTGTCCAGCCAGTGCTGCGGGCCCAGATAGAATGCGCGCGCCTCGGGGCTCAAACCACTCAGATAGGCCCGCGCATCATCCGGCGAATATCCCGCCGGGCGCAGATCAAACGGCAGGACGCCTTCGACCATCAGTTGCGGCAAGGACCAGAGCACCATGATCAGGTAGTTCACCGCCATCAGGACAAACAGCCCCCAAAAGGCGCGCTTCAGTGTCATGCGGACACCCGCACCACCTGTGCACCCAGCCCCGTCATCAACGGTTCGAAAATCGGAAAAGACGTGGCGATCGGCCCACCATCATCGACGCTGACGGGGGACTGCGCCGCCATGCCCAGACACATGAAGCTCATCGCGATACGGTGGTCCAGATGGCTGGCCGCCGTGCCACCGCCCGGCACATTTCCCGCCCCCATGCCGGTGACGATCCACCAGTCATCGCCATCCTCAACCGTGACGCCATTGGCGCGCAGACCTGTGGCCATGGCCTCGATCCGGTCGCTTTCCTTGACGCGCAATTCCTTGACACCGCGCATCACGGTCTGGCCGGTTGCATTGGCGGCGACCACCGACAGGATCGGATATTCGTCGATCATGCTGGCGGCGCGCGCCGGAGGCACTTCGATCCCCACCATATTGGGGCTGAACTTTGCCCGCAGATCGGCGACAGGTTCGCCGCCTTCTTCGCGCATGTTTTCATAGGTCAGGTCGGCACCCATCTCGCGCAGCGTGTCAAACAGACCGGCGCGGGTGGGGTTCAGCCCGATGTTGGGCACCACCACGTCCGAGCCCGGCACGATCAACGCCGCACAGACCGGAAACGCCGCCGAGGACGGGTCGCGCGGTACGACAATACTCTGCGGTTTCAGCTCAGGCTGACCGGTCAGGGTGATGACGCGCCCCTCGTCGGTATCTTCAACCGTGATCTCGGCGCCAAAGCCCGCCAACATGCGTTCGGTATGGTCGCGGGTGGCTTCTTTTTCGATCACCACGGTCTGGCCGGGGGCGTTCAGCCCGGCCAACAGAACGGCGGATTTCACTTGCGCAGACGGCATCGGCACGGTGTATCGCACCGGCACCGGATCGGCGGCGCCCACAACGGTCATCGGCAAACGCCCACCGTCACGCCCATAAGACGCGGCGCCAAACAGCGCGATCGGGTCGGTCACACGCCCCATCGGGCGTGATCGAAGCGACGCATCCCCCGTGAAGGTTGCCGTGATCCCCGTGGTCGCCATCGTGCCCATGATCAGCCGCACGCCGGTGCCCGCATTGCCACAATCAATCACCGCATCAGGTTCGCCGAATCCACCAACCCCGACACCATTCACGCGCCATTCGCCCGGCCCCAGATGTTCGACTTCGGCCCCAAAGGCGCGCATCGCGTCAGCGGTTGCCAATACGTCCTCGCCCTCTAACAGACCGGAAATCCGCGTCTCGCCGATGCACATCGCGCCCAGGATCAGGCTGCGGTGGCTGATCGACTTGTCGCCGGGCACGTTGGCCTCGCCGCTCAATGGCCCACAAGGGCGCGAGGTCATGGGGATGGCGGGGCCGTGTCCGGACATGGGCAATTCTCCTGTATTCTCGGGCGTGATAGCGCACACAGACCCGCGAAACCAACCCCTTTTCCTCTTGCCGAAAATATCCTCGCCGAAGGCAGGCGTTTGCCTGCAAACGCATCCCCGCTCAGATGCGACGGAACGTCAGATAATGCGGC
>DFBF01000286.1:0-2260 GCA_002367285.1 Rhodobacteraceae bacterium UBA3087 | reverse complement strand
CAGATGCTCCTGCGTCACAAACCGACGCCGATGGTGGCGCTTTTTCGGCCAGGGATCAGGATACAACAGAAACGCCTTGTCGATGCTTTCGTCCGGCAGCACATCGAACATATTGCGCACGTCACCGGGATACACAGCCACATTGTCCAGATTTGCCTTGCGGATTTTACCCAGCAACATGGCAACACCGTTGATATACGGCTCACAGCCGATAATGCCGACCTCAGGGTACTGCGCGGCTTGATGCACCATGTGCTCACCACCGCCAAAGCCGATCTCCAACCAAACAGGCCGCCCGCCAAACAGACTGGGCACATCCAAAGGCGTGCGATCCGGGTTCACATCCCAGTCGACCTTGCCGGGGCTCAACGCCGCCAGATCCTCGCTCAGATAGGCCTGCTGGCTGTCACGCAGCCCCTTGCCTTTGAAGCGACCATAGAAATTGCGCCAGGGCGCGCCGGATTTGTGCTTGGTGGGATGATCATCAGTCATGTCCGCGCCTATGCCCCGACATTTATCACGGGTCAAGACCGTAGCGCCAACCGCCACGCCCGAAGCCCCTGCGCCAGCAGGGGGTGAGACAGACAAGCGAGGGGCGGCCCTTTGGCCGCCCCTCTCAATTCAACAACAGTGGAAGGAACAGATCAGACAGCCGCGCGCAACGCGTCGATCAGGTCCGTCTTCTCCCAGCTGAACCCGCCGTCGGCCTCGGGCGCACGACCAAAGTGGCCGTAGGCTGCGGTGCGCTGATAGATCGGGCGGTTCAGGCCCAGATGTTCGCGAATGCCGCGCGGGGTCAGGTCCATGACCTGATCCACGGCTTTCTCGATCTCGGTCTCATGCACTTTGCCAGTGCCCTGCGTGTCGACCAGGATCGACAGCGGGCGCGACACGCCGATGGCATAGGACAGCTGCAAGGTGCAACGATCCGCCAGACCAGCGGCCACGATATTCTTGGCCAGATAGCGCGACGCATAGGCCGCAGACCGGTCGACCTTGGTCGGATCTTTGCCCGAAAACGCACCACCACCATGCGGCGCGGCACCGCCATAGGTATCAACGATGATCTTGCGGCCCGTCAGACCGGCGTCGCCATCCGGCCCGCCGATCATAAAGGTGCCGGTCGGGTTCACGTGCCAGACGGTGTCGTCGGTCAACCAGCCGTCGGGCAGCACATCATGGATATGCGGCGAGACAATATCGCGGATCTCGGCCTGGGTCTTGTTGACCAGGTGCTGTGTCGACAGGACCAGTTCGCTCACGCCCATCGGTTTACCATCGACATACCGCACGGACAGCTGCGCCTTGGCATCCGGGCCAAGCACGCTGTCCTTGTCGGATTTGCGCACCTCTGCCAGACGGCGCAGGATCGCGTGGCTGTACTGGATCGGGGCCGGCATCAGGTCGGGGGTTTCGTTCGTGGCATAACCGAACATGATCCCCTGATCACCCGCGCCCTCTTCTTTTTCGTCGGACGCGTCCACACCTTGCGCGATGTGGGCGGATTGTTCGTGCAGCAGGTTGGTGACCTCCAGCGTGCGCCAGTGGAACTTCTCCTGCTCGTACCCGATATCATGCACGCACTCGCGCACGATGGAATTCACCCGGTCTTTCAGTTCGGTCAGGTGGTCGGGGTCGGACAGACCGACCTCTCCGCCAACGACCACGCGGTTGGTGGTTGCGAAGGTTTCGCAGGCCACGCGGGCCTCGGGTTCTTCGGCCAAAAAGGCGTCCAGCACCGCATCGGAAATGCGGTCACATACCTTGTCGGGGTGCCCTTCGGATACGCTCTCCGAAGTGAAAACATAGTTCTGCCGTGTCATGATTAGTGCTCCGTTGGTTCTGAACCCGCCACGTCAGGAAGCCGTTGTGGCAGTTGATATCCGTTCGCGTTACATCCGCCCCGTTGCCGGGTCAATGCGTTTCGCCCCCCGGCGCACAATGAGCCCCAGCCCTGCGATTATCAGCAACACCGTTAACGACAGGTTACCATTGCGCGCAAAAACCGTCTCTGGAAGGCTTCCGGGCAGCGGCACGTCCAACAGACCAGACTGATTCAGCGGCAAAGTGCCACGCAGGTCGCCGCCCGCGTCAATCACTGCCGAAATCCCCGTGTTGGCCGCCCGCACGAAGGGCAGGCCCATTTCGACCGCGCGCATACGGGCCTGAACAAGATGCTGTTGCGGGCCAGAAAACGTGCCGAACCAGGCATCGTTGGTCAGTTGCAGGATCCAGCCGGGCCGCCCCTCGGCACCGCGCA
>DFBF01000133.1:5344-6383 GCA_002367285.1 Rhodobacteraceae bacterium UBA3087 | reverse complement strand
ATAGAGGCAGCTTCGGCTGCGACCACGGGTTCGACCACGGGTTCGACCACAGGTTCGGCCATCGGTTCAACCACAGGCTCGACCATCGACTCCGGTGCCATGTCGGGCGCAGGGGAAACCACCGGGGCAACCACTGGGGCCTCAACCGGCGGTTCCACCACAGGACCGGTCAACACAGATACCGTCGCAAGGCCCGCCACCCCGACAACCAATCCACTTACAATGCCTGACATGAACCCGCGTGCCATGTGGTGCCTCCATCAACAATCCTTGCCCACTGCTCTTGACCCCCGGCAGTGGCTCAGAGCATGTATAGCCCGACTGCATCCGCACGTAACCCCCCATAGGCGAAAGGCCGCACGCATGATCCTGCTGATCGATAACTATGACAGCTTCACCTACAATCTTGTCCATTATTTGGGCGAGTTGGGGGCGGATGTTCAAGTTCACCGCAACGATGCGCTGGACGTCCAACAAGCCATGGCGCTGAAACCCGACGGTATTTTGCTGTCGCCAGGTCCCTGTGACCCGGATCAGGCAGGCATCTGCCTGGCCCTGACCCAGGCTGCGGCTGAAACCGAAACGCCGCTGTTCGGCGTGTGCCTGGGCCACCAGACCATCGGCCAGGCCTTTGGCGGCAAGGTCGTGCGCGCGCCCGACATCGTGCATGGCAAAATGGGCACAATCCACCACGAAGGCGGCGGCGTCTTCAAAGGCCTGCCCAGCCCGCTGCAAGGCACGCGATACCATTCGCTGATCGTTGATCGCGACAGCCTGCCCGATTGTCTGGACGTCACCGCCTGGCTGGAGGACGGCACAATCATGGGCCTGTCTCACAAGACCCTGCCGATCCATGGCGTGCAGTTCCATCCCGAAAGCATCCGGTCCGAACATGGCCACGCGATGATCCAGAACTTCCTGAATACCGTGAAGGAACCCGCATGAGCGACGCGATGAAACCGCTGATCTTTGCCGCCTCCGAAGGGCCGCTGTCGCGCGCCCAGGCCGAGGCCGCGTTCGAAGAGCTATTCGAAGGTCG
>DFBF01000133.1:0-5225 GCA_002367285.1 Rhodobacteraceae bacterium UBA3087 | reverse complement strand
GGCGACGCCCTTGGAACATTGAACATTTCCACCGCGACGGCCTTTGTCGTGGCAGGCGCCGGAGTGACCGTCGCCAAACACGGCAACCGCAACCTCAGTTCAAAATCCGGCGCGGCGGATGCTTTGGGCGAAATGGGCGTGAACGTGATGGTCGGGGCCGAGGTGGTCGAACGCGCCATCAACGAAGTCGGCATCGGTTTCATGATGGCGCCCATGCACCACCCGGCGATGAAACACGTCATGCCGGTGCGTCAGGAACTGGGCTGCAAGACCATCTTCAACATCCTCGGCCCCCTGACCAACCCAGCAGGCGTGACGCGCCAGTTGACCGGCGCTTTTGCCCCCGATCTGATTTTTCCCATGGCCGAAACCCTGCAAGCGCTGGGGTCTGAAAAGGCCTGGCTGGTGCATGGCGCGGATGGCATGGACGAGGTGTCGATCACCGGGCCGACATCGGTCGCGGCCCTTGAGGGCGGCAAGATCCACGCCCGCGAAATCCACCCCGAAGACGCGGGCCTTCCGGTGCACCCGCTGGCCGCAATCCTGGGCGGAGAACCTTCCGAGAATGCCACAGCAATGCGCGCGCTTTTGGCAGGTGAGCCTGGGGCCTATCGCGATGCGGTATTGCTGAACGCAGCCGCCGCATTGGTCGTGGCCGACAGGGCCAGCACCCTGCCCGAAGGCGTTGAAATGGCGGCCGAAAGCATCGACAGTGGGGCCGCCAAGACCAAGATCAAGGCATTGGCACGCCTCACCTCGGCCACATGAAGCCGGACGGGATTGGCGCCTGGGGAGAATTGCCCTTTTTCACCTACGACTGGCCCACCGTCGCCGTGTCGCTGGCCGAAGATCCGCGCCAGATCCTGCCCCCGGATGCGGCAAGGTTCCGCGCGCTGGAGCTGACCCAACCCAAGGCCACCCGCGTGGTCATCCTTGGGCAGGACCCCTATCACACACCCGGTAAGGCTGATGGGCTGGCGTTCTCCATCCCCCAAGGCTTTCCCGGAAAACTGGATTCGCTTGGCAACATCCTGAAGGAACTTCACGACGACCTGGGCACTCACAGGGACCGGACAGAGCTTGACGACTGGGCGCGTCAGGGCGTGCTGCTGCTGAACACCTCCCTGTCCGTGCCGGTCGGCGAGGCGAATGCGCACAAGAAACTCGGCTGGGATCTGCTGGTGGAACAAGTTTTGACGCAGGTGTCGCAGGCCCCCACCGCCTTCGTTCTCTGGGGTAACAACGCCCAAAAGCTAGCAAAGCACATCCAACCCGGCGACCATCTTATGATTGAAACCGCCCATCCCTCGCCGCTTTCTGCCCGGCGCGGTTTTTTCGGCTCGCGCCCGTTTTCAAGGGTGAACGAATGGCTTACAGACAGGGGCGACCCTGCGATAGACTGGTGAAACATGACCCAAACCGTTCTGGACAAAATCAAGGCCTATAAACTGGAGGACGTCGCGGCGCGCAAAGCCACGCGCCCGCTCAGCGAAGTCGAGGCCGCCGCCCGCACCGCCAGCCCGACCCGGGGCTTTGCCAACGCTTTGTTCGAGGCCACCAAAACCGGCTATGGCCTGATTGCCGAAGTCAAGAAAGCCAGCCCGTCAAAAGGCCTGATCCGCGCCGATTTCAACCCACCCGTGCTGGCCAGGGCCTATGAGGACGGCGGCGCGACCTGCCTGTCGGTGCTGACCGATACACCCAGCTTCCAGGGCGCCGACGATTTTTTGGTCACGGCACGCGGCGCGACCAACCTGCCCGCCCTACGCAAGGATTTCATGTATGACACCTATCAGGTGGCCGAGGCCCGCGCGCTGGGGGCCGATTGCATCCTGATCATCATGGCGTCCGTTGCTGACGCACAGGCACAAGAGCTTGAAGACGCAGCATTTTCCTGGGGAATGGATGTGTTGATCGAGGTCCATGACGAGGCAGAACTGGAGCGCGCCACCGCGTTGAAATCCCCTCTGCTGGGGGTGAACAACCGCAACCTCAAGACGTTTGAAACCACGCTCGATACCACACGGCGCCTGTCAAAACTGGCCCCCGCCGACCGTCATTTGGTCTGTGAAAGCGGGCTGACCACAGCACAGGATCTGGCTGACATGGCCGAATACGGCGCGCGCAGTTTCCTGATTGGCGAAAGCCTGATGCGCCAGGACGATGTCACCGCCGCAACACGCAACCTTTTGGCAAATCCGGTGCCCGCATGACCAACACACTGACCCATTTCGATGATGACGGACAGGCCCATATGGTCGACGTGTCCGACAAGGACTTCACCGCGCGCGTTGCTGTCGCCGAAGGGCGCGTGCGCATGTCGCCCGCCACGCTGGCGCTGGTCAAGGACGGCTCGGCTAAAAAAGGTGATGTGCTGGGCGTTGCCCGTCTGGCAGGAATCATGGGGGCGAAAAAGACCTCGGACCTGATCCCGCTGTGCCATCCCCTGCCAATCACCAAAGTCGCGGTAGACCTGACGCCGGACGACACGATTCCCGGCGTTCACATCACCGCCACCGTTAAAACCACCGGCCAGACCGGTGTGGAAATGGAGGCTTTGACCGCCGTTTCAACCGCCGCTTTGACCGTCTATGACATGCTGAA
Source organism: Rhodobacteraceae bacterium UBA3087 (assembly GCA_002367285.1). Lineage (GTDB taxonomy): Bacteria > Pseudomonadota > Alphaproteobacteria > Rhodobacterales > Rhodobacteraceae > Aliiroseovarius_A. Next base: position 2,621 of record DFBF01000133.1, on the reverse strand, counting down.
GGCCGCCGAAAAGGGCATGGAAATCATCGACATACGCCTTTTGTCGAAAGAAGGCGGCAAGTCCGGCACATGGACGGTGACAACATGATCCCCGTCGAACAGGCGCTGGCCCATGTCTTTGACCTGATGACCCCGCTTGGCACGGAAATCGTGCCCCTGGCCCAGGCTGCGGGCCGCGTGTTGGCCCAGCCTGCCACCGCCACCCGCAATCAACCGCCCTTCCCGGCCTCGGCCATGGATGGATACGCGCTGAACGGCGTCGAAGCGGACCCGGAATCACAATTCAAGGTGATCGGCGAAAGCGCGGCGGGCCATGGGTTTGACGGTCGTGTCGGTGCCGGCCAATGCGTGCGCATCTTTACCGGCGCCCCGGTGCCGGACGGCGCAAATCGCGTTATTATTCAAGAGGATGTGGACCGGCAGGGCGACCTAATCACGCTGCACCGCGACCTATCCCCGGGGCCGCATGTGCGCCCCGCAGGTGACGATTTCGCCGATGGGGACAGCTTTGCCGCGCCCAGGCTTCTGACCCCGACCGACCTGGCCCTGCTGGCCGCCTTGAACATTCCCGAAGTCACCGTCACACGCAAACCTTCGGTCGCGCTGATCGCCACGGGGGACGAATTGGTCATGCCCGGCGAAACGCCCGGCCCGGACCAGATCATCGCGTCGAACTCGTTCGGTCTGAAAGCAATGATCGACGCGGCGGGCGGTGAAGGCCGCATGTTGCCCATCGCGCGCGACAATGTGGACAGTCTGCGCACGGCCTTCGATCTGGCGCTGGACGCGGACCTGATCGTCACCATCGGTGGCGCGTCGGTTGGCGACCACGACCTGGTCGGCACGGTCGCTGCCGACATGGGCATGGAACAGTCGTTCTATAAGGTCGCCATGCGTCCCGGCAAACCGCTGATGGCGGGCACATTGAACGGTGTTCCGATGATCGGATTGCCGGGAAACCCTGTGTCCTCAATGGTTTGTGGTCATGTTTTTCTGATCCCGGCTCTGCGCGCCCTGCTGGGCCTGGGCGCAGCACCTGCGCCGCGTCACAGCGCGAAACTGACCGCCCCCATCGCGGCAAACGGCCCGCGCGAACACTATATGCGCGCAAAACACGGCCCCGATGGAATTGCTGTTCTGACCCGTCAGGACAGCGCCCTTTTGTCTGTCTTGTCGCAGGCCAACGCTTTGGTTGTGCGCCCTGTCTCGGACGGGCCACGCAAGGTCGGTGAGGAGGTAGAATTCCTGCCGATCTAAGATCTGCTTGCGATTTACCTCCGGTTAAGCCCTGTTGACACAAAAGGGGAACGCGTGTAGAACATCCATTGAACGTCCTACATTTCCGGGGACGTATATGTATTGGATGGGCTTCTGTGAATGGCCCGCAACAGGACCGGAGGAGTGAGCAATGCTGACCCGTAAGCAACTGGATTTGCTGGAATTCATCCACAAGCGCATTCAACGTGACGGGGTTCCGCCCTCGTTTGACGAAATGAAGGAAGCGCTGGATCTGCGCTCCAAGTCCGGCATTCACCGCCTGATCACCGCCCTTGAAGAACGTGGCTTTATTCGCCGCCTGGCCCATCGGGCGCGCGCGATTGAAATCGTGAAGCTGCCAGAGGCAATGGCAGGCGGCGGACGTGCTGGGTTCGAGCCGCGCGTCATCGACGGAGACCGGCCCACCGCGCCTGCGCCCGCTGGTGCAATGACGCTGGAAAACACCGGTGTGAATGATCTGCCGCTGCTGGGCCGCATTGCAGCCGGCGCCCCGATCGAAGCAATCACCGATGGTGCCAGCCACGTGTCTGTTCCCGGCTCCATGCTGGGCGCTGCGGGCAAGCACTATGCGCTTGAAGTCAAAGGTGATTCCATGATCGAGGCTGGCATCAACAGCGGCGATGTCGTGGTGATCCGCGAGACCTCGCATGCGGACAATGGTGACATTGTCGTGGCCCAGGTCGATGGCTATGAAGCAACACTGAAACGGTTCCGCAAGAACGGTGACATGATCGCTTTGGAGGCCGCAAACCCGGCCTATGAAACGCGTCTGTTGCGCGAAGGCCAGGTCAAGGTTCAGGGCAAGCTGGTCGGATTGATCCGCACCTATTGATCCCGGTTCCACAGCCGAACGCCAGATGTGGCGCGAGTTTCGACCACGCGCCACGTGCCGTCTTTGACATAAACCGCGCGCGGCCCTGTTTGGGCCAGCGCCTTGCGATCCCATAGGTCACAGTTTCGGGGTATCTGCTCGGCTTCGGCAGACAGGATCACCAGCGCACCGGTGGCGCAGGCGTCGGTGACGCGATCCTTGGCGCCACGCCCCGACAGGTGAACGACCTGACGTGTGCCCAGATCGAACAGAAGATGTCCCTTTTCGCCCAGGAAAGTTCCCCGCGCGAAGGCGTCCTCTTGCGGCACCGGATCACCGTCGTTTTCAAGCCAACTGCGCACCGCAAAACCTTCACCACGCGTCTTGTTCACCGATCTCCCCGCTGGGGTCATGAGCCCGATCAGGCCACCTGATTGCGAGACCAACAGATCGGGCCGTTGCACCTGTGACCACAGCAACAGACCCAGCGCCAGCGGCGCAAGCCCGGCCATGCGCCCCCAGCCACGCCACA
>DFBF01000288.1 GCA_002367285.1 Rhodobacteraceae bacterium UBA3087 | reverse complement strand
CAGAACAACCCAGTCGACAGTTACGGCACCGGATTCGTCGTTGAAGAATTTGTTGAACAGTTTTATAGTTTTATCTCCTGTTGAGAGCGTAGCTCAGTGTGTGTGTTAGTCAGTTGGTCAGGTCAGGCTTAAACGCCGCCACCAGCCGAGTGATCCATGATGGTCATGCCATCCAGCTCGCCCGAAATCGTGTCGGCCAGCGAGGTGGTGCCGGTCGAAACCGATGTCAGAACGGCGATGCCCAGGCCAACGATCGCAGCGGTCAGCACAACCCAGTCGACAGTTACGGCGCCAGATTCGTCATTGAAGAATTTATTGAACAGTTTCATGTTGTGTCCCTCCGAAAGGTGTTCAGTCAGTTTTCAGTTCCTACCGTCGCTTTGTTCCGAACTGCCTGTGAACCAGTTCGTCTCGTTGCTTGGTATGGGTGTATATGGCCCCCTAAATGGGGCGGCATTTGGGCGGCATTCGGACGTTTTTGCGCGGACCGTAAAAATTGTAAAAATTTTCAGTAACTCACTGAAATTAAACGGTTTAAAAGTTATTAGATTTTTACTTCGTCTTGCGTTTCTTTTGAAGTGGCCGGTTTGAGGCCTTGAAGCAGAAGGAAAAACTGGCCCTTTTCGCCGGATTCTGCGATGGTTTCGGCAAAACAAGATCCCCCGAGGCAGACAGCAGAGGCGCCAAATGCGTCCCTTTATATATATACCCCTGTTTGTGGCCTTGTGTGCCGCAACACCGGTGCGCGCCGACGGGCCGCCACCGTTCAAGGATTTTACCTTTAAACGGGTCGTCGTGCCCAAGCCGGGTGAAAAGCGCACCATCGTACAGATCGACCCGGCCGAACAGGCGGCGGCGCCGTCTGCGGCTGCTCAGCCCGAGGCCGGGCCTGTCACCCCCGTGTTGACCGGCTGGGAATGGTTCTGGGCGGCGGTTGACGCGGAAACTGCCAAGGCTGGCCCAGCCAACATGGCGCGCGCCCTGGCCGCGATGGATGCGCGCGATGGTGTGCCTCAGCCCCGTTTGCAACATCTTCAGGATATCGCCCAGGCCCACGGGCTGGACATCCTGCGTGCAACTGTCGGCACCGATGTCAGCCCGGCGCTGGTCATTGCGCTGATCGCGGTGGAAAGTAGTGGGCGCACCGGGGCCGAAAGCAGTGCGGGCGCGCAGGGGCTGATGCAGCTGATCCCGGCCACCGCCGAGCGGTTTGGTGTCACGGATGCCTCTGACCCGACGCAGAACATCGCGGGCGGGGTGAAATACCTGGCCTGGTTGCTGGAGCATTTTGAGCGCGACGCGATCCTGGCCCTGGCCGGATATAATGCTGGCGAGGGGGCCGTGGCGCAGCACGAGGGCGTGCCGCCCTTTGCCGAAACCCGTGCCTATGTGCCTAAGGTGCTGGCCGCCTGGCGGGTGGCGCGCGGATTGTGCCTGACGCCGCCGCAACTGATCACCGATGGCTGCGTCTTTGCGGTGCGCGAGGCTGCAAATGGCTGAGCACCACCCGCTGGTGCTGGACGTCGACGGCACGTTTCTGCGCACTGACATGTTGTTTGAATGCTTCTGGGCCGGGTTGGGCCAGGATCCCATCGCCACATTGGCCACGTTGCGCCATGTCGGCCAGCCACAGGTTCTAAAGGCTGAGCTGTCCCGGATCGTCACCCTGCGCACCGACCTGATGCCGGTCACGCCCGAGATCGCCGAACTGGCTGTCGCCGCCGCCGGGCAGGGGCGCGAGGTGGTGCTGGCCTCGGCCTCGCATCACACGCTGGTCACCCAGCTTGCCGCCGATCACAACCTGTCAGGCCGCATCTTTGCCTCGGATACCACGGTGAACCTGAAAGGCGCCGCCAAGGCCGAGGCATTGGCCGCAGCTTATGGCGAAGGCGGCTTTGACTATGCGGGCAACGAGGCCGCCGATCGTGCGATCTGGACCCAGGCTGATACGGCGCTGGTGGTCGGGGATGAACCATCGGCCCGCGCTCTGGCCGCGGCGGGCAAACCGGTGCAGAGCTTTCCGGGTGGCTGGCGCGCGCGCGACCTGCTGCGCGCGATACGCCCGCATCAGTGGGTCAAGAACATCCTGCTGTTCGTGCCGATGATTGCGGCCCACGCGTTCGACATGGCGACACTGATCATGGTGTTGCTGGGCATGGTCGCGTTTTCCGCCGCCGCCTCGTCGATCTATGTGGTAAATGACCTGTTGGACCTCGAGGCCGACCGGTTGCATACCAAGAAACGCCACCGCCCGTTTGCCTCGGGCGCGGTGCCCATACGGGTGGGCATGATGACCTGTGTCGGGCTGGCGATCATTGCTTTGGGCCTTGGTGCCGCGCTGGGCTTGCCGTTCTTTCTGGTCACGGCACTCTATATGTCCGTCTCGCTGGCCTATTCCTTGCGTCTGAAGCGCATGCGTTGGGCCGATATCGTCATGCTGGCGTCGCTCTATACGCTGCGGGTCACGGCGGGGGCGATGGCGACGGGGCTGGCGGTGTCAGGATACCTGATCGCCTTCATCTTTCCGACCTTCCTGGCGCTGGGGGCGGTCAAACGCTTGACGGAACTGACCCTGGCCACCACTGACGACCGCCTGCCGGGGCGGGGATATGCGCGCCCGGATCGCAAGGCGCTGTTGCGTTTTGCCCAACTGGGGGTGATGGCCGCGCTTCTGGCTTTCTTCCTCTACAGCTTTTCAGCCCAGGCCGTGGTGCTGTACCCGACGCAATGGCTGTTATGGCTGGCCTTGCTGCCCATCGCCTGGTGGCAGATCCGCATGGTGCGGCTGGGCTATCGCGGCAAACAGGACTATGACCCGATCCTGTTCGCCATGAAAGACAAACGCGGCATCGGACTGTTGCTGATCACGCTGTCAATCATGTTTTACGCGGCCGGGCTGTGGCAGGACTGGTTTGGGATCGGCTGAGCGGTCAGATCGACATCTTCTTGAACACCGGTTCCGGGATCATCCGAATGATCAGCATGATATAGCGCCAGAAAAACGGGGTATAGACGACGTTCTTGCCCTTGGTGACGGCGTTCAGAATCTCGCCCGCGACCTGATCGGGGCTGGCGACCAGAAACATGCCTTCGATGCCCCAGGTCATGGCGGTGTCGACAAAACCCGGTTTCACGGTGACCACATGGCCGCCCGCGCGGGTCAAGCGGTTGCGTAGGCCTGACAGGTATGTGGCGAACCCGGCTTTTGCGGCGCCGTATACATAGTTGCCAACGCGGCCCCGGTCGCCTGCGACCGAGCCAACGCCAACAATGTCACCACATCCGCGCGCCTCGATCACGGGGGCCAGCATCTGCAACAGATGCGCGGGGCCGGTGAAACTGTCGGTGACCACGCCGTCGATCAGCGTGGGATCAGCATCGATCACCGCCTGGTCGGGCATAGATCCGACAAAGACGGCGGCGTTGATCTGGCCAGCTTCCTGTTCGGCACGCGCAAGGATCGGCGCAAAACTGTCGGGTTTGCGCGCATCAAAGGCAAGCGCTTCGGCTTGCCCGCCGCGCGCGACCAGATCGCCAGCGGTCTTGCGCAGGTCTTCCATGTCCCGGCCCGCCAGCAGAACGGTGGCGCCATCGGCGGCAACGCGACGCGCAAAGGCCCGCGCCATGGACGATGTCGCCCCAAGAATGATCCAAGTCTGATCCATGCTCTGGTTCATGTTGCGCTCCTCAACCCCAAACGGCGGGTCATGTCGGTTTCCATGTGGTGGTCCGGGTCGGCCTTGTCCGTGGCGGCGACCCAATCGGCATGTTCTGGGTACATTGCCTTGACCGACGCACCATCAGCCAGCGCATCCTTGGCCAGATAGACGCGGCCTCCTGCGTCCGCCGCCATGCCGTCCAGCATTTCGATCAGCTCTAGTGCGGCCGCGCGGGCGGGGAAATCGACGGCCAGGGTATAGCCTTCCATCGGAAAGGACATATGCCCGGCACGTCCCGGTCCCATGCGTTTCAGCACAGCCAGGGGGGATGCCAGCTGTGATCCGGCGATCAGGTCCAGCATGTCGCGCAGGGCAGGGGCGGCGTTCAACGGCACAACCGCCTGGAACTGGTGAAAGCCGCGTTTGCCGTACAGCCGGTTCCAGTCGTGGATCTTATCCAGCGGAAAGAAGAAGTCGTCGATCGGTTTGACGCTGGAGCGGCCCGCAGCGGGCACGCGGCGATAGTACCGGCTGTTGAACAGCTTTACCACGGGCGCCGACAAGACGAACCCCGGCGCGTCCAGCGGGATTTTCTTGGACGGTTTGGGCGCAGGCACCAGACCGGCGGCCAGCTCGGCCTCTTCCAGAATGCCGCGCCCCAGCTTGTCGCCGGTGGCCGCCGCATCGATCCAGCCAACCGTATAGGTGGCGGATGACCCGTCTAGCAGCGACAGAAACTCGTCCCAATCTTCGGCGCGCCGTTCGGTGACCATCATCACGTCCCCGACGCAGGGTTTCATCTGTAAGGTCGCGCTGGCGATCACGCCGGTCTGTCCCAGCCCGCCCATGGTGGCGCGAAACAGCGTCTTGTTCTTCGTGGGTGTGGCAACAGTGCGTTTGTCGCCGTGCAGCAGGGTCACCGACAGCACATGTTGGCCAAAACTGCCCGCATTGTGGTGGTTTTTGCCATGCACATCATGGGCGATACAGCCACCAACCGTGGCAAAGCCGGTGCCGGGCATGACGGCGGGCAACCAGCCCTGCGGTGCAAACAGCCGCGCCAAGTCAGCAATGGTAATGCCCGCTTCGACCTCGACCACGCCGGTGTCGCGGTCAAAGGATATGATGCGATCCATCCGCGTCATGTCGATCACCGCGCCTTCGCCGTTCAGGCAGGCATCGCCATACGAGCGTCGATTGCCGATCGCGGGCGCAGG
>DFBF01000222.1:21005-22559 GCA_002367285.1 Rhodobacteraceae bacterium UBA3087 | reverse complement strand
TTGTTGGAGCAGATGACGAATGGGGCTGCCAATGGTGTGGTGACCGGGCTGACCGGATCGCCCAATGCGGTGCCTGCCAGCTGTCTGCCGCTGCTGAACCCGGCTGCCTGTGTCATGGACATGACCCTGGCCCCGAACGAGGTGCAGACCTTCACCGTCAACGCGATGCATTTCTATGGCAACGATGGTCTGTATGACATCGAAAACTGCGCCATGGCGATGCTGGTGCCTGATGACACGCCGTTGGGCGGGTTTGATCTGAACGATCCTGCCCAAGTGCCGGCGGGTCTGGCCGGGATGAGCCCGGACACCGTCTTGGGTCGGTCCTGTGTCGATCTGGATCTAGGCGAGGAAACCGGTGGGGAATCGGGGAGCGACATCGGCGATCCCGCGCTTGAGGTCTCAAAATCCTGCACCGCGCTGTATAACGAACCCGAAATGCTGCTGACCTGCGCGCTGACGGTGACAGGCACCAACCTGCAACCGGGCGGACAGCTGTTCCTGTTTGACGCGCTTAATGGCGTTCCCGGCAACCAATGGTCCATCACCACACCTGGCGGGTTCATGAACCCATCTGATCCGGCCTGGACCTGTCAGGACACCTATATGCCGTCGCCGGGCAATCTGCCCACCGGGCAATGCATGATCGCGACCGATGATCTGATCGCAGCAGGTGGCACGATGAGCGTGACGGTCACCTCGACCCTGCTGGGTGATCACGGCGCGGATGCCTCGGATTTGACCAACTGCCTGAACGCGTCGCTGTATGGCGGCGTGGTCGCGGCCGAACAGGTTTGTGTGCCGATCGTGGTCTCGGGCCCCGATGCGCCGCAACCCCAGGTGACGCTGGACAAGAGCTGCGAACAGCCGGTCGAAGGCGCGGCGCTGTATACCACCACCTGCACCATCACGGTGACCCAGACCGGTCCGCCGACACCCGGTGCGATTTCGGTGTCCGATGCGCTGGGCCACCCGGATACGGGCGGCATGGTTTTGTTGTCTGGCACAGGCGGGCCAGGGTTCACCTGCGCCCCAGAGGAGCTGTTGGGGGCGCAAGCCTCGCAGGTGGATTGTGCCATTACCGGAGCAGATCTGCACAACATGGGCAATCAGGCGACCCTGACCACGACGGTCAGTTTCCCGACCCTGGATGCGCTGCCGGACATGCAGAACTGTGCCATTGGCAACCTTGGCGACGGCACGCTGTTGGACCCGGTCTGTGTCGACTTTGAACCGCCCGTTGCGGCCAATGTCGATATGGCACTGGAAAAGACCATCGATCAGGCCATTCCCGGTACGGGGCATGCCGAATTCTATCTGCAACCACAGGTGATTTCCGGCAGCTTGCAGCCGGGCGATGTTGTCATCGTGACGGACCCGTTCCAGGGTGATGGCTCCAGCTTTGGTCTGACCTATGCGGCGCACAACCCGGACGATCCGCGTTGGATCTGCAACAACCAGGCACCGCTTGAATGCCGCTGGACGGTTGGGGCGAGCCTGTCGCTGCCTCTGCCGCGCATTTGGGTGCAAGGCAACGTGCTGGAAGACGCCTGG